>JAZRYS010000216.1:0-22612 GCA_045600865.1 Candidatus Aphodosoma sp.
CTTATCTTTTTCGACTACAAAGGTACAATAAATAATTGACATACAGAAATTTAAAGTGTTAAATATACATAAAACAACAAGGAAATCATGTTGTCTTCAAAGTTATTTCCTTAGTGGTAGTTCTCGGACAGCCTCCCCCTAATTATGATATATATTGGAGTACAGACAAACCAACAGGTTCTTTGACTATTCCTTCCACAGTCAGTTATGGAGGAGAATCCTATTCGGTGACTTCGATTAGAGATCATGCTTTCTATAGGTGTGATGATCTCACAAGCGTGACCATTCCCAATTCGGTGACTTCTATCGGATATAATGCTTTCTGGAGTTGCAGCGGTCTCACGAGCGTGACCATCCCCAATTCGGTGACTACCATCGGAAATAATGCTTTCGATGAATGCAGAAGTCTCACGAGCGTGACCATCCCTGATTCGGTGACTGTTATCGGAGGTTATGCTTTCCATAAATGCATAAATCTCACGAGCGTTGCGTTTAATGCAACAGACTGTGACTATATGGGCAGTTTATCAGAACCTGTATTTTCAAATTGTACACGCTTTACTTCGCTTACCATTGGAGGGAATGTGACAAAAATACCTGCTTATGCTTTCTATGGTTGCAGCGGTCTCACGAGCGTTACCATTCCCAATTCGGTGACTACCATAGGCTATTTTGCTTTCGGGGATTGCTACGGTCTCACGAGCGTTACCATTCCCAATTCGGTGACTACCATCGGAGATAATGCTTTCTATGATTGCAGAAGTCTCACGAGCGTTACCATTCCCAATTCGGTGACTACCATCGGTTATTGGGCTTTCTGTAACTGCAGAGGCCTTGCCAGTGCTACCATCGGCAATTCAGTTGCTACCATCGGCGTTTCGGCTTTCGAGGGTTGTACAGGCCTTACGAACGTGACCATTCCTAATTCGGTGACTGCTATCGGAAATTGGGCTTTCGAGGGTTGCAGAGCTCTCACGAGCGTTGAGTTTAATGCAACAGACTGTGATTTTATGGGTGATTCATTATGTCCTGTATTTACAGGCTGTACGAACCTCTCTTCGCTTACCATTGGAAAAAATGTGACAAAAATACCTGCTTATGCTTTCTATGGTTGCAACGGCCTTACGGGCGTGACCATTCCCAATTCTGTAACTACCATCGGTGATTGGGCTTTCCGTAACTGCGGAGGCCTTGCCAGTGCTACCATCGGCAATTCAGTTGCTACCATCGGCGTTTCGGCTTTCGAGGGTTGTACAGGCCTTACGAACGTGACCATTCCTAATTCGGTGACTGCTATCGGAAATTGGGCTTTTCATGGTTGCAGTGCTCTCACGAGCGTTGAGTTTAATGCAACAAACTGTGACTATATGGGTGATTCATTATATCCTGTATTTACAGGCTGTACGAACCTCTCTTCGCTTACCATTGGGAAAAATGTGACAAAAATACCTACTTATGCTTTCTATGGTTGCAACGGCCTTACGGGCGTGACCATTCCCAATTCTGTAACTACCATCGGAGTGTCTGCTTTCGAGGGTTGCAAAGGTCTCACGGACGTGACCATCGGTACCGGGGCAAACTCAATCCAGGATAAAGCATTTTCTGGTTGCGACCATATCACCGCCATTACCTGCAATGCTGACGTTCCTCCCACTGTCGCAAACAACAACGCCTTTGAAGAGGTGTGGAAGGGAGTACCTTTGACTGTACCAAAGGGGTCGGTGAACCAATATAAGAGTGCCTATGCCTGGAGGGAGTTTACCAACATCATAGGTGCAGACCCGATAGTGGACGTCGAAGAGGTAGAAAGCAAGTGCGAAATACTTGCTGTGGACGGGACCGTGATGCTTTATGGCACCGAAGGACAGATGTTGCGTATATGCGATATCCAAGGACGCACGATTGTTTTGGAAGAGGCTGTGGACGGCAAATCCTACACAATGCCTGCTGCTGGTGTATATCTGGTTCAGGTGGGCAACAGCCCTGCGCAGAAAGTGCTGGTGAGATAATAAGGTTATGACTATTCCAGAAACGTTATGCCATTTCAGCATTAGGCATCGCAGTTCCACGTTTCTTCCGAATATTTGTTTCTTCGTGTAGGGGATTGCCACGGAAAATAAACCGACGTGTTCGATGTGACAACTGAACACAAATTTTATGAAAAAAGTTTTCAACTTTGCAATGGTATTGCTTGTTATTCTGTCGATTGTTGCGTGCGACAAGGACTATGCAGACATCAACCACGTTCATGACGGGTATGCCGACATCAACCACACGCACAATGAAAAACAGTCCACAATGTACACATTCAACATCCAATTTGCAGCTACGGTAGGTGAAGACGCTAATTGCGTTAAAGATTTACCTGAAACCATAGATGAGAACGATGTTGTACTGGTGTATGGCAAGTCTCACTACTATACTGATGCCGAAGCTTATGATGCATGGCCTGTAACTCTTGGTTTGATCAGTTATTCGTACACAGTCTGCTTTGGAACAAAGATCATTGGGTTTACCCGTCGTATTGGCCTTGCAGATGCACCCGGCAATGCAGAAACAATCGCAATGCGCGTTATTGTCATTCCTGCAACAGTTGTGGTTTCGGCTAAGGCTGCTAATGTAAATGTGGATGACTATACGGAGATGACTGATTATTTATATTCCATAGGTGAGCAATTGGAAGTTCAGACTATTGAAGATAACATTGGAATCTGACATACCGCTCTATGAATTAAAGTGATATGGATGCAAAATGAAACCAACAGGAAATGTGCGGGCACCTCGGGTGCCCGCACATTTTATTCCAAATCGGTCATCAGCCCTGAAGGGATTGGGGTTATGTGATGATGCCAGAGGCATCTGATATTGGTAGCCAGCCATTCATACGGCTGGTGCAGTATGTTGACGACATAATTCCTGATGCCGTCAGATATCGGACATTGGTTAGGCTACATGAAAAGATGCTATGTATGTATTTGCCGTGTTGTTTATTATTCAAGACAAAAGAGACACACTCATCTAATCAGAGTGCGTCTCTTTTATAAATTAGAATTCTTTCGAATTATCACTCAGCCTTAGGAGCTTCCTCTTCAGTTGCGGCAGCAGTTGCTTTCTTGCTGCGGCGGGTACGAGTTGCCTTCTTGGCAGTTTTAGCCTGAAGCATGTTCTCGTTGTAGTCAACAAGCTCGATGAAGCACATCTCTGCAGCATCACCAAGACGGAAACCTGTGCGGAGGATACGGGTGTAACCACCTGGACGGTCAGCAATCTTAGTTGCTATTTCACGGAAGAGCTCAGTGACTGCCTCCTTGCTCTGTAGTTTCTGGAATACAAGACGACGGTTCGCCGTGGTATCCTCTTTTGCCTTGGTCAAAAGTGGCTCGATATAAACGCGGAGCGCCTTTGCCTTAGCGGTGGTCGTGGTGATGCGCTTGTGCATAATCAACGATGTAGCCATGTTGGACAACATAGCACGACGATGAGCATCGGTACGGCCAAGATGATTGAATTTACAATTATGTCTCATTTTGAATTACTCTTTATCAAGTTTATATTTTGAAAGATCCATACCGAAAGTCAGACCGAGAGAATCGAGTTTTTCATCCAACTCAGTGAGTGACTTCTTACCGAAGTTACGGAACTTCAGGAGGTCACCGCGATTAATCTTGCAGAGCTCGCCAAGTGTCTCGATTTCAGCAGCCTTCAAGCAGTTGAGTGCACGAACCGAAAGGTCAAGGTCAACAAGTTTTTTCTTAAGCAACTGACGCATTCTGAGTACTTCCTCGTTAAATTCCTCGATGCCATTGCCATTGCCTGAAAGGTTGCCAACAGAATAGAGTTCGTTGGAGAAAAGACAGAAGTGCTCGATAAGAATACGAGCCGCCTCTTTGAGAGCGTCTTTTGGATGAATAGAACCATCTGTGCTGATTTCTATCACAAGGTTCTCATAATCAGTTTTCTGCTCAACGCGATATGGTTGAGGGGTGTACTTCACGTTGCGGATAGGAGTGAAGATTGCGTCAATAGGGATGACACCAATCTCAGGGTTCTGAGAGAGAGGATTCTCGTCTGCTGGCAAATAGCCACGACCCTTGACAATTGATAATTCCATATTGAAAGATGCAGATGGATCCATGCGACAGATTACGAGTTCTGGGTTAAGAACCTCAAAATTCTGCATTACATTGTTGAAGTCGCCAGCATAAAGAGTCTCGCGACCCGATACGTTGATGACAAACTTCTCTTCGTCTGCTCCTTGTACAATCTGACGGAGACGCACCTGTTTGAGGTTAAGGATGATATTTGTAACATCATCAATAACGCCAGGGATAGTTGCAAACTCATGGTCAACACCGTCTATCTTTATGCACGAGATAGCGAAGCCCTCAAGAGAGGAAAGCAAAATACGGCGCAAAGCATTACCGATAGTAATACCAAAGCCTGGTTCAAGTGGACGGAATTCGAACTTACCATAGAAATCGTCCGCCTCGACCATTACTACTTCGCCTGGTTTTTGAAATGCTAATATTGCCATAATTTCACTTATTATTTTGAATACAACTCAACGATAAGCTGTTCCTTGATATTCTCAGGGATGTCAGCACGCTCAGGAAAATGAAGGAATGTACCAACCATTTTCTCTTCGTTCCACTCAATCCAAGGGTACTTGCTATGGTTGAAGCCCTGGAGAGCATCTGCGATGACTACCATCGACTTGTCACGCTCGCGAACACCCACAGTCTGACCCTGACGGAGCGAATAGGAAGGAATGTTCACAACCTCACCATCAACAACAATGTGACGATGAAGAACGAGCTGACGGGCAGCCGCACGTGTTGGAGCAATTCCGAGACGGTAAACTACGTTATCAAGACGAGACTCAAGCATCTGGAGAAGAATCTCACCAGTGACACCCTTCTTTGTCTGAGCCTTAACGAAGAGGTTGCGGAACTGTTTCTCGAGTACACCGTAAGTGTATTTAGCTTTCTGCTTCTCACGGAGCTGAGTGCCATACTCAGAAGTTTTGTGCTTACGCGAGTTACCATGCTGGCCAGGTGCGTAATTGCGGCGTGCCTGTGCCTTGTCTGGTCCGAAAATTGGCTCGCCGAACTTACGAGCGATTCTTGATTTTGGTCCTGTATATCTTGCCATTTCTTTTTAGTTTTTAGATGTTATACACGACGACGTTTTGCTGGACGACAACCATTGTGTGGAAGTGGAGTAACGTCGATGATCTCTGTAACCTCTATGCCTGCACCGTTTACGGTACGGATAGCAGATTCACGACCATTACCTGGACCCTTGACGTAAGCCTTGACCTTGCGCAAACCGAGGTCGAAAGCGACCTTTGCGCAATCCTGTGCAGCCATCTGTGCTGCGTATGGAGTGTTCTTCTTAGAACCGCGGAACCCCATCTTACCCGCAGAAGACCAAGAGATAACCTGGCCCTCGCCATTCGAGATGGTAACGATCACGTTGTTGAATGATGAATGAACGTGGAGCTGACCAACGCCATCAACCTTAACAACTCTTTTCTTTGCTGCTACTGTTTTCTTTGCCATTTCTTGCTTCAATTTAAACAGTTAATTACTTAGTTGCTTTCTTCTTGTTAGCAACTGTTTTCTTCTTACCCTTACGTGTACGAGCATTGTTCTTTGTGCTCTGGCCACGCAATGGCAAACCAAGACGATGACGAACTCCACGGTAGCAACCGATATCCATCAAGCGCTTGATGTTGAGTTGTGTCTCCGAACGGAGGTCACCTTCAACCTTGTATCCTGCGCCAATGATTTCACGAATTTTTGCAGCCTGATCATCAGTCCAGTCCTGAACCTTGATGTCAAAATCCACTCCTGCCTCGGTAAGGATCTTGCGTGCGCTGCTACGACCTATTCCGTAGATGTAAGTCAATCCGACTTCCCCACGTTTGTTCTGGGGCAAATCTACTCCGACAATTCTTATAGCCATAGTTTTTTGATTTGTTTTTTAATTAACCCTGACGCATTTTCATCTTAGGGTTCTTTTTGTTAATAACATACAGACGTCCTTTCCTGCGTACAATTTTGCAGTCATCGTTACGTCTTTTTACAGAAGCTCTTACTTTCATTGTTTTAGAGTTTTTCGGGTCTCCAGTGTTATCCTATCGTCATGGTCGTTTTTTATATGCTTCAAGGAAGGACTGAAAACCAGTTTATTTATTTTTTATTTATATCTGAACGATATACGACCTTTGGTCAAATCGTATGGAGACATTTCCACCTTTACCCTATCGCCAGGAAGAATTCGTATGTAGTGCATACGCATCTTGCCAGAAATATGGGCAATTATCTGATGGCCATTCTCAAGTTCAACGCGGAACATTGCGTTAGAGAGTGCCTCAACGATTGTACCATCAATCTCGATGTCAGCTTGTTTTGCCATATAAAATGATTATTGATTGTTTAAGACTGCCTCAATGATTGAAAAATCAGAGAGAATATCCGCCTTGCCTCGCATCACAGCAACTGCATTTTCAAAGTGCGCAGAGGGTTTCTTGTCTCGTGTCCAGGTTGACCATCCGTCTCGACCAAAACAGAGTTCTTTTCGCCCCATGTTTATCATAGGCTCTATACAGATTGTCATGCCCTGCTTGAGCATCACACCACTCCCTCGGCGTCCGAAATTAGGAACTCCAGGCTGTTCATGCATTACATGGCCAACTCCATGTCCTTCCATTTCGCGTACAACCGAATAGCCACGCTCTTCGCAGTAACTTTGAACTGCATGACTGATATCGCCTATGCGATTGCCGTCTATTGCCTTCTCTATACCCTTGAAGAGAGACTCCTTGGTTGTCTGGAGAAGTGCCTTCAATTCGTCTGTTATCTCGCCCACAGCAAACGTGTAGGCAGAATCACCAACAAATTTGTTCTTGTATGTGCCGCAATCAACCGATATAATGTCACCCTCACGAAGCACTACCTTATCGGAAGGTATCCCATGCACCACCTGCTCATTCACAGATGTGCAGATGGATGCAGGAAAACCATTATAACCTTTGAATGCGGGAGTAGCACCGTTATCACGGATAAACTCTTCAGCACGGCGGTCAAGTTCAGCTGTGGTAACACCTGGTTTGATAATCTTTGCCAGTTCAGCAAGTGTCTTGCAAACAAGGACATTACACTCACGCAAATACTCAATCTCTTCAGCTGTCTTCAGATAAATCATCTCAACAATTAATAAGCTGCCATTGAGCCTGTACGGCCTTTAATTCTACCAGACTGCATCAGGCCGTCACAGTGGCGCATGAGAAGATAACTCTCGATCTGCTGCAGAGTATCAAGAACGACACCTACAAGAATCAACAATGAAGTACCACCGTAGAATTGAGCGAACTCACGTGTAATGCCAAAGAGGCTTGCAAATGCAGGCATGATGGCAACAATTGCAAGGAAGATAGAACCTGGCAATGTGATACGAGACATTATGTTATCAATGTAGTGTGCGGTCTGCTTGCCTGGCTTTACACCAGGAATGAAACCGTTGTTCTGCTGGATAGACTCCGCCATCTGCGTAGGGTTGATTGTGATAGCAGTGTAGAAATAAGTAAACACGATGATGAGCAACGCAAAGATAATGTTGTACCATACACCTGTGTTATCCATGAAAGCCTGCATGAAACTACCATTGAACTTATCTGGATTGAAACCAGCAAACATGATAGGCAACATCATGATAGCCTGAGCAAAGATGATAGGCATTACGCCTGCAGCATTCACCTTGAGAGGGATATACTGACGTACGCCACCATACTGGCGGTTACCAACCATACGCTTAGCGTATTGCACAGGCACTTTGCGAGTACCCTGAACGAGCAGGATAGAAGCAGCGATAACAAGGAGAAGTACAATAACCTCGGCAAGCAACATAATCAAGCCGCCACCTGCATCACCCAAGCGGGAAGCAAACTCCTTGATGAATGCGCCAGGGAAACGGGCGATGATACCAATCATGATCAGCATTGAGATACCATTGCCAATACCACGGTCAGTCATACGCTCACCAAGCCACATTACAAACATTGAGCCTGCACAAAGGATGAGAGTTGACGATGCTGAGAACCAGAAGCCGTCAGGAATAGAGGCACCGGCATATCTCATCTGCATATTAAGGTTAACGAGATAAGATGGTCCCTGAAACAGGAGGATGATTACTGTAAGGTAACGCGTCCAGCTGTTGATTTTGTTACGACCACTCTCGCCTTCCATCTGCATCTTCTTGAAATAAGGCACTGCGATAGCCAGCAACTGCATCACGATGGAGGCAGAGATGTATGGCATGATACCCAATGCAAAGATAGATGCATTTGAAAAAGCACCACCAGAGAACATGTCGAGCAGCGACATAAGACCGCCAGCCGTCTGTTCCTGAAGATGGCTCAAAGCCTGAGGGTCAATACCTGGCAATACTACGAAAGAACCAAAGCGGTAAATGAGGATAAACAGAAGTGTATATCCCAACTTCTCACGAAGTTCCTGGATACGCCAGATATTTTTAAGTGTCTCTATGAATTTCATTTTGTTTAAAGTTTAATCACGCTTCCACCTGCGGCTGTGATAGCAGCCTCTGCAGATTTTGAGAATGCGTGTGCGGATACTTCGAGTTTCTTAGTGAGTTCACCTTTGCCGAGAATCTTCACAAGTTGTTTCTTGCGAATCATGCCACACTCGATGAAAAAAGCAACATCAACCTTTTCAACGCCCTTAGTCTCAGCGAGAGTCTGAAGAGTGTCGAGGTTAATAGCCTTGTATTCAATGTGAGTGAGGGGTTTGAAGCCGAACTTAGGCAAACGACGCTGGAGAGGCATCTGACCACCCTCGAAACCGATTTTACGTTTGTAACCAGAGCGGGACTTTGCACCCTTATGACCACGGGTAGAGGTACCGCCTTTACCTGAACCAGGTCCACGGCCGATACGTTTATCGTCCTTGTTTGACCCATAGGCAGGAGTTATATTAGACAAATTCATAATTAAAAACAAATAAAGGGTTCTACTTAATCGATAACCTTAACAAGGTGCTTTACCTTGTTCACCATACCGAGGATTGAAGGGGTTGCCTCATGCTCAACGATATGATTCATTTTGTGAAGTCCAAGTGCATCCAAGGTACGCTTCTGGTCCTTAGGGCAACGGATTCTACTTCTAACCTGCTGTATTTTAATAGTAGCCATAATCTTAAAATAAGTCTTTTAAATGGTTTAACCTTTGAATACCTTAGTCAAGCTTACGCCACGATTTTGAGCAACAGTGTAGGCATCACGCATCTCCGAGAGTGCCTTGAAAGTAGCCTTCACAAGGTTGTGAGGGTTTGAGGATCCCTTACTCTTTGCAAGGATATCAGTCACACCAACAGACTCAAGAACGGCACGCATTGCACCACCGGCTTTAACACCGGTACCTGCAGATGCTGGAGCAAGGAATACCTCAGAACCGCCAAAATGAGCAATCTGCTCGTGAGGGATTGTTCCGTTGTGAACTGGAACCTTTATCAGACTTTTCTTTGCAGCATCGGTACCTTTCTGGATAGCGGCGGTAACCTCACCGGCCTTGCCAAGGCCCCAACCAACTTGACCCTTACCATCACCTACTACAACGATGGCAGCAAAGCTGAACGCACGTCCACCCTTGGTAACCTTAGTTACACGATTGATAGCCACAAGACGGTCAGTAAATTCTGACTCTGCGGCAACTGTTCTTTGTTGTTTATTATTTTCTGCCATAGTAGTAATTAGAATTTGAGGCCTGCGTTACGTGCAGCATCAGCCAATTGTTTAACACGTCCGTGATAGAGGAAACCGTTACGGTCGAATACCACAGTTTGAATACCTGCCTCGAGAGCTTTCTTAGCGACTGCTTCGCCAACCTTGGCTGCCTGCTCCTGCTTTGTCATCTTCTCTTTCATTGCAAGAGAATTTGCAGAAACAAGGGTTTTACCCTGCACGTCGTCGATAATCTGAGCATAAATCTGCGCATTGCTGCGGAAAACAGACAAGCGAGGTTTCTCGGCTGTACCGTTCACATTGTGACGGATATGAGCCTTTATCCTTATTCTTCTTTGAATTTTTCGGTTCATAATAAAAACGATTACTGAGATTACTTACCTGCAGTCTTACCTGCCTTACGACGAATAACTTCACCCTGGAACTTGACACCCTTACCCTTATAAGGTTCTGGACGACGGAATGAGCGAATCTTAGCACATACCTGACCAAGCAATTGCTTGTCGCAGCTTTCAAGGATAATGAGTGGGTTCTGGTTACGCTCTGATACTGTCTGCACCTTGATTTCAGGAGCAAGACCCATATAGATAGCGTGGGTGTAACCTAAAGAGAGTTCGAGAACCTGACCTGTTGCGTTGGCACGATAACCAACACCTACGAGTTCAAGTGTCTTCTTGTAACCCTCAGACACACCTACAACCATATTGTGAATCAAAGCACGATACAATCCGTGCATAGCACGCATCTCACGCTCATCGTTTGGACGTGATACATGACATACACCGTCCTCAACAGTTACTGAGATGTTAGGGTTTACATTCTGGGTAAGTTCGCCCTTTGGACCCTTTACAGTAACAACATTGTCTTTAACCGAAATTGTAACACCTTTTGGGAGGTGAACTGGCAATTTTCCTATTCTTGACATACTAAATACCTCCTCAAATTAATATACATAACACAATACCTCACCGCCAATCTTCTCTACTGCAGCCTCCTTGTCGGTCATTACTCCCTTTGAGGTTGAGAGGATAGCGATTCCTAAGCCATTCAATACTCTTGGCATCTCCTTGTAGCCTGTATAACGGCGGAGACCTGGTGTCGAAACACGCTGCAATTTCTTGATAGCGTTAACTTTGTTTACTGGGTCATACTTCAAAGCGATCTTGATTGTGCCTTGAGGACCCTCTTCTACGAACTTGTAGTTCAAGATGTAGCCTTTGTCAAAAAGTACTTTCGTGATTTCCTTCTTGAGATTTGAGGCTGGGACTTCTACCACGCGGTGGTTCGCCTTGATGGCGTTGCGAAGTCTGGTCAAATAATCAGCAATTGGATCTGTCATAAAGCTGTTAATTAAATTGATTCCGACGTGTCGGAACAATATTTAGTTAATAATTCTCTCTTAACCGAGAAACGCACGAATGTAGAGGCGAACGGAATCACCTCTACACCGGCATATTGTAGTTGTTTACCAACTAGCCTTCTTAACACCTGGGATGAGGCCTGCGGCTGCCATCTCACGGAATTCTATACGAGAGATGCCAAACTGGCGCATATATCCTTTTGGACGGCCAGAAAGTTTGCAGCGGTTGTGAAGGCGAACATAGCAAGCATTCTTTGGCAAGGTCTGGAGACCCTCGTAATCGCCATCCTTGAGCATCTGCTCACGCTTTGCAGCGTATTTTGCAACGAGACGAGCGCGCTTAACCTCGCGGGCTTTCATTGATTCTTTTGCCATAGTTCAATCAATTCTTTTTAAATGGTAAACCGAACTCACGGAGAAGAGCATACCCCTCTTCGTCAGTCTTAGCTGTTGTTACAAATGTGATATTCATACCCATCAGACGCTGTATGCTGTCGATGTTTATCTCTGGGAAAATAATCTGCTCAGTGATACCGAGTGTATAGTTTCCACGGCCATCGAGTTTGCTCTCGATACCTTTGAAATCGCGGATACGAGGAAGAGCGACACGGATGAGACGCTCAAGGAACTCATACATTTTCTTATCACGGAGAGTTACTCTCACACCGATAGGCATTTTCTTACGAACCTTGAAGTTCGCGATATCCTTACGGGAAACAGTCTGAACTGCCTTCTGGCCAGTTATAGCTGTCATCTCTTCGATAGCATTATCGATGATTTTCTTGTCAGCGATAGCAATACCGAGACCCTGGTTGAGGACAATCTTCTCAAGACGTGGCACCTGCATACAGGTTGTGTAGCCAAATTCCTTTGTCAGAGCAGGAACGATACGCTCCTTATACTCTTTCTTCATGCTGAGTGTATCCATTACTTAATCTCCTCTCCTGATTTTTTAGCATAGCGAACCAATTTTCCCTTGTCATTAAGGCGGCGACCGATGCGAGTAGGCTTGCCACTCTTAGGGTCAACCACATTAAGGTTAGAGATGTGAATTGGAGCCTCCTGTTTAACAATACCACCCTGAGGGTTCTTTGCGTTAGGCTTGGTACTCTTAGATACCATGTTTATGCCTTCGACGATAGCACGCTGCTTGTCAACGAGCATCTTGAGAACGCGGCCAGTCTTACCTTTATCCTCACCTGCGTTCACGAAGACAAGATCACCTTTTTTAATATGTAATTTTGACATTACTTTAGTGTTTTAAAGCACCTCTGGTGCAAGTGAGATAATTTTCATATTTGTAGCGCGAAGCTCGCGAGCTACTGGGCCGAAAATACGGCTACCGCGGATTTCACCTGCATTGTTCAGCAGAACACATGCATTGTCATCAAAGCGGATATAAGAGCCGTCAGCACGGCGGATTTCCTTCTTGGTACGAACGATTACTGCTTTTGATACTGAACCTTTCTTAACCTCGCCAGAAGGGATAGCGCTCTTCACTGCAACTACGATAACATCGCCAACAGTTGCATAACGTTTGCCAGTACCGCCAAGAACACGGATACAGAGCACCTCTTTCGCGCCGCTGTTATCAGCAACTTTAAGTCTACTTTCTGATTGTATCATAATTACTTAGCTCTTTCAATGATTTCTACTACTCTCCATCTCTTTGTTTTGCTCAAAGGACGGGTCTCCATAATGCGAACTGTATCGCCAATACCGCACTCATTCTTCTCGTCGTGCGCATGGTATTTCTTTGTCTTGTTGACAAACTTACCATAGATTGGGTGTTTCTCTTTCCACTTGATAGCAACAGTAACGGTCTTATCCATCTTATTGCTGGAAACTACACCAATACGTTCTTTTCTAAGATTTCTTTCTTCCATAAAGCGGATAAAATTAATTATTGTTGATTAAGTTCGCGAGCGCGCTTCTCTGTCTCAAGGCGGGCGATAGTCCTGCGAGTCTCCTTGATAAGGCAAGGATTGTCGAGTGGAGAGATAGCGTGATTGAGAGTCATGCGAACCAACTGGTCACGCTCTGCTGCAATGCGCTCAATAATCTCAGCTGTCGTGAGTTCTTTAATTTCTCTTGTTTTCATAGACTATTATACGTTTTGAGACTCGTCGTAGTCTCTACGAACGACAAATTTAGTAATGATAGGGAGCTTCTGTGCGCCGAGACGGAGAGCCTCCTTTGCCACCTCGAATGGTACACCATCAATTTCGAGAATCATACGGCCTGGAGTAACAGGGGCTACATAACCCTCTGGGTTACCTTTACCTTTACCCATACGTACGTCTGCTGGTTTTTTGGTGATTGGTTTGTCTGGGAAGATGCGGATCCAGAGTTGTCCCTGACGCTGCATGTAACGAGTCACTGCAACACGGGCAGCTTCAATTTGCTGACCTGTGATCCACTTTGTACCCATTGACTTGATTCCGAAAGAACCGAATGCCAACTGGTTGCCACGGTGTGCAAACCCTTTAGCACGACCTTTTTGCGGTCTTCTGTATTTGGTTTTTCTTGGAGCTAACATATCTTTTAGTTAAATCTAAAGGGTTTTTACTTAGAATTATTGTTTCTCTTGCGGAAAGGCTTGCGGTTGCCACGCTCATCGCTGTTGCGACGGCCACCCTGCTCCTTTTGAGCAGTAAACTGTGGAGCCAAGTCAACCTTGCCATAAACCTCGCCACGGCAAATCCATACCTTTACACCAATGATACCAACCTTGGTCAATGCCTCAGCGTGGCAATAGTCGATGTCTGCACGGAAAGTGTGGAGTGGTGTACGGCCCTCCTTGAACATCTCGGAACGAGCCATCTCGGCACCATTCAAACGTCCGCACACCTGAACCTTGATACCTTCAGCACCCATACGCATTGTAGAAGCCACTGCCATCTTCACAGCACGACGGTAAGCTACCTTACCCTCAATCTGACGAGCGATGTTGTTGGCAACGATTGTTGCATCCATATCTGGACGCTTAACCTCAAAGATGTTGATCTGGATATCCTTGTCAGTGATTTTCTTGAGTTCCTCTTTAAGCTTGTCAACATCCTGACCGCCCTTACCGATAACAACGCCAGGACGTGCGGTGCAGATAGTGATAGTGATGAGCTTGAGAGTGCGCTCGATTACGATTCTCGAAAGGCTAGCTTTTGCAAGACGGGCATTGAGGTACTTACGAATCTTGCTATCCTCGAGGATAGTGTCCCCGTAGTTCTTGCCGCCAAACCAGTTTGAGTCCCAACCGCGGATAATACCTAAGCGGTTTGAAATTGGATTAGTTTTCTGTCCCATCTTGGTTAGTCTTGATTTTCGTTATTATTTACCTTAGAATCAACAAAGAGAGTTACGTGATTAGAACGCTTGCGAATACGATAGCCGCGACCCTGAGGGGCTGTGCGGAGACGTTTCAGCATACGAGCTGAATCAACATAAACCTGGCTTACATAAAGATTGCCATTCTCAGCCTGCTCACCGGTTTTCTGTTCCCAGTTAGCGATTGCCGAGCGGAGGAGTTTCTCCATTTTATTAGAAGCCTCTTTGGTAGAGAAGCGGAGAGCACCAAGTGCCTTGTTCACTTCCATACCGCGAATCATGTCTGCAACAAGTCTCATCTTGCGAGGAGATGTAGGGACATCATTCACCTTTGCGAAATATTGAGTTTTCAGGGCTTCCTTTCTTGCATTAGCTGCATTACGTTTTCTTACACCCATGATTGTGTTTTTTTTAAGATTTTGTATTTACGGGTAACCCTGATTTATTTCTTCTTACCACCGTGACCGCGGAAGGTGCGAGTTGGAGAGAACTCACCAAGCTTGTGACCAACCATATTCTCGGTAATGTAAACAGGAATAAACTTGTTACCATTATGGACTGCAATTGTATGGCCCACGAAGTCTGGAGATATCATTGAGGCGCGTGCCCAAGTCTTGATGACAGACTTTTTGCCGCTCTCATTCATATCGAGGACTTTCTTCTCGAGTTTGAGGTTGATGTATGGACCTTTTTTCAATGAACGACTCATAATTCAGTTCTTTGTTAATGGTTATTTACTCTTTCTTTCGATTATGAACTGGCTCGTCTGCTTCTTTGGATGACGAGTCTTCTTACCCTTAGCGAGCAGACCCTTACGAGAACGTGGATGACCACCAGACTGACGGCCTTCACCACCACCCATTGGGTGATCTACTGGGTTCATTGCTACACCCCGAACGCGTGGACGGCGACCCATCCAACGAGAACGACCTGCCTTACCGGATTTTTCGAGAGCGTGATCACCATTACCGACTACACCGACTGTAGCGCGACATACGCCAAGGATCTTACGAGTCTCGCCTGAAGGCAACTTGACGATAACGTACTTGCCGTCACGAGAGGTAATCTGGGCGAATGTACCTGCAGAACGAACGAGCGAAGCGCCCTGACCTGGACGAAGCTCGATGTTGTGCACCATTGTACCCAGAGGAATGTTCTCAAGAGCAAGGCAGTTACCGATTTCTGGTGCAACATCCACACCTGAAAGAATAACTTGACCTATCTGCAATCCATTAGGTGCAAGAATGTAGCTTTTCTCACCGTCAGCATAGAAGAGAAGAGCGATACGGGCAGAACGGTTAGGATCGTACTCGATAGTCTTCACTGTAGCAGGAACGTTGTCTTTGAAGCTACGCTTGAAATCAATTAATCTGAATCTTCTCTTATGGCCACCACCGATGTAACGCATTGTCATCTTACCAGTGTTGTTGCGACCGCCGGTCTTAGCAAAGCCGGCTACAAGAGACTTTTCTGGTGTGCTACATGTAATGTCATCGTACACACCAATAATTTTATGACGCTGCCCTGGAGTTACGGGCTTTAATTTACGTACAGCCATTTCTTTCTATCAGATATTGCTATAGAAGTCAATTGTATCGCCCTCTTTGAGTGTGACGATTGCCTTCTTATAGGTTGCTGTTAAACCATTAATCATGCCTGCCTTTGTATAGCGGGTCTTTTTCTTGCCGTGATAGTTCAATGTATTGACATCGAGAACGGTTACACCGTACATCTCTTCAACGGCTTTCTTGATTTCAATCTTGTTAGCTTCGTGAGCTACCTGAAATGCAACGCGGTTAAATTTCTCGCCCATGCGAGTCATTTTCTCGGTTACGATTGGTTTCAATATTATTGCCATAATCTGTTTCCTCCTGTTTAAGCATTAAAATGATTGTCAATACATGCAAGAGTTGCCTCAGGAAGTATGACAGCATTGCAATCCATGATTGTATATGTGTTTAACTCCGAGACAGTTATGACATTTGCCTTCTGCAAATTTCGAGCTGACAAATATACAACTTTATTTGCTTCTGGCAAAATTACAAGGACTTTTTTATCTGCTATCTTAAGATTATTTAACATAGCTACAAAATCCTTAGTCTTTGGAGCAGCAAAATTGATAGCATCAACGACAACTATCTCGTTCTGCTGGCACTTGTATGCGAAAGCAGACTTACGAGCAAGCTGTTTGAGCTTCTTGTTGAGCTTGAACTCATAATCTCTTGGCTTAGGGCCGAATACGCGAGCACCACCTACCAATACTGGAGAGTTGATATCACCACGACGAGCACCACCACCGCCTTTCTGACGACCGAGCTTCTTGGTAGAACCAGAAATCTCAGAACGCTCTTTAGACTTGTGAGTTCCCTGACGCTGATTTGCCAAATACTGCTTTACATCCAAATAGATAGCATGGTCATTTGGCTCAATACCGAAAATAGAATCGTTCAGTGTAACTTTCTTTCCGGTCTCTTGTCCATTGATATTAAATACACTTAATTCCATTTTACTTTTCAATTAAAACGATTGAACCTTTGCATCCTGGAACAGAACCCTTAACGAGGAGCAGGTTGTGCTCAGCGATGACTTTGATGACCTGAAGGTTCTGCATTGTGACACGGTCACCGCCCATGCGGCCTGCCATACGCATACCCTTGAATACCTTAGATGGATAGGAAGATCCACCGAGAGAACCTGGAGCCCTGAGACGGTCGTCCTGACCGTGAGTGCTCTGGCCGACACCGCCGAAACCATGACGAGTGACTACGCCTTGGAATCCCTTACCTTTGGAAGTTCCGATTACATCTACAAAATCGCCCTCTGCGAACATGTTCACGTCGATGGTGTCACCCATCTTGTGCTCCTCTGCGAAGCCCTTGAACTCTACAAGAGTGCGTTTTGGGGTAACCCCTGCTGCTGCGAAATGTCCTTTCTCGCAAGCATTAGTGTGTTTCTCAGTCTTGTCGCCGAAACCGAGCTGGAGGGCTGAATAGCCATCCTTCTCCTCAGTCTTGACCTGAGTAACAACGCAAGGACCCACTTCAATTACTGTGCATGGGAGTGCTTTTCCCTCTGCACTGAAGACTGATGTCATACCAATCTTCTTACCAATTAATCCTGGCATTTTTTAAATTTGTTTTTAACCCAGAGGCTCAGCATTGGCGCCGAGGATGCGCATACCGTGCTTGGATTTGTTTATAAATAGTTTTTATAAATCGCAAACTTAGTATTTTCCCGTGCCGCTATCAAACCTTGATTTCAACCTCAACACCTGAAGGCAACTCAAGTTTCATGAGAGCGTCAACTGTCTTTGGAGAAGAATTGAAAATGTCAATCAATCTCTTGAAGCAGCAAAGTTGGAACTGCTCACGCGACTTCTTGTTGACGAATGTAGAGCGGTTTACTGTAAAAATACGCTTGTGTGTTGGCAATGGAATTGGGCCTGAAACGATGGCACCTGTTGCCTTCACTGTCTTAACGATCTTTTCTGCTGACTTGTCAACAAGTGCATGATCGTAAGATTTCAACTTAATACGAATCTTTTGACTCATCTGTCTAAAAATGTTTTATTTATTATTTATAATGTGGTGGGGTAAGAGTCATTCGCTACCCCACCATCTTTTATTACAACAAATCTGCACGTCCGCCAGCCTCTTCTACGACAGGTTTTGCCTGAGCTGAAGAAACGGCTGCATAGTGCGAGAACTCCATTGAGCTTGTGGCACGACCGGAGGTAATTGTACGGAGAGCTGTCACATAACCGAATGTCTCAGCCAATGGCACCTTAGCCTTGACGATACGAGCACCTGTACGGCTTGTTTCCATACCCTCAACCTGACCACGGCGTTTGTTCAAGTCACCGATAACGTCACCCATAGACTCCTCTGGAGTAACAACCTCAAGTTTCATGATAGGTTCCATGAGCACTGGCTTAGCCTTGGCGCAAGCATTCTTGAATGCGAACTGAGCGCAGAGCTCGAACGAAAGCTGGTCAGAGTCAACTGGATGGAACGAACCATCAACAAGGGTAACCTTGAGTTTATCCATAGGGAAGCCAGCGAGCACACCATTCTTCATAGCCATGGTGAAACCCTTCTGTACTGATGGGATATACTCCTTAGGCACGTTACCGCCCTTAACCTCGTCAACAAACTGGAGAGCACCTTCGAAACCTTCGTCCTGTGGGCCAACCTTGACGATGATGTCAGCGAACTTACCACGACCACCCGACTGTTTCTTATAGACCTCACGGAGTTCAACCTCCTTGGTGATAGCCTCTTTGTAAGAAACTTGTGGACGGCCCTGGTTGCATTCAACCTTGAACTCGCGTTTCAGACGGTCGATGATAATCTCAAGGTGAAGCTCACCCATACCAGAGATGACTGTCTGGCCAGACTGCTCATCTGTGCGAACAGTGAAGGTTGGGTCCTCCTCAGCAAGCTTGCCGAGACCTATACCCAGTTTGTCGAGGTCTGCCTGCGACTTAGGCTCGACAGCAATACCGATAACTGGATCTGGAAAATCGATAGACTCAAGCACTATCTGATGATCCTCATCGCAGAGGGTATCGCCAGTGCGGATATCCTTGAAGCCAACGCCTGCACCGATATCACCTGCAGCAATCTCCTCTACAGGGTTCTGCTTGTTCGAATGCATCTGGAAGAGACGTGAGATACGCTCCTTCTTTCCAGAACGTGGGTTGAATATGTAAGAGCCGGCAGTAACCTTACCGGAATATACTCTGAAGAAACAGAGACGGCCAACGTAAGGGTCAGTGGCAATCTTGAATGCCAAAGCGCAAGTTGGGTCTTCGTCAACAGGTTTGCGGGTAACCTGCTTCTCCTCATCGCGAGGGTCATGACCTTCAATCACTGGATTATCCATTGGTGAAGGAAGATATGCACATACTGCGTCAAGGAGAGGCTGAACGCCCTTGTTCTTGAAAGAAGAACCGCAAATCATAGGGTTGATCTGCATTGCAACGGTAGCCTTGCGGATAGCAGCGCGGATTTCCTCTTCAGTGATTGTTGAAGGGTCATCGAAATACTTCTCCATGAGGGCATCGTCGAAAGAAGCGATATTCTCGAGCATCTTGTCGCGCCATTCCTCAGCCTCAGCCTGGAGCTCTGCAGGGATATCCTCAGCAGTATAGCTTGCGCCCATAGTCTCGTCGCGCCAGTAGAGAGCCTTCATAGTGACGAGGTCAACCACACCGGCAAAGTGCTCCTCAGCACCGATAGGAATCTGGATAGGGCAAGGGTTGGCACCAAGCACAGTCTTGATCTGCTCGTAAACCTCAAAGAAGTTTGCGCCACTGCGGTCCATCTTGTTCACGTATGCTATACGAGGCACGTTGTATTTGTCAGCCTGACGCCATACAGTCTCCGACTGAGGCTCAACGCCGCCCACTGCACAGAAAGCGGCAACTGCACCATCGAGGATACGGAGCGAACGCTCAACCTCGGCAGTGAAGTCAACGTGTCCTGGGGTATCAATCAAATTGATACGGTACTGCTTGTCATGGAACTTCCAGAAAGCGGTAGTAGCAGCCGAAGTGATAGTGATACCACGTTCCTGCTCCTGTTCCATCCAGTCCATGGTGGCAGCACCATCATGCACCTCACCGATTTTGTGAGTAAGACCGGTATAGAAAAGGATACGCTCAGAAGTCGTAGTCTTTCCGGCATCAATGTGAGCCATGATGCCGATATTGCGGGTCAATGAAAGATCGTGTTTAGCCATTGCGTTACTTTCAATTAGAATCTGAAGTGAGCAAATGCACGGTTAGCCTCAGCCATGCGGTGGATTTCCTCTTTACGTTTGAATGCGCCACCCAGGCTATTGAAAGCATCAACAATCTCAGCAGCAAGCTTGTCGCTCATAGACTTGCCAGAGCGTTTGCGAGCGTAAGAGATGATGTTTTTCATCGACATAGACTCTTTGCGGTCAGCGCGGATCTCGGTAGGCACCTGGAAGGTAGCACCACCGATACGGCGAGACTTAACCTCAACCTGAGGGGTTACGTTCTCGAGAGCAGTCTTCCATATTTCGAGTGCAGACTTCTCCTCGTTAGGCAATTTATTCTTAACGATTTCGAGAGCTTTATAGAAGATGGAGAAAGAGATAGATTTCTTTCCATCAAGCATAAGGTGGTTCACAAACTTAGTAACCTTAACTTCGCCGAAAACTGGATCAGGGAGGATCACATGTTTTTTAGGAGTTGCTTTTCTCATTTTTGTTTTTGTTTACGTTTTTGATTTGGCTGCTGTTGCTTCAAGCTCTTGAACGTGAGCTTTACTCAACCGTCATCATCACCAAAATATCAAAAACCATTTTAAAAATTAGTTTTTAAAGGGTTCTCTTAGGTTTTAGAAGTCAGAGAATTACTTCTTGGCAGGAGCCTTACCGGCTTTAGGGCGTTTAGCACCGTATTTAGAACGACGCTGAGTACGGTTAGCGACACCGGCAGTATCGAGAGTACCGCGAACGATGTGATAACGAACACCTGGAAGGTCCTTTACACGGCCACCGCGAACGAGCACGATAGAGTGTTCCTGAAGGTTGTGACCCTCACCTGGGATGTAGGAGTTGACCTCCTTACCGTTTGTCAAGCGAACACGTGCAACCTTACGCATTGCAGAGTTTGGCTTTTTAGGAGTAGTGGTGTAAACACGTACGCAAACACCACGACGCTGAGGGCAAGAGTCGAGAGCAGGAGATTTGCTCTTGTCTTCCAAAGAAGTTCTACCCTTACGAACTAACTGTTGAATAGTAGGCATTTTGTTGATTTTTAATATTTTAAACTAACTACACTTGCTATTGTACAGGGCATAGCATAGTCCACACAATAACAGCTGCAAAGGTACGACTATTTTTTGACGTGGCAAAACATTTTCAGAGAAATTTTTCTACAATTTTACACATTATGAAATATAAGGGCAGAGCTCAACAGATTTTCAGTGAAATGGATTTTATTTTTTGAATTTGAACAAATGCGAGCTTTTTCAGCTCGCATTTTTGTATTTGGCGGTCTTTTCGTACATCTGCGATTCGTCGTTGAATGTGATGTAGCCACGGTTTAGCCAGACACTGAGCATGTGCTTTGAGCTCTCTGTATCGAGATTGGCCTGCTTGCGCATCTGCTGGGCATCGTCAAGAGTAAAGATATCCGGCAGACGTGTGAGCATATTCACCCTTCCTGACTTTTTTCTTGGACGGGAACTGATGCGCGCTTCCTGGATTGCTTCTCCGAAGAAGTAGTTCTTGCACCAGAGGTCATAATCAAGGCTCCATTCACAGAATTCATCTATGCTCTTTTCCCAGGTCATGTCGTTGGCGATATATAAGACCATAGCCTTCATGTAGGCTATTGTCACTGCACGATAGGCAAACTCCTGATAGATTATGTCTTCGGTTTGAAGAGCAATCTCAGTGCACTTCTGCTGCAAACGTTTTGCCATTGTCAGAGCCTGAGGACATGAGACCTCGCCTTTGCAAAGGTTCAAGTTTGTGATGAAAGGTTTCAGCTCAGCGGCATACTGATCATCGTAATCACCATACTTAAACTCTTTAGACTCATCACTGATGATGGTGCAGAAGTTGACACGTGATAGAGTTCCGTCAATCAGTCTGTTACGAAAGAAATCTTTTCCCTTTTCTATCGTTGAAGAGGCATTCCAATTCCATCTTAATGGCAGCAATGCAGTAATTGACTGTAAGCCTACACGTTCCTGACCATACGTGCCATTGTCGAAGCAAAGGCAGATTATCTTGCCGACATCCTTTGTGCCGTTTGTCTGAAGCTGTTTCAGCAGGTCAAGCTCTTCAAGGTTCGTGTAGATGTATTTGCCGTTGGCGTCTTTTAGTCGCTGCACGAAGGCAGCATTTGTCATATCTGTCACCAGCATCTGAACACAGAGATCTTCCGGACGTTTTGGCTTTTCTTTGTTCGAGCCTTTGGTGCCAACTGCATCTTTCCACTCCTGTTCACGACGGCGATTGATGTCATCACGCTCCTTGATGTCAGCCATGATATACTCGATTGGCTTGTTCACAGAAGCCTTGCCTGACGACTGGCGGGCCATATTCACACACATGAAAGTAGCCTCTTTCTTTGTGCCGTCGATAAGGCGGAAATTGACATCCGAAAGGTGTGTTGCCAAAGCA
>JAZRYS010000217.1:0-15660 GCA_045600865.1 Candidatus Aphodosoma sp.
AAGGGTGAAAGACATAACTCTATGGAGAAATGAAAATCTTTCAAAAAACCTTGTGACAAAACGTATTAATACCCTAAGGGCATAATTCAAAATGGTCGCATTTTTATCGCCAATTTTGAACACCCTACCCTTCGGGGCGCAGATGTTGCCATACGCAAAATAGACCAATTATCAGACGAGTTTATTGCATCAACAACGAAAAATCAAACAATCTATTACAATTATGATATTAAACAATAAATATTTAAACACTGCAAAGCAGATATTTGCCATTGCCATTGGTTTGCTGGTAAATGTGATGGCCTGGCAGTTTTTCATCTTGCCTCATCACATTACCGGTGGTGGAGCGACTGGTATTGCCGTAATCGTCTTCTATGCCACGAAAGGGGCCATCCCTGTGTCTGTCACATACCTTGCAATAAACGTCGTGTTGCTGCTTGTGGCATTCAAGATTGTCGATAAGCAGTTCACCTTACGCACCATACTGGGTGTCGGATTCATGACGCTGTGGTTTGCGATACCCATGAACGACATATTCGAGTCTATTGCAGGGGAGAAATTCCCTGCCTTTGACCCATTCATGAGCGTTATAATAGCAGGTGTGGCAGAAGGTTTCGGAATGGCAATTGCGTTCACGAACAACGGCTCTACGGGCGGTTCGGACATTATTGCCAAGATAATAAACAAATACAGGGACATCACCCTCGGACGTGCTCTCATATTCATTGACATCGTAATCATCTGCTCGTCGATATTCGTAAAGGGAACGAGCATTGAGAGCGTCGTCTATGGTTTGGTATTCATGGTGATTGCATACGGTTCGATGGACATCTATATAAACGGTATCCGCCAGTCCGTCCAGTTCTTCATCTACACCAAGAAACCGGAAGAGATAGCAGAGGCAATATCAGCCGAGGCACACCGTGGCGTGACACTGCTTCATGCCGAAGGATGGTACTCCAAGAGCGAGATGCAGGTTGTCACAGTACTCGTGAGAAAACATGAGTCCCCACATATCTTCAAGATAGTAAAAAACATCGACCCAGAAGCTTTCATATCGCAGATAGCTGCCATCGGAGTCTATGGACGAGGTTTCGACTCCATTGCTGTGAAAAAATAACAACCGCATTCACGACAATTGAGGTGGCCAATTCGACCATTGGGAGAATTATCAGACTGATAATTTTGCCATGTAAAGAATAATCAGTACCTTTGCATATCCTATTAAGTATAATCTATCGGAGACCAAATTATTTGGACTTTAATAGGTTATACTTTTTTATAATATGTAATCATGAAGAGATTTTACGTTTTTCTGTTGACTATCATGATGGCATCTGCTGTATGTGCGCAATACCAGGTGCCTGGTTCGGACTTCAACAACTTTGAATCAGACAACATCCACTCAGGCAATGCACAGTGCATTCAGCCACAAGGTTGGCATGCTTCAAACGTAGTACAATTCGGAATGTCCATGGTTGTGCTCTTCGAAGACAACAATGGTCACACTGGCAAATGCGGAAGGCTTGAGAACGTCACTGTCATCGGACAAACATCACCTGCATGGATATCGTTAGGTGAGCCTTGGGCATACGTTGAGTCCCTTACCAAGCTGAGCGAGGCCACAGCAGGAACTGACGGTGGCATAAACTGGACACACCGTCCTGACACAATGGCTCTCTGGATAAAGAGGGCAAACAATGGTTCAGAGAATGCCTTCCTTATCTATTACGCATGGACAGGACAATCCCGCAGCGACTCCTACAAGGGCAAGAACAATCAATGTACCAGCACCACCCACTACGACGAAGAAAGCGACATCCGCACAACATTCAACGGCAATGACTGCGGAACGGTAGTCATGGCAAACCAAGTAGCAGAAGGCCACTGGATAAACAACGCCGTTTACAACAACTGGACAGAGATAAAAGTGCCTATCACATACCTCTCGAACACCGTCCCTACACGAATGAACATCATCATCTCCGGAGGAAACTACCCTAACAAACGCTCGTCTGACATACACGAAGGTTCCAAACTATGGTTCGACGACCTGAGAATGATTTACAGTTCAAAGGTACACGAAGTGCTGCTGAACAACCGAAAGATGTCTAGCTTCGACCAAGACACTTACAATTACACCTATTCACTCGGAGCAACCGCCTCTTCAATACCTACAATAACCCTGAAACGTTCAGGACGAGAACTTGCCCCTTCAGAATACACAATCAACTACGGAGCAATAGGCGACACCACAACAATAACCGTAATGGCAGAAGACGGCTCGTCACAGACCACATACAAAATACTCTTCACCACTGCCCTCTCCACTAATTCAAAACTTGGCGACATCACTGTTGACGGAACATCAGTAAGCAATTTCAACCCTCTAATATTCAACTACAACATAGCATTGCCTTTTGGCACGACAACCTATCCAACTATCGGATATACATTAGGCGAAAGCGGACAGACTGTCAACGTGAACACTCCTCAGACATTCCCTGGCACAGTTTCCCTGACATGTACGGCACCAGATGTCTCATACCAGTCAACCTACAACCTGAACTTCACTGTTGCGCCACTGACAGACAACACATTGACAGACATCAAGGTGAACGGCAGGACTATCACCGGCTTCAACCCGACAAAGAACACTTACGTGGTGGAACTGCCAATGGGAACTACTGCAGACCCCGTGATAACATACACCACTGCCTATCCTAACGACCACGATATCGTAGTGACGAACAACGGACTGGCAGGAGGTGCGACAATCACAGTAACCCCAATTGGAACAACAAACACAAGAACCTACCGACTGACATTCAGGGTCACAGCATCAACATACTCCTACCTACAAAGCCTGAAGATAGATGGCAACGAAATAGAGGGATTCGACCCTGAGACTCTGACGTACTACGACACACTGCCAATAGGCACCACTACCCTGCCAACGATAACATGGGAGGCAGGAGACGAATACCAGACCATTGCATTGGAAACTGGTGGCGTGGAAGGAACGGCAAAAGTGACCGTCACTGCACAAAGCGGAGCTGTCTCTATATACAGGATCTATTTCACAGTACTGAAATCCAGCAACTGCTCGCTCAATGCAATCAAACTGGACGGAACTTTGATAGAGGGATTCGACCCAAATGTGACAGACTATACCATTGACCTGCCATTAGGTGCGACAACAGTTCCTGCCATAACATGGGAAGCCGGAGATCAATGGCAATCCATCACATTCTCAGATGGTGGACTGACTGGAACGTCCAGAATAATAGTGAGAGCCGGCAATGGGGCGACTAAAAGCTATTCCATAAACTTCGTCACCAGTCAGTCAAGCAACTCAAAGCTCGCATCACTGAAAGTTGACGGTGTCGAAATAGAAAACTGGAACCCTGACACATTGGTCTATAGCATCACGCTGCCAAGAGGAACCACAACCCAGCCGACCGTCACATGGGAAGCAGGCGACCAATTCCAGACTATAAGAAAAAGCGATGGCGGAGTGAACGGCGACACACGTATCACTGTCAAAGCACAGAACGGACAGAGCACGATATACACGATACGTTTCAGCGTTGAGACAAACAGCAACACGGCACTTGAGGCAATATACGTAGGAGGCGTTGAAATTGACAATTTCGTTCCTGAAACCCTTGAGTATCAGATAACATTGCCTGGAGGAACAACCGTACTGCCATCAATAACATATACCAAAGGTGACGAGAGCCAGACAGTAGCAATCTCAAGAGGCGGTTTGAATGGTGAGACAACAATAACCGTCAGGGCAGAAGATGGTTCTACAAGAGTTTACAAACTGACATTCAGCGTACAGAAAAGTGCCAACGCATTGCTTAACGGCATCTATGCCGACAGCGTGATGATAACTGGGTTCGAGCCTCAGATCCTGAATTACGAGTTGACAATACCAATGTCTGCAACCTCTTGTCCAATGTTCACCGTTGACAAGAACGATGGACAGCAAGTTACTATCACAGTACCAGCAATAGCAGGTCTCGTCAAAATATCCGTGACACCTGAGACTGGCGACAAAAATGTTTATACCGTCAACGTCCATTACCCTCAGAGCAGCAACACAGACCTGAGCAACATCACGATAGATGGTGTGGCAATCAGCGGCTTCTCTGCATCGCAGCACACTTACAGCATGACATGTCCAGGCAATGAAATGCCAGAAGTTGAAGGCGTTGCCGGAGACGATGCCCAGACAGTGCATACGACATACGACCTGCAGACAATGAAAGCCTTCATAGACGTGAAGGCAGAAAGCGGAGCAACGGCAAGATACGAAGTAGCGTTCACCACAACTATTGGAAGCGCATCCACTCTTGAGAGCATCACACTGGATGGCACGGCATTGGAAGGTTTCAGCAAGAACGTGACCGACTACAGCATCACTCTTGCAAAGAACCAGACCACAGCACCAGAGATAAGTTACACCCTGACAGACAAGAATGCCACTGTCGTGATGACAGCACCTGCAAGAGAAGGCGAGGCAACAATAGCAGTGACAGCTGCAGACGGGAGCAACACCACGACATACAGAATAATGATGACAGTTGCCAAGGCAGGCAACGGGCGACTGAGCAAGATACTGAAAGACGGAGTAGAAATACCTCAGTCTATGTTCGTCAACGACACAGCGGCTATAGCCTTGGCATACGGAGCGACGGCACCTGAGATAAGCTATGAGCGAGGCGACCAGTATCAGCACGTCATCATGGCCAACGGCGGCATCAACGGCACCGAGATAATGGTCATTTCGGAAGACGAGAGCGAAGTCAGCCGTTACGTGATACGCTACGACAAAGCCAAGAGCAGCAACGCTTTGCTGAGCGATTTGAACATAACAGGTTTCAACCCTGCAACCACCACATACAACATTACATTGCCTTGGAGGACAAGGAAACAGCCAGTCATCATCGCAACCCCAGGAGATGCCGGTCAGAGCATTGATGTTAATTACGGTGGCTTAAACGGACAGACAGCCATAACCGTAACAGCAGAAGACGGAATGGCAACCACGACATATACAATAAATTACACAGTAAAAAAGTCTGGTGAGAGCTACCTTGAAAACATCTATTACAACGGAGTGGCAATACCAGCATACGACAGAGACAGACTGCGTTATACCGTGACACTGCCGACAGGTACTACCGAAGCACCGAAACTGACTTGGGATCTTGCAATGGCAGCAGACGGCAGTGACATTGTAGAGCAGATGGTGGAATATACCGAAGCTCCTATTGACAAGACTTCATACATCAAAGTCACGGCAGAAGACGGTTCTCAGAGGCAGTATGAGTTCAACTGGAAAATAGAAGAGACTGATGCCGAGAACCTGCTGATGGCTCTCTACGTTGGAGAAAGCGAGATAAGTGGATTTGACCCTCACACGCTCCAATATAACATAGGATTGCCAGCAGGAACAACAGAACTGCCGGCAATCAGCTACGTGAAGATGTTCGACAGCCAGAGCGTGGAGATAATGAGTGACGGCGCAGACGGCAAGACGCTCATCATGGTTCACAGCAACCGCACCATTGACGAAGTGACGACATACGTGATAAACTCGGAAGTGCTTACCGTATCAGGTGCAGTGCTTACTGGCATCTCTCTGAACGACGCACCAATGGCAAGATTCAACCCTGGACAGACATCATATATTGTTCCAATTGCAGACGAGACACCAGAAGTAACATTCACTGCCGCCACAGGCTATACAGCAAGCATAGTCGAAGAGGATGCAAAGAAATGCGTAATCGAAGTTACAAATGGCGATGAGACAGAAACATACGCTCTCTATTATTACTACGAGAACGATGTCATTCCAAACCCAAATTTCCACGATTGGGAAGGAGCGACACATAAGGGTTCAAAACCTGTTGGTTGGGATACCCCTGGCAACCAAGTCGGTTGCTACAAATGGCTCACACTTGAAAGTTGTTCAGGTGCTGAGGTTTCGTCATTAGGTGGCATGGAAGGTGGTGTCATACTTGCAACCACTAGACCAGGAGGTGCAGGAAATGCAATATATGGTTCAATTCCAGGCATGATTACAACGGGAGCAATAACAATGTCTCTCAAGTCAGCTGGTAATAGTACTTCATCAATAAGCGGAAGCATTCAGTTCCGCAACACGCCACAGAGTCTTTATGTCAACTACAACCCAATCGAGAACAACAACAACCGAATGACCAACTGGAGAATGTATGTTGACATGAACGACGGGACAAACACAGTCCAGTCACTTTACGAAGGTTCATTCAGCAATATGAACACATGGCAAGAAGCCATTCTTCCTATCAGTTACAACGGTCTGGGCACAGTACAGAACATGAACATAGTGCTCAATTCAGGCCATTCAGAAAACGCAAAAAGTTACGGTGATTTTGCTACCTATTACATCTCGACAGTACAATTCAAGAACCTGCACTTCATCTACAACCATTCGCTTAGCCAACTGATGGTTGACGGAGAGCCAATAAGCGGTTTCAGAAACGACAGCGACAGCTATAGCATTGCATTGCCTGCCGAATACAGAGGCCGTCCAAAAGTGACCTGCGTAGGCGAAGTTGAAGACCAAGAACATCAGATAACATATACTCCATGGAGCAACAACCAGATGACCGCTACAGTGAAAGTCGTAGGTGAAGATGGCGAGCAGTCTTCTATATATTACATCCATTTCACGAGAGCCAACTCGACAGACAACACTCTGAGCAGTATAAAAATTGACGGTTCCGCATTGACAGGATTCACTCCAGCAGTGAAGAGATACATCTACACACTTGACGAAGGCGAAGTGAGAATGCCTGACATTGAAGCCGTGAAGAATTTCGGCAGCGCAACAGCCGGCATCGAAAAGACCGACAGCTCTTACCAGATTTCCGTAACGGCAGAAGACGGTTCACAAAGCCTCTATGAGGTCGTTGTCAGGAAAGCCAACAGCAGCAATGCTAACCTTGAATCAATAACCTACAACGGCGAAATCGGAACATACGATGCTTGGCCAACCGTCAACTTCACGAAAGGCGATGTCAACCAGACTGTTGAAGTCAAGGGTGACGAAGTGGTTGTAACAGCAGCAGACAATGTGACAGTAAGGAGATACCCACTCAGCATAACAAGGGCAGGCAAGGTTTCAACAGCAAGTCTTCATTCCATAACCATCAACGATGAGCCTCTGTCGGGATTTGCGTCAGACATTCACCAATACAGTTACGACAAAACTGGGTTAGACCGTATCGTTGTAGATTACGAGGGCTATGGCGATGGCGACAACATACAGATGAGCCAGACAGCCGACACTGTCAAGATAAACGTCAGCGGCACTGAATATGCAGTAGTCCTGAGCAGGCGACTCTCCGGCAACAACAGACTGACCTACATCCGCAGGGATGGAACCTTAATTCCTGGATTCAACGAGGCACTCTACGAATACAACGTAACCGTGAGCAGAGAAGAGGCACTCGACATGTCTGTCAAAGGAGAGTGCAAAATGAGTCTCAGCCAGATTGCCGGCAACGGACTTGGCGAAGGAAACGGCTTTTCCATCAAGGCAACAGCCGAGAATGACAATATGCAGCAGACAAACGTCTTATTCAACGTTCCGGCAGACACTTTCACAGTTTTGGACGGCATTTACATCGATGGTGAAATGCTAACCCGTTACGGAGACAGATACACCAGCAATTCTGCCTTCAGAAACCACGTGACCGAATACGACATTGTCCTCTCATCTGATGATCCGAAAATGAGAGAACCAGAGATGCCTGAAATCACCGCCATAGGTCATTCATACGGACAACGCATCGCCATCGAGAAAGGTTCAGTCAACGGAACGACAACCATAACCGTTACTGCCGAGAATGGTTCTGAAAACACTTATACATTGAATGTCAGCACCGAGAAATCACGCAACACAATGCTGTCAGATTTAGCGATAGACAACCGGACAATCGAGGGATTCGTGCCTGGCAACAACAACTACACCTACAAACTCGGCAGTGCTGCAGAACAGCCTGAAATCACATATACACCAGGCGACGCTTTCCAGAATGTATCAGTCAACCAATACGCATCACATGCCGAAGTGATTGTAACTGCTGAAAGTGGAGCCACAAGGACTTACTCGATAACCTATTCTGTCGTGAAATCGAGCGATGCAACCATCAACAATCTGCTGGCCGATGGGGAGGCAATCGAAGGGTTCTCACCATCAATCTACAACTACGAGATAGAATTGCCGATAGGTACAACTGTTGCACCAACAGTGACAGTGGTGGCAGGCAACGATGGCCAGAGCATAACAATCAACGAAGGCAGTCTGAACGCCCCTACTTCCATAGTCGTGACAGCCGAAGACGGCAGCACGACTAAATTCTACACCGTGACATTCAAGGTAGAAAAGTCAACAAACAAATCATTGGAAATGATATATATTAACGGTGTGGAACTTGACGAGTTTGACCCAAGTGAGACCAACTATTCAATAGCACTTCCGGTAGGTGACGACAACATGCCAATCGTGACATACGACCCAGGCGATGAATATCAAAGTGTACGCATCAGCACAGATGAGGAAAATTTCATCGCATCAATAAATGTTACAGCCGAAAACGGAGATGCAGAAACTTACCTGGTTACATTCCACAAGCAGTCTTCTCACTATGCACTGCTCAACAGCATTTTTGTTGACGGAGACACTCTTACAGGGTTCGTTCCGACGAAATACGACTATGACATCTATTTGCCTGTAGGAACGACACGTGTACCAGACCTATTGTGGATTGAGGGCGATGTCTATCAGACAGTTATCTATCAAGCTGCCGAAAACACAGACGGCAAGGCAACCTTGGAAGTAACAGCAGGTGATGGAATCGTCAATGCAAGATATGCCATCCAGTTCCACCGTCTGAGAAGCAGCAACAACAGTCTGAGGGAGATATCTCTGAACGGAATGCCAATTGAAGGATTCAGCAGCAACATTTACAACTACACCGACACTTTGGAAGCATACGACAGCACACTGCCAACCGTTGAGTTCCAGCCTGGTGATGTCTATCAGACATTCGACACAATACCTGCATTGGCATTAGGAGGCAGTCATAGCATCATAGTACATGCCGAAGACATGAGCACTGCCACTTACACCATAACATTCGTCAGGGCTAAATCAGACGTTGCATCGCTGGCAACTCTTGAGGTCAACGGAGAAATGGTTGCCGGTTTCGACCCAGAACTGACAGAATACGTTTATGAGATACCTTACGGCACTACATCAATTCCTGTGGTAAGCTATGAGATAAGCGAACCAGGACGCCAGACGGCAACAAAAGTAAATGCCACCAGCATAAACGACACCACATTCATCACCGTGACTGCAGAAGACGGAACGACGACAAAGAAATATTCGGTTAGTTTCCGTCAGGCTCTTTGCGATAATGCCGACCTTGTTGCAATCTATCTTGACGACATATTGATTGAAGGGTTTGACAGCGACATATACTCATACGCAGTCGAGTTGCCATACGGCACATCAGCACTGCCGGAAATAAGTTATGAAACACGCTACCCTGACTACCACTCAGCAAATATTGATACTACGGCCGGTGTCAACGGAACAACCAAGATAACCATAATCTCTGAGAACGAAATGAACATAAACGAATACGAGATACATTTCTCCGTCAAGGCATGTTCAAATTCGCTTCTGGCCGACTTGCAGTTGAAAGATGGAATGCTCACAGGATTCTCTCCAGAGATTTATGACTACGACGTGACATATCCACAGGGAACCGACACTGCTTCATTGCCACAGGCAAGCGACGTGATTTTCGTCAAGGGCGACACCACACAAACTGTCACAATCCAGCAGACGCACCCTACCGAAATACTTGTCACAGTAAGAGCTGCCGACAGCATAACCTATTCATTCTACCAGATTTACCTACATGTGAGTCAGAGTGACAACTGTTTGCTCAAGGACATCATTGTCAACGGCAAATCAATTGAAGGGTTCAATCCTGCAATCGAGGATTACACATATCTGATTTACAAAGGTGGAAAACTACCTACAATCGAGGGCATCGCATCCGACTCCACCACACAGACGGTAGAGGTGACCATGGGCTTCGCAAACGAAGAAAGCTTCATATTCGTAACTGCCGAGGATGGCAGCGAAAAGATTTACACGGTAACTGTTGCAGAATCTGAAATCAACACAGCCGACAAACCTTGGGAAAACGAAGTATCTTTCGTGCCACTCGGAGGAGGTGACTTCAAAGTGACCTCAATGAGAGATGGCGTATTCGTGACAATCAGCACATTTGATGGCAAGACCGTCATCAGCCAGCAGAAAGTTGAGCTGATTGATGCCAACGATAACATCAAGGACGAGCATCATGGAGGAGGCACTATACTCCACTTCGACAAGTTGAACACATACTACATCTACACCATTTATTACGATGGAAAAATACTGAAAGCTGGTAAATTCATGTATTGAAAACCGTGTTGAAAAAAAATGGGAATTGCCAGTTGGTTATTCCCATTTTTTTTGTACCTTTGCACGTTGAAATAATATGTACAGATGAATATTCGCAACATAGCAATCATTGCGCACGTTGACCACGGCAAAACCACATTGGTAGACAAGATGTTACTCGCTGGTCAGTTGTTCCGGGAGAACCAGCAGACTGGGGAATTGATGCTTGACAACAACGACCTTGAAAGAGAGCGTGGCATCACAATCCTCTCGAAAAATGTCTCCATAGAATATAAAGACACAAAAATCAATATCATTGACACTCCAGGTCACGCCGACTTCGGCGGCGAGGTAGAGCGTGTGCTGAACATGGCAGACGGATGTCTGCTGCTCGTTGATGCCTTCGAGGGACCAATGCCCCAGACACGTTTCGTGCTTCAGAAGGCACTCCAAATGGGTCTTAAACCTATAGTTGTCGTGAATAAAGTCGACAAGCCTAACTGCCGCCCTGACGAGGTGCAGGAAGCCGTATTCGACCTCATGTTCAACCTTGATGCCACAGAAGACCAGCTCGATTTTCACACAGTATTCGGTTCAGCAAAGAACAACTGGATGTCGGACGATTGGAAAAATCAGACAGACAACATCATACCGCTGCTTGATGCAATTGTCAAATACATACCTGCACCTCCATGCCTCGAGGGTGACCTGCAGATGCTCGTAACCTCTCTGGACTTCTCGTCTTACGTCGGCCGTATCGCAGTAGGGCGTGTTCATCGTGGTGTCATCCACGAGGGCGAAGAGATAGCATTGGTCAAGAGAGACAAGACAGTCGTCAAGCAAAAAGTCAAGCAGCTCTTCACATTCTCAGGTCTCGGACGCACACCTGCAAAGGAGGTGAAGTCTGGCGACATCTGCGCCATAGTAGGCATCGAGGGGTTTGAGATTGGCGACTCGATATGCTGCCTTGAAAACATCGATCCTCTGAAGCCTATTGCCATAGATGAGCCTACAATGTCAATGACATTCACGAACAACGACTCTCCTTTCTTCGGAAAAGACGGCAAATACGTCACCTCACGCCATATTCACGACAGGCTAATCCGAGAGCTTGACCGCAACCTCGCGCTTAGGGTCGAGACTATTGGCGATGATGGGGCAACGGCAAACATGTGGAGAGTTTCAGGCCGTGGCGTCTTGCACCTTTCAATTCTCATCGAGACAATGCGCCGCGAGGGCTACGAGTTGCAAGTGGGACAGCCACAAGTCATCACAAAGACGATAGATGGAGTGCTCTGCGAGCCTATCGAACAGCTGACAGTAAACCTGCCGGAGGATTGTGCATCGAGAATAATCGACATGGTCACACGTCGCAGGGGAGAGATGCTTTCGATGGAAACACAGAAAGACCGCATACACCTTGAGTTTGCAATCCCTTCACGTGGCATAATGGGTCTTAGGAATGCCGTCCTCACTGCATCTGCAGGCGAGGCCATCATGGCACACCGTTTCCTTGAGTACCAGCCTTGGAAAGGCGACATTGAAAGACGTACTAATGGTTCGCTGATAGCTATGGAAGCAGGAACGGCATACGCTTACGCACTGAACAAGCTTCAGGATCGCGGCAAGTTCTTCATTTTCCCACAGGAAGAGGTCTATGCCGGTCAGGTTGTGGGCGAGAACGCAAAGGACAACGACATCGTGATAAACGTGACCAAGTCCAAAAAGCTCACCAACATGCGTGCCTCGGGTTCAGACGACAAGGTGAACCTCACTCCTCCAGTTGTAATGTCGCTCGAAGAGACTCTTGAATACATCAAGGAGGACGAATATGCTGAAATAACCCCTCACCACATCAGAATCCGCAAGATTATTCTTGATGAAACAGAGCGCAAACGCGCCGGAAGATAACATTCTAATTGATAATTGATAATTGATAATTAAACAGTATAAATTATGAAACAGAATCTTGGTATCCTTATCGTATTGCTTGGTTGCTTGTTGCTCATAGTTCATGCGTTTGCCCATCTTGGCAACGGTATGCTGTGGGCAGGCATCATTGTAGAGATTATCGGAATTGCAGTTCAGATTATCCTCAACAAGCGCTAAATGGAAGGATACAGCGACGCCAATATCGTCACCCTCGAAGGGTTGACTCATGTCCGCATACGTCCAGGCATGTACATAGGTAAGTTAGGCGACGGCAATGCCGCTGACGATGGCATCTATGTGCTTATCAAGGAGGTGATAGACAACTCCATCGACGAGTTCCGCATGAATGCCGGGAACAGGATTGAAATCACCCTCAACGACCGCACCGTCTCAGTCCGCGACTACGGACGAGGCATACCCCAGGGCAAGATGATTGACGCAGTATCCAAGCTCAATACAGGTGGCAAATACGACGATGCCGCCTTCAAAAAATCAGTAGGTCTTAATGGTGTCGGTACAAAAGCCGTCAACGCTCTTTCGTCACAATTCACTGTCGCATCATACCGAGACGGGAAAGTGAAGCGTGCAGACTTTGAACATGGCAAATTGGTGAAGGAATACGACCTTGAGCCGACCGACGAGGCTAACGGTACTTTAGTCCGGTTCACGCCTGACTGCGAACCGCAGACGGCACAGGAGAAACTCTTCGAGCCTAACTACCACTTCAAGGAGGAGATAATCGAGCGTATGTTGCAGAACTACGCATTCCTCAACCGTGGACTGACTATTGTCTTCAACGGCCGGAAATTCGTCTCGAAGAATGGTCTCTTGGACCTTGTGAACGCTTACAACACCGAGGAGCCGCTATACCCAGTGGTTCACCTGCTTGGCGACGACATCGAGATAGCCTTCACGCATACCGACCAGTATGGCGAGGATTACTACTCGTTCGTCAACGGCCAGCACACAATCCAGGGAGGTACACATCAGGCAGCATTCCGTGAATTTTTTGCCAAGACAATCAAGGATTTCTACGGCAAGAACTTCGAAGTGGCAGACATCAGAAAAGGTATCGTTGCAGCAATCTCTGTGCAGGTGCAGGATCCCGTTTTCGAGTCGCAGACAAAAATCAAGCTCGGCTCAAAAGACATGGCTCCCGAAGGCCCTTCCGTTGCCAAGTTCATATCCGATTTCATCAGCAAGGAGGTTGACAACTTCCTGCACAAGAACCCTGAGACAGCTGATATCCTGTTGAAGAAAATCCAAGACTCGGAGAAAGAGCGCAAAGCCATTGCAGGTGTCACCAAAGCGGCCAGGGAATCAGCAAAAAAAGTTTCTCTGCACAACAAGAAGTTGCGCGACTGCCGCATACACTTCAACGACCAGAAAGCTGCGAGGAACGACCGCCGCGAGGAAACCTGTATCTTCATAACAGAGGGACTTTCTGCGTCAGGTTCAATCACCGCCACACGAAATCCCGATACCCAGGCCGTCTTCTCGCTGCGCGGTAAGCCATACAATTCCTACGGCAAGAAGAAAGACATTGTATATACCAACGAGGAGTTCAACTACCTGCAGGCTGCCCTGAACATCGAGGATGGTCTTGACGGACTGAGATACAACAAAGTAATAATAGCGACAGATGCCGATGTCGATGGAATGCACATCCGTATGCTGCTGCTTACGTTCTTCCTGCAGTTCTTTCCTGAGCTGGTCAAACGTGGACACGTATATATATTGCAGACTCCTCTGTTCAGGGTGAAGAACAAGAAGGAGATACGCTATTGCTACTCCGAGGAAGAGCGTGTAGCCGCTCTCGAAGCACTCAAGCCTACACCTGAGATTACACGATTCAAAGGTCTTGGCGAAATATCGCCTGACGAGTTCAAGGGTTTCATCAACCCAGAACAGATAAGGCTTGACCAGGTGACATTACGAAAAGAGGATGCCGTAAGCAACCTCCTCTCATTCTATATGGGCGACAACACGCCCGAAAGACAGACTTTCATTCTCGACAACCTGATAGTCGATGAAGAAATCTAAAATACCAGTTCAACCAAATCAAGTGCTCCGGCACCCATGATATATGTTCCAAGATTTACTTTCTCTAAAGTGGTCTTGGAATAATTTTTTCCTTTCAGTTCATCATATAGTCCTTGAAGGTCTTTCACGGCAAAGAAATCGCCACGAAGGTCAACGCCTGTTATAATATTCGACTTCACTTCAAGGAATATCTCGGCCTTTCCCCAAGGAAAGCGTTTCGACTTGTTTGCAGTGAACTTAGGATTGTTGCCCCACAGCCACTCGTCAGAACGGTAATAACGGTCTATTGCATCAACTGCATCATAATCGATATCCAATGGCGGCTTGTTTATCGACTCGTCAAAATGGAGCATCAGTCTCTCACGGCTTATGCCATTCAGATATGGCTTGAGATTGATTACGCGCTGGCGTACAGACTGGATGCCCTTTGAAATCAGTTTCTCGTCATCGGGAGTGAGGGCACGCACAAGCTTTTCGACATCCACGTCATACATGATTGTACCATGGATGATGGTACCTTTCTCACTCTTATAGAATGCGTTACCACTGAATTTGCGACCATTGAAAGTCATATCGTTACGACCGCTCAGTTCAGCGTGCACGCCTACTTCATCAAGGACATTAATTATCTGCGTGAGAGTCTCTTTGAAAAGGTTTTCGCTGTGGTTGCGTTTGATGAACGAGAACATGAAATCTCCCTCATCAGCGAATACACAGCCGCCACCTGAGTGACGGCGTGTCAGTTCTACGCCAATCTCCTTAAGGTATTCAAGGTTCACCTCACCCTGCAGCAGCTGGTGCTTGCCGCAAACTATTGTCGGAAAGATATCCCATGTAAAGAAGAATTCCTCATCGGAGTTCTCCAACAGCCACTTTTCAAGGGCAAGATACCATGATGCGTGCCTTTTCATAATTGATAATTGATAATTGATAATTGACAATTGATAATTGACTCAAGTTTCGCAAGTATTAGCCCTGAAAGGGCGGCACATACCAGCGCAGGGCGTGAGCCCTGTGTATGAGGTTGTTATAATATTTAAGTCCTGTAAGGACGACACATTTATTTTCACCGTACGTACCATCTAAATGTGTCGTACCTACGGCACTCTATTAACGTATTTACCATTTTTACACAGGGCTCACGCCCTGTGCTATATTAT
>JAZRYS010000218.1:0-17851 GCA_045600865.1 Candidatus Aphodosoma sp.
CTGACAAGGTCGATTCTTCCAATCTTACCTTGTAAACTTTACTAACTACTTAGTTGTTCAATCGTGTCAATGTTCGCTATTTTCAGCCCCCGGTTTTCCTTTCCGAAAGCGACTGCAAAGGTACTGCCTTTTCCTGACGTGACCAAACAAAATCACAATTATTTTTCAAAAAAAATTGTTTCGCTATCAATCAGTCATTTAATACACCTTTACCCACTCCCATCTGTTAGTTTGATGGTCAATAAAGCGTATCAAGTCCTCTCTTTTCACTATCAGCGACGCCGTATTTTCACACGGATGGAATGAAACACGCTCTGCTTTTTGCAGATTTTCGTCAATAAAAACAATCACATGATGGTCTATATCATTTATCAATCCGAAAGGCGTAACTGACCCCGGACGCACGCCAAGATATTTCATCAATCTCTCGGGTGAAGCAAAAGACAATTTACCTTGATGCAATTCTCTTTCGATGGCATGAATATCCATATCTGCATCACAATCCAGCAATACAAGATAATGCTGGTTTCCCTTGTGGTTTCTGAAGAACAAATTCTTGCAATGTTTGGCATCATGTCCTTCCCAATACTTCTTTGCAATCTCAATGGTCGGTGCCTCTGGGTGTTCGATATACTCATATTCTATACCCAACTGGCTTAACAACTCATACAATCTTGGATCTCCGTTCATTATTATATTTTTTTATGTTTGAATTTATAATAGACAAGCAGATTAAACTCAGTTTTATGGTTGCTCGATATTAAATCGTTACCAGAACTTATCTTGTCCCTGTCGAAGAATACGGTCTGAGCGACTTTCACCTGTACACCCACCCCGCATTTTGCCGCATACTTCAGCATGACGAACCATCTTAATGCCTGTCCATAGAGTGTTGGTGAATATGACGACTCTGAGATGTTGGCTTCATACAGATAGAATCTATTATTCCAGTCTTTTGCATCATTATATGCAAGTCTGCATTTCAGCGTCAATGGCAATTCTCTGCCGCCATTCCATTCGACATCCTGATAAAGCAGCCATCCATACGTCGGTATCTGCCACCCTTCCATATTCCGCCTTGCGGCATTGAACTGAGCCCCGCTACCTATTCTCACTCCGCAGTCAAATTTTCTTCTGTATTCTGCATACAAGAGAAACGTTTGGTCATCAACTTTTTTTCTTTCCTTATTATCCAGAGCACTTGATTCCTGGTGTTTAAACTTGAAATATGTCTTGAAAGACCTGTTATCGCCAAAGCCTGCATTATATTGCGCCTTTGCCTCATAACTCATGGGCTTTCCTGTCACATCTTCGTATGCATAAAGATAATTCATGCTTGCATCGCCATATAATTCAATGCTCATATCATAATATACTGGCAGTATCGCACTTAGGCTAATGCCTTGTTCTCCCTCTACGTCTGAACCTTTGGAATATGAATGGGCCCAAAACGACGCATATTTTGGCGAAAAATATCTATGATTAACAGCAAAGAGATAGTCCGACAATGCGGACACTATTAATGTGTTAGTCGTTGCAACACCTCCACTCTGCGATACAGACGTCTCTCCGCTGAGTTTCACGCCCCATTGATGAAAGCAGTAATCCACTGCTGCCGCCCATTGTCTGCCGCCGAATTCCGCAACTGACGGAACAGAGAAAAGGCCTCCATATCCTGTTGCACCGACCTTGAACCATTTACCCTCATAGTCAACATGTCCGCCTACAGTGTGCAGTCCCAAGGTATTGTCACGATGTATTTCTGTTTCCGTTCTATGGTATCCTGTAGTCAATATTGTCTTCCACATCCCTTCATCGGCATTGGCATCTAACGGTGAATAACCATACAGCACACTGATTGTCATTCCTTTCACAGGTTTAATCTTGACAGATACTCCATTCAGCATTTCCGCTTCAGCTGTCCCTTCGTATGATTTGACATTGTTTCTGTTCAATCCGTTCACCATCTGAAACGACCTTGTCTCGAAATTTGATCCACCGAACACTAATCCATTGCCGAAACAGGCTCTCATTGACCCCACAACAATCCTCTCCACGATGCCTATATTCGAAAACTGGCCATATACCCTATACAAATCAAAACCCTTTCTGTCCCATCTTTCGCCTGCATCAGTTTCCATCACGACACCTGCCCTAAAATTGCTTCCCGCAGATGTCTTGTACTTTACAGTCTGCCTGAAGGGCAATCCAGGATAAGCTCCATTGTCATAACCAGCCCTTCGCTCTGCCTCTAAATCACTTCTCGTCACCAGATAATGGTCGGTATAATCAAAGGCATCTCTCCATTTTCTGCCAACAATTGTCTCTGGCACCTCTACCACACAACTCAACAATCGCCTCATTTCATCCGGCATTCCCTTTACAAGTGCCAACTCATTTATAGAATAGAGCCGTTTAGCCCACTCTCTGTAGTTTAGCATCTCATCTATCACCACATCTGGCACAAACATCAATTCCTCAAAATCCTGTTTGGCGGCATTGTTCCAATCAATAGGGTTATAATAATATTGTCTGAGCCTCTCTTTAAGTTCATCATAGTCAATGTCATTATCCTCTCCATCTGTTTCAACATAGAACACGACTTTCTCGTAGAATGCATCAAACGGCAACTTCTCAGCATTCATTTTGACACAAGCTGCAAACATCAATATTACTACAAGAAACCTTTTCATTTCAATAGAATGTGCTGTGTCAGGGGTAAACCTTAACACAGCACACTAATATAATGTATCACATCGTTATGCCTGTTGCATTGCATCTGCCTTGGCTTTTGCCCACTTATACACTGCATCATATATATTCTGCATTGCCACATCTGGTCTTAAAGCCTCTTCGTCGCTCATGCCTTGTGGTGTCACCTCAAGCGGATTCTTTATACCCGATCTGTTCAATATTTCTATGTCTGCAACTCGTCCGCCAATGACAAGAAGTCCTTTTTTGACAGACAACACTCGCCTGGCAATACCTGTCAAAGCCTTTCCCATGAGAGATTGCGCATCCACTCTACCTTCACCTGTGATTACGAGGTCAGCATCTTCTACCTCATTATTGAAGTTAATCAGGTCGAGCACACAATCAATGCCAGACGACAGCTTACAACCCATGAACGTATAGAAAGCCAAGCCAAGGCCACCAGCAGAACCGCCACCCTGAACATTCTCGAAGTTACTGAAATTGTTATGTCTCAATATATGACAGATGTGTCTAAGGTTGAAATCCAGTTTCTGAACATCATCTGGTTTTGCACCTTTTTGCGGGCCGAAGACAAATGCTGCACCACGAGGGCCAGCAATCGGGTTATTGACATCACATGCTATACTGAACTGCACATCCTTGAATTTCCTCTTTGTATTAATCATATCGTAGTACTCAATATCAAGCATTGATTCGCCAGTTATGCCATTAGGCAATACCTTTCCAACTCCATTGAAAAATCTGATGCCCATAGCCTGCAATGCGCCAAGGCCACAGTCAACGGTAGCAGTTCCGCCCATACCTATCAACATTTTGCGGTAGCCCAAATCGTATGCTGCATTGATAAGCATTCCCAATCCGTATGAGGTTGTTTTCAGAGGATTGCGTTCTTCAGGTTTCAGCAATTCCAATCCTATTGCCTGTGCGGTCTCAATTATCGCACACTTGTTTACAGACCCAATCTTGCACTTTATCGGCCTCATCCAAGGGTCAACAGCATCTACTGTATGATACAATCCATGCAGAGAATCGACCAAAATTTCTGTCAGACCTTCACCGCCATCACTCACTGGCAATGTCACAATTTTGCATTCCGGAAAATTCTCACGGATTGCATGTGCAACAGTTTCAGCCACTTGTGATGCTGGCAGACAGTCTTTGAATGAATCTACTGCTATAACTATTTTATTCATAATAACATATACAATTAGCGATGCAAAGGTACAAAAAAATATTCACATAGGCACCATGAAAATCAAAAAAAATTCGTACCTTTGCACGCTGAAATGAACACGAACAAAAAAATACTTTTCCAAACGCTTGGCTGCAAGCTAAACTTTGCGGAATCTTCTGCTATCGGACGGGATTTTATTAACCTCGGATACTCTGTATGCAGTAATGGCGAATCGCCTGACATTGTCATCATTAACACCTGCACGGTTACTGACACTGCCGACAAGAAAGGACGTCAGCTTATACACCGCATGGTGCGTGAAAATCCCAACGCCTACATCATTGTCACAGGTTGCTATGCTCAACTGAAATCTGCCGAAATCAGCACTTTCCCAGGTGTTGACCTTGTCCTTGGAGCTAACGAGAAGGTTAATATCACTGATTACATAGAAGCTATCGACAAGAAAAACGAACAGAAGGTTTTTGTCTCACGCCCTGCCGAAATACGCAAATTCAAACCAGAATGCAGTGCTGACGACCGCACTCGCCATTTTCTGAAAGTCCAGGATGGCTGTGACTATTTCTGTACATACTGTACAATCCCTTTTGCACGTGGTCGCAGTCGCAATGCTTCTGTTGAAGACACAGTCAAAGTTGCAGAACAAGCTATCAAAGAAGGTGCACATGAGATTGTGCTCACTGGCGTAAACACTGGCGATTTCGGACGTTCTACAGGCGAATCTTTCATTGACCTTATCAAAGCCCTTGACAACATTGATGCTCCTGTCCGCTATCGCATTTCAAGCATAGAGCCAAACCTGCTTACGGACGAAATAATCAATCTTGTCGCCAAATCCACGCATTTCGCCCCTCATTTTCACATACCTCTCCAAAGTGGTTCAGACCGTATTCTGCAACTTATGCACAGACGGTACAACACCGGGGTCTTTGCCTCCAAGATTCACAAGATAAAGGAACTCATGCCTGATGCTTTCATTGGAGTTGACGTAATGACAGGTACCCGCGGTGAGACTCAGGAACTATTTGACGAAGGTTTGCGTTTCATAGAATCAATGCCTTTCAGCCAGATTCATGTCTTCACGTACTCTGAACGCGCCAACACAAAAGCCTTGGACATCCGCCCGATAATTCCCATGCACGAACGTCGTATGCGCACAACGCAACTGCAAAAAGTCTCAGACCGCAAGTTACATGAGTTCTATGAGTCTCAACGTGGCAAGATTGCAACTGTTCTCTGGGAGGCTTCTTCCGACAACAAGACAATGCACGGATTTACGGAAAATTACGTCCGTCTTTCGCATCTTTACGACCCTGAAATGGTAAATGTTTTCGAAAAGGTTAAAATTGATTTCTGATTTCTTGGCTGGTTCAAAATTATTTCGTACCTTTGCAACCGCAAAATATCAATATAGAATATTATGGCTAAAGATTCTGAAAATAGTGTATTACACAATGTTATAGCACAAGGAACTCGCATCGTAGGCGATATTGACACAAACAACGACATGCGTCTTGACGGCACTCTACAGGGAAATATGGTTTGTCGTGGCAAGGTAGTAATTGGCCCTCAAGGTTCAATAATCGGCAATCTTGACTGTTCAAATTGCGATATAATGGGCAGTGTCAACGGCAAAATAAATGTTGCCGACACACTCTCCCTCAAGGCAACCTCAACCATCACAGGCGAGATTCACACGAAAATCCTGAGCATCGAGCCTAATGCCGTATTCAACGGCACTTGTGAAATGCTCAGAAACGAGCAAGAATAAAAGAAACAAGCCCCGAAACTCGGGGCTTGTCCTTATCACTCAATTTTCATTCGCCTTGTTTCATATTGCTAACATTGAAAGCAAGATAATACAACAACACCACATGTCAGTACATTGTTGCCAGCAATATTAAACATATCCGTTTCATATTATGATGAGTTGTTGTGTTGACGACTGGTAATTCTTGCCTATGCGACGAATGTGCACAAATGCGTATGCACCATGAGGCAATGGCTCTGTGGTAAATGTCGTTTCTGGCCTACGGTCAATGTTCAAATCCTCGCATCTCAACGTAAGACGAGTAGGAAGGCTATCATCGATACATTTACTCTCCACACCTACCAACCTGAGAATATCACCCTTACGCCATTTCTCAGGATCGACATATACACTGAGGCAACCATCAATTACTTCAGGCTCCAAGGGTGTCAGCCTGCCATACGAAATGATGTATGGCGCAAGAATGCAGTTGCCTTTCTTGTAATCCTCTTCTGGCAATTCAACTGCAGGCATCTTGAGATTCTTACCGACGAAAAGATTGTAAGGGCTTCCGTGCCCCTTCTCGTCATTGAACTGCAACCTGATGGCATCTGCTACCACCCTGTAGAAAGCCAGCAAGTTTCGCATACCGCTTCTCTGTTTCTGCTGTGCAGGCGACTTAGCATCCTTGTATCGTGAAGGCATAGCCTGCGCCACAATTTTCCCATTTACCTTTCTAAAGACAAAACCGTCAGCATGACCAGTCTTAATCCCCTTTGAGTCGTCAATTATTGCCATATTGTTCAAATTTATATTGTCATTGATATATTCACAATTATATCGAAGGCCTTTAGCATCTTCGTCGAAAAGTTTCTACACCTTTGCCATGCCTTCGCTATATTCTCGATATGAAGTCAAAATGAACTCGATTAATCTTCGATGATTCTTCGATTGAGAATCGAGTTCAATTCGACTTCATATCGAGTTCAATTCGAGTTCACTGTGGCTTTTATTAGGTTTATCTTATAAGTCATAACAAAGTTTCAAAAGCCCTAATGTTCCTCAGTTCCGCTGAGGGTGCATAATCAATTTTCCCTGATTATCCATCCAACAATTTGAGGCTGCAAAGTTACAAATAAAATTCCACATATTGCCAGTTTCTTGCAAAAACCAGTCAGAAAAAATTCATCAGATGACGAATTGCGTTTGATTCACAACCGAATACAACGATTTTCAATAATGAAATCATGACGGGTTAAAAGTTTTTCTCAAATTAATATTGCAGAATGGGGAAAAAAGTTGTATATTTGCAGACGCAATTCACAAGAAGAAATCGACAAAAAAAAATCAAACATAACATGAGGAGTTTTTGGATTTTACTCGTAATGTGCTTGCCTCTTATGGCAAAAGCGCAAAGCAACGACACAACAATTAACGAAACTGCTATCGCAGAAAGACCAGAAGGAATGATAGTTCATAACACCTATCATGAGCGTCACGCTTTTGAAATGGAAGAGTACTCATACGGGGAAACAGAGATGAACAAGAAAGCATACGCTGAATTCCTGAAAAGCAACTGCTTGCCTGCCTATACAAAGTATCACCAAGGTCAACAGATGATTGCAGCCGGATGGTCATTGTTCGGATTAGGTCTTGCCACCACAACCGTTGGAGCAGTTCTGCTTCCTGTTGCTGCTCTGGCCGGTTTTCTATCGTTACTTTCGCCTGATAAAGAAGGAATAGGTGATGTCTTTAACACAGTTGGTGTCCTTGAAGCCTCTCTATGTATAGGTATTGGCATGACCATATCGTCAGTGGTACTTCTTCCTATTGGCTATAAGTACAGTAAGCAATCAGTTGATATATTCAATAATCAATGCTCGCCGCAGAGACAGCCTATTGCAACACTCAACCTCCAGACAAGCAGTGATGGCATAGGTCTGGCAATAACTTTCTGATTTCGACAAATTCGTTGTTTTTATAATATCGACAAAGCAGCCGTTACTTATTTTCAAGTAACGGCTGTCATTTTAGTTGATTCGCTTACATATTCATTTGTGGCGGATTTGCCATGCAGTCCTGCTCGGTCTTGAACTCGTCTGCAGGTGTTTTGGTATAGGAAGTTGATACGCCACCTACATCCCCAACAGATATTCCGATGGAACTTGCCTTGATTGTTGCATCAAGTTCGTCTTCGGTTGACCAGACATAGAAAGTTGTAATCATGGCATCTGATTCTTCTTCCATCGAAACAGTCTGTTTTGCCTCGACTTTCCAGCATTTTGCCTTGTTGGTGCAAGATGCAAATGCCAAACCCATTGTAGCAACCAGTGCTACAGCAATAAATGTTTTTTTCATACGAATAAATAATTTGATGTTTATAACTTCCGCAAAGTTACGACATCTTTTCCATACAAAAAACAATTATGCGATAAACTCGTCAAGAACTCGTCAAATGACGAATCACATTTAACTTCCAATACGTTACAGAGGTTTTCAATGACGAAATTATGACGAGTTGAGGAGTTTCGATGACGAGTTGACGAAAATATGACGAGTTTGAACCTGTCAAGACATAGCCAGCATTCATGAAAACATGTATGCCACATGTTTCACTTCAACGAGGAACCGCTTGATGGTTTGAGAACACAACAGACATCACTACTTCACTATTCCTGCATTCAATATATCCTGCAATTTCAGTGTTCCAACAAGTTTGTTGTCATCATCAACCACTGGCAATGCAGTAATCTTCCGGTCATTCATTATCTGGAGGGCATTCACAGCCATTTCGCAAGGCTTGATGCGCAAAGGATTTTCAGTCATTGCCTTTTCTACCCCATCTTTGTATATATCAACACCCTTTTCGAGCATTCGCCTGAGGTCGCCATCGGTTATTATACCCTTCAGCCGGTCTTCAGCATCTACGACAACCAATGTGCCAAGCCCCTTACCGCTCATCTCTACTATGGCATTGCGGATAATAGTTCCTTCAACGACAACTGCATTTTCCTTTCCTGTGTGCATCAGGTTCTCCACCCTTACAAGCAGTTTCTTGCCTAAAGCGCCCGCAGGATGATGCAATCCAAAATCGTCTTTCGTATAGTTCTTGGCACGTGATGCAACAACAGCCATAGCATCACCCAACGCCAATAATGCCGTGGTAGAAGATGTTGGGGCAAGATGCATGTAACAAGCCTCCTCAAACTCTGGAAATATGAATCTGTACTGGCAACCCCTTGCAAGGGTTGATTTCTCACGACCAGTTATTGCTATTGTAACACAGCCAATCTTTTCAAGAACAGGCAAAAGTCTGACAACCTCCTCGCTCTCGCCACTGTAACTCATCAATATAACCACATCTTTTCGGTCAACCATACCTAAGTCACCATGCATTGCCTCTCCAGGGTGCATAAAGAACGACGGAGTGCCAAGACTTGCAAACGAGGCTGCAATCTTTGTGGCGATATGCCCAGGTTTGCCCATTCCTGTCACCACGACTTTTCCCTCACAATCCAGAATAAGTTTTACTATCTGCTCAAAATCTGCACCCAAAGCATCACGGGTCTTTTGCATCGCAACTATCTCAGCATCAAAAACACGTTTTGCCTCTTCTATTACGTCAAAATTCATAGCTAATCTAATTTCAATTAAGTATTAAAGCGCCCTGCAAGGGCAGTTTGTACATAGCCCAGGGTAGCACCCTGGGTATCAAGCAATAAATCTCGCCCTGTAAGGGCAAAAGTCCTATAAGACATTATATATTCTCTGTACTTTTTCCAACAATGTTTTCATGTCATCCAACTTCACCATGTTAGGCCCGTCTGACTTTGCGTTGTCAGGGTCAGGATGAGTCTCGACAAACAAACCGTCAGCACCTACTGCTATTGCAGCCTTTGCGAGATACTCCACAAAACCACGGTTACCTCCTGTACTTGTGCCATTGCCCCCTGGCTTCTGCACACTGTGCGTCGCATCAAATATGACTGGCACACCGAAACTCTTCATAACCCTGAGACCTGTCATGTCAACAACGAGAGTATTGTAGCCGAAAGTCGTTCCTCGCTCACACAACATGATGTTGTCATTGCCCGACTGGCGCACTTTTTCCACGCAGTTTTTCATGTCCCAAGGGGCAAGGAACTGCGCTTTCTTGATGTTTATGCACTTCCCCGTCTTTGCAGCAGCCACGAGAAGGTCAGTCTGACGGCAGAGAAATGCCGGAATCTGTATGATATCGCACACCTCAGCAGCCACTTTAGCCTGCCATGGCTCATGAATGTCTGTGCATATCGGCAACTCCAATTCACGGTGAACCTTCTCAAGGATTTTCATTCCCTCTTCAATTCCCGGTCCACGGTAACCAGTTATGGATGTGCGGTTTGCCTTATCGAATGATGCCTTGAAGGTATAGGGGATACCTAACTCCTCAGTCACCATTTTCATCTGCTCTGCCACCTGCATCACCATCTTCTCACCCTCGATGACGCACGGTCCTGCTATCAGTTTGAACATAGTACTCCAAATTAGACTGCAAAGTTACAAAAAAAAGAGACGCGCACGTCATTATGCCGTCTCTTTTTTTCAGATATTTTCAAACTGGATATTAATCCTGATTCAAGTTTACGCGCTTGAAAGCAGCAGGAGTAACCTTGTTTGCCTTGCAATAGTCAGTAACAGTCATCTTGCCGTCCTTGATGAATTCCTGCTCCATGAGAGTGTTCTCTTTGAAGAACTTGTCAAGACGACCCATAGCGATTCTGTCGAGTATAGCCTCTGGCTTACCCTCCTCGCGTGCCTTCTCCTTGCCAATCTCAAGTTCCTTAGCCTTGATGTCCTCTGGAACCTGGTCGCGGTTGAGAGCAACTGGGTTCATAGCAGCAGCCTGCATAGCGATGTCGCGAGCAACCTGACGCTCAACACCAGCCTCATTGAAAGCCACGATAGTAGCCAACTTGTTGCCTGGGTGCATATACTCAACCGTAGAAGCACCGTTAACGAACTCATAGTAGCCGAGTTCCATCTTCTCACCGGTAACGCCAGAACGCTCAGTGATGAGGTCAGCAACTGTGCGGCCATCAATCTTTGCAGCAAGCAAAGCGTCCATTGATGCAGGTTTCTCAGCCAAGGCAAGGTTCAGTACATTCTGTGTCAAAGCAACGAAATCTGCGTTCTTTGCAACGAAGTCAGTCTCGCACTTAACAGCAACGATTGCTGCGAAACCTTCCTTAACACCTGCCAATACGCAACCCTCAGCAGCCTCACGGTCGCTACGCTTTGCAGCGATAGCCTGACCACGCTTGCGGATAAGTTCGATTGCCTTGTCCATATCGCCGTTTGATTCATTGAGTGCATTCTTGCAATCCATCATTCCGGCACCAGTCATAGTACGGAGCTTTTTAATCTCCTCCATTGTAACTGCCATAATTCTCTTTCTGAATTTAAGTTAGTAAATCAGCTCTGTGCAATCAGATTACTCTGCTGCTGGAGCCTCTGCCTCATTGTTCTCCTTGCGAGCCTTGCGAGCACTTGTGCGGGCAGCCTTAACCTCTGGCTGTTCCTTCAACTCGTTCTCTTCACGCTCAAGCTTACGCTCCTGAACACCTTCCTTGATAGCGTTAACCATCTCACCAACGATGAGTTCGATAGATTTTGTAGCGTCATCGTTTGCAGGTATCATGAAATCTATGCCCTTAGGATCTGAGTTCGTGTCAACCATTGCAAATACAGGAATGTTGCAACGCTTAGCCTCTGCAACAGCAATATGCTCCTTAGTTACGTCAACTACGAAGATAGCAGCAGGCAACTTCTTGAGGTCCTTGATAGAACCGAGGTTTTTCTGCAACTTCTCGCTCTGACGCTTGATCTGCAACTTCTCACGCTTTGACAATGCCTCGAATGTACCGTCCTGAGACTTCTTCTCAATCTGATCCATCTTCTTGATTGCCTTATGGATAGTCTGGAAGTTTGTCAACATACCACCAGCCCAACGCTCAGTGATGTATGGCATACCAGCCTCTGTTGCCAACTCTGCAACTACTTCCTTAGCCTGCTTCTTGGTTGCAACGAAAAGAATCTGCTTGCCGCTCTTTGCGATCTGCTTCATTGCAGCAGCAGCCTCGTTAACCTTAGCTACAGTCTTGTGGAGGTCGATAATGTGGATATCATTCTTCTCCATTGGGAAGATGTATGGAGCCATTGCAGGGTTCCATTTACGTTTGAGGTGACCAAAGTGAGCACCTGCATCCAAAAGTGATTGAAAATCAACCATGATGTTTTTTTGTTTTTTGCGGGGCTGTCTCAAGCCCCAATTGTTTACATTCTTATTTACTTGAAGTTTAGTCTCAAGCAATCCTGCGGTAGTCACAAAAAGTGAATCCGCAGGATTTAGATTCTAAACAAAAAATTATTCTCGTATAGATTAACGTTTTGAGAACTGGAATCTCTTGCGTGCCTTTGGCTGACCTGGCTTTTTGCGCTCTACGATACGAGCATCGCGGGTCATGAAGCCTGCTGCCTTCAATGCTGGCTTGTTCTCAGCATCAATCTTCACCAAAGCGCGAGCGATTGCAAGACGGAGAGCCTCAGCCTGTCCGTTGAAGCCACCGCCACAAAGAACAGCCTTGACATCATACTTACCCATGACGTTCAAAGTGTTCATTGGCTGGTTAACAACGTACTGCAACAATGGTGATGGGAAATATACGTTCAGGTCACGGCCATTGATAACCATCTTGCCTGTACCCTCTGCAACATATACGCGTGCAACTGCAGCCTTACGTCTTCCTACTGCACCTTTTACCAAATAGTTTATTTTATCTGTTGCCATATCCTGAATTATTTAATGAGATTTAAATCGATTGTCTTAGGCTGCTGTGCCTCGTGTGGATGCTCTGAACCAGCATATACATACAAGTTGTCAATCAACTTGTCAGCAAGATGATTCTTTGGCAACATACCCTTAACTACTTTCTTGATGTAACGCTCAGGGCTTTTCTGCATCAAAGATGCTGGAGTAGCCTCACGCTGACCTCCTGGATAACCGGTGTAAGAATAATAAATACGGTCTGTCCACTTGTTTCCTGTAAGTTTTACCTTCTCTGCATTGATGATGATGACGTTGTCGCCACAGTCGCAGTGAGGAGTGAAACTTGGTTTGTACTTGCCGCGAAGGAGTTTCGCAACTTTTGATGCCATACGGCCAAGAACCATGTCTGTTGCGTCAATAACAACCCACTCTTTCTGAGCAGTTGCCGCATTCGTAGAGATGGTTTTGTAACTTAATGTATCCATTTTTTTTGTTTACTATTAAACAACACAAAACATCTACCCGTCTATTTTTCATCCCTCAGAGTAGGCTAATCCTCTGAACGACAAATTTTTCGCACGGGCAAATTCTATTTTCACGATTAGGATAATACCGGACTGCAAAGGTACAACCTTTTTCCTGCCCCACCAAACATTTTCGCCATTTTTTTCAAAATATTTTTCAGCACTTCCGATACCATGACTATTTATGTGAGTTTTCCTTCACAAAATCCATGCATAACTTCGCTATCTGCGCTATCGTCTCCTCACATTTTTCCATCGGGCATCTTACGATTCTTGCATCTCTCATGAAAACAGTGAGAAAGAAACATTGTCCATCTGGCAACAAGATATAGGCTATATCATTCACAGCAATGATTTTTCCGTCAACCACAGGGCCTGTACCTGTTTTGTGAACCACAACGGCATCATCTCCGAGATAGCGAGGAATTCTGTTACTTCCTGTTTCGCATTTCGCCATCATCTGCCACACATTACTATATAATGGTTTTTCACTTTTCTTATAGAACCAATCCATCAAAATTATGGTTGCATAATTGTCAGTCCAATTTTCATAACAACGCATCACATCTCCTCCCATAGTTTTCTCATCAACAGCGATATGGCAACCTCTCGTCAATACAGAATCAACAACATAATGGCGATCTTTCGTCAGTACAGAGTCAACAAACGCCTGAGTCTTTTCTACACTCGTTACGTTATCGAACAATATATCACAAGCATTATTGTCGCTCTGCACAAGTGAATACCAGAGTAATTCTTCGATAGTAAACCTCCCTCCCTTGGGATATTTATCCCTCATAGGACTCCAAGTATCTTTTCTCAGGTCTTTTCTACTTACCGCTATGCTGTCGTCAAGTGTTCGCCCTGTCTTTTCCAGTTCATCGCATACTGCAAGAGCCTGATGGAATTTCATCACGCTCAGCAATGGGTACTGCTCTGAGTCCGAATAATCCACCATCGCTCTACTATCAAAAAAAGCCACACCTATCTCCGCAGAAATGCCAAATCCAATATCGTGCAGTTTATCTCGCAAATCTAAATACTCCTTAGTGGAAGGAGGAGACATCCGCTGCATTGATTGTTGTGCACAAGTGCCAACGACGCTGGCAAACACAGCCAGTGCAGCCACCAACAATCGGTTCATTTTCGGATTATAATGTCTGGCCCTTATCAGGCATGATGATGCAAAGCAGCAGATACACGAGCAACCCTGGAAAAGCGGCAGTACATACGCTCAGCAAGACGTATGCCACTCTGACGACAGTGACATCCACATTGAAATACTCTGCTATTCCGCCACATACGCCACCAAGCATCCTGTTACAAGATCTGGTCAATTTCTTTTCTCCCATACTACAGTAATTTAATCAGTTTATAAAAAACGGACACCAACCTTCCCCCTAAGTTGATGCCCTTCGAAGTGATCCATACAGGATTCAAACCTGTAACCTTCACATCCGTAGTGTGACGCTCTATTCAGTTGAGCTAATGGACCAGCGCTTTCCTCTCGGATTTGCGACTGCAAAGGTACAACCTTTTTACGACCCCACCAAACATTTACGCAATTATTTTGAAAAATATTTCATGCTTCGCAATACTCTATTTATCAAACATCTACACATCGTTTCCAAAAATCATCCACAAAAGTTGTACCTTTTCTCGCCTAAAAACACGCCATCTGTTCTCTCTTCACAGCCGAAAATCAAGCAATATTCTATGTTTTTTGATGGTCAAGACTTAATTTCTTGCTGGCATCAGCACTGCCTCGACAATATTCCTCTGTTCATAAAGTTTCTTGAGCATCAGCCTTATATCCTCGCCCGTAATGGAATTGACGGTATTGACATAATCTCTGTTGTAGTTGAATCCATTTTTGTAATAATCCTGCAGATGAGACATCATTGTGTAATTATCACGCGCATCCCTTTCATAGTCCTTAATCATAATCTCTTTTGCCTTTGCAAGATCAGAATCCAATGGGCCTTCCTTAATTATCCTTTCTATTTCGTCATAGATAATGTTGAGCAGACGGTTCTGTTTGTCTGGGTCAGTGTCGAAATTTATTTGCAAATCTATATGTGGTTCATTGTATTTAACGAGATAGCACCACACATCCACTCCGTACGTTCCTCCTTCTTTCTCGCGAATAGCCTCCAGATAACGAGTATCCAGAATTTTACCTATCAGTTCGGTCGTAACAATATTAGCCAAAGAATAATCAATGTCATAACCCGACATCGTCAGACTGTTTGTAGCGGTTTTTGTATCCATTACATGCTTTTTATAATAATAATGTGTACCTCTTACAATATCAACCCCATCATCAATGCGTTTTTCGAACTTCTTCGATGTTTTCATTCCGCCTATCCATTTCTCGATATTAGCCTTAACAGTAGAATCATTGATGTCCAAGTCACCAACGATATAGAACGTAAAGTCCGCAGGGTTTGCATATCTCTCCTTGAAAATCTGTATTGCCCTTTTCTGGTTTATCTGCTTGAGGTTATTTGTGTCAAGGCGGAAATAACGTTCGCAATGTCCATATTCCAGTTCACCCAGACCTTTGTAGAAATCATGAGTAGGACTGCTTTCTGCAGACACGAGATCGTCTCTTTTCTGTTTAATATATTCGTTGAACAGTTTGTCATCCATACGTGGTGCCGTGAAAGTCAGATACATCAGTTGCAGCAGAGTCTCAAAATCCGAAGTGTTTGAATAACCACTGATATATTCCGAATAGCCCGAAATAAATGCACCAGATATACCGGCATGCTTATCTGCAAGCAGTTTTTTCTGTTCCATTGGCGTCAGCGAGCCGACACCGGTTTTTCTCACTATTGAACCTGCATATTCTGCATTCAGGATATCCTTGACTGGATACAACACAGAGCCGCCCCACGATTCCGCCTCTACTCTGACCTGTTCCACATCGTAATCAGAATATTTTATAATCATCTTCACACCATTGGAGAGCATAATCTCCGTTGCATCAATATCTTCATTATGTTTCATTGACACAATTTTCCCTGGCTTTGGTTCCTTTTCGACCAGCTTACATTCTTTCATCGCGAACACAGGTGGTTCTATTTCCTGCATATTTCTTGTTTCGAGATAAATATCAAGCAGTTCCTTTTCGGTAGGCATATCACACTCCTTACAACCAACGCCATTCTCGTCAGGTGCGGCTGCACCAGTAGCCACGATAAACATATTCTTATCATCTGGATTGAAGAAACCGGCTATCACCTCGTTCAACTCTTTTGCCGTCAGTTTGCTGGTGTAATTCTCGTAGAATTTCATGTCGAACTCCGGAGTCGTCAAGCTTCGGTTAGTCATGAAATGGTTTACGCAATTATACGCATACGATTCATTCTCAAGATTCTTGTACGTCTTCTGGTAACGTTTCAGCGAGGCAAGTTCGGTTTTCTTTGCCAACTCCAGTTCTTCTTCCAATATCCCGTATCTCCTGATTCGTTCAAGTTCCATGCATAAGTCACGGTACATGCTCTTCTCTTTTCCATTGTCGAGTTTTACAGTTATTGCGAACCTGTCGGTTTCACCATTCAAATTGCTGTACGAACATGTCATCAGCGGGAAAACGTTGAACCACGGATCCATTCCATACTTCTCTTTCAGTCTTGTTTCAAGGCAACTCATAATCATTGCTCTTTTATCTCTCTCTTGCATTGCCTCGTAGGTGCCATTATATTCTTTTGAAGGTTTAGGGTGTTTGAAACCTATGGTTATTCTCTGGCTCTGAGCCTCTTTGTCGAGATAGACGCCAGTGATGGGAGTTTCATTGTCAAGCGCACCATAACGTGTTCGTGGTGTCATGCCTTCACGTGGCTTTACCGATGAGAAAAGCTTGATGATTTTCTGTTCCATCTTGTCAACATCTATATCGCCCACAACAATTATAGCCTGCAAGTCAGGGCCATACCATTTATGGTAAAAGTCGCGAAGCGTCTGCGGTTTGAAGTTCTTGATTACCATGGTATCACCTATCACATTACGCTTCGCATACTGCGAGCCGGGCATGGTCAGTTGTTGTCTCTTGTCAGACATTCTCATACTTGCTGTATTACCTGTCCTCCATTCCTCAATGATGACGCCACGCTCATTCTCAATCTCCTCGTCCTGCAGAAGCACGCCACACGACCAGTCGTACAACACCAGCAAGGCCGAATCAAGTATTCCTTCACGCATAGTTGGCACGTCCGACAGCCTATAGACCGTCTCATCCAGATCCGTGTAGGCATTTATTCCTTCTCCGAAGCTTACACCGACGCTCTCAAAATAGTTTATGATACTCTTGCCAGGGAAATGCACTGTTCCGTTGAAACATAGATGCTCCAGAAAATGAGCCAACCCGTTTTGGTCATCTTCCTCAAGTATAGCACCAACATCCTGTGCTATGCGGAACGAGCAACAATCTTTCGGTTTCTCGTTATGTCTTACGTAATACGTCAGACCATTAGGCAGTCTGCCATACCTTACATTTGAATCCATTGGCACCTGACCCTTCGGATTATACTGTCCTAACACACTGACAGCCAAAGCTGCCATAATCAAAAGCATTGCTGATTTCTTCATAATATCCTTTTTTCTTTATAAACGGTGCAAAGTTACATATTATTGTTCAAACCGCCAAAAATTATTGGCTAAAATTCAAGATTATATTTTAACCTCGCTATCATTCATGATGGTTGTTGACTCACGAAAAGTAGACACAAATGGTAGAAAAAAAACGGAAAAACTTGTCAGAATGAGATAAAAGCATTATCTTTGCACTTTCTTAGCGGTTGGAGCAGGAGTGAGGAGCTTGCTCCGAACGTAAGCTCCAACCGCTAAGAAAGTGAGCG
>JAZRYS010000219.1:0-17281 GCA_045600865.1 Candidatus Aphodosoma sp.
CATCGGTTGTTGTCACCATTATATTTGCAGTTCTCACCCAATAGGCAGGCGCTTACGATAACTTTCATTCTTTGAGATTCGTTATTTCAGACAACTCGATTTTCACTAAAGAAATAGGACCACCATCTTGATCAGGCAAAACAGAATCGATTGTTTCTGGCGATTCAATCAGGTTCAATTTCTGCTTCCTGGTCAGTTGCTTGATCCAATACTCCAGACGGCAAGCCGTGACCTTGTCTTCTGTTCGCCACACTGCACGTATATCCTTCATCTGATGGCTCAAAGTGTATTTGGCACATCCAGAAAGGTGATGAAAGTGCTGCCGAAGACGTTGGACAACATCCTTGGCAATGCCTGTATAAAGGCTACCATCCTCACATTCTATGATATACACGTACACGCGCGCGATGTATTACCGATCGCCGATAGCCTGGCAGCAATAGTAATCAAAATCGTCGGGCGTGGCCAACGGATTCTTGTCCAATACCGTATAAGCCAGATTGAGCAGGGTATTGCGGTCAATCTGACCATTCAGCAACGAAGCTTCTACAAGTTGTTCTGGTGTCATACGTTTATTCGTTCATTATTGTGCCAAATCTCTTAAACAACGAGGCAGATTGCCCATTCCGCGATGATGTGCCACACAAGCACAGCACTTGCCGTGACGAGGACAATCCTTAGGGCAGGGACACTCGATGTCCGGATTGTGCGTACAGACGGGTTTCAGAGTTTCGTTCATATCAGTTTTCAATATTGCGTTTCATTCTCATTCGTTGCCAATCTCTTTATGGCCAGATGATGACCGACGGCAGCCGCCTTGTTGAACCAGATCATGGCTTTGCTAAGGTCGGGAGCATCCACCCAGCCTTCTTCGTACGACTGTCCGATACGATACCAAGCGTATGGATCCTCAGACAGATGATAGGCTTCGAGAGCTAGCTTTGCATCTCGCTTGCCGTCCAGCTTTCCTCTTCGATAGATGTCACCCAGATTCGTAGGAGCATAGTATCTATCTCCCTGACAGATGGCTTCCTTATACCATCTGATGGCTGTCGGTATGTCCACCTCGACACCTAATCCATGCTCGAAGACCGTGCCAATGTCGTTGAGTACCACTCCTGGTACGTGTTTGCCATTCTCGTATTCACGGCCAATGGCAAGCAGGAGGTCAACGTCTTCCATTGAGTAGCTTTCGGTTGTCTCTGCTCCATCTGTCTGCCAAGATTTGACGAAGCCGATCGATTCATGTTGGGGTACATCCACCTCCTCGTCCTCGATTTCCATTTCTTCCCTTTCTTCTTCTTCTGGCACCAATCCATGCCTGAGCATGTACTGGATGTAGCCGTAGATACGAGGAGAAGAGGAGTGAAGCGTAACGCCAAATTCATTGAGCAACGACTCTGTGATGTAAGGGAAGGAATCAGTCAAAGGCAGTTCGAAGTAATACTTCTGGCCGATACTGAGCAGGCATTTCAGATAAGCCACTTCTTCACCGATGCAGTACTCCGTCCACTCTTCATCGAACGTCTGGAAGGCTCTCTTTCCTTCCTCCGAACGAAAGGGGCCGTCGCAAAGATAGAAGTTGAGCGTATCGACCAGATAGGGGAAGAATCCGTAATCGTCATACGATGCCATGCTATCCATTGACAGCACATACTCGCCTTCGCCTCGTTCAATGGAGAACAGCGTCGTGGATTGTCCCTCTCGATAGAATCCCCAAGCATCAGGAACCTCCTCGGGCGAAATGCTCAGCACAAGATTCTTCACTCCAAGGAGTTTGGCGTACTCCTCGAAGTCAAAGTCTCGTGGTGAACAGATCGATACTTGCTGCAACATACTTACAATGCTTTGATGGCCGCACCTATGGCCGTCATGTGGGTCGATTGCTTAGCAAGAATGAAGTTGACCCCATACAGATTATTGAGTCGCTCAAAAACCTCTGCCGCATGAGGCAATGTTGTCATTCTGCCGATCACCACAAAGGTCTTGATGTCTCGTCCGCTACCAGCCAGATAAGCCATGACACCTATGTTCTGAAGTGTCAGGTTGATCAATCCCAAGGCAATATCCTGAGGTGTCGCATGATGATCCATCTTGCCGAAGTTAGTGACAGTGGTGTCCATCGGAAGATCTGGCAAAGGTTCGTCGCTTACGTCAGCTACGGTCAGATCGATGTTCTCAAGCGATCCTCTTTCGGCCAATGCCCTGAGTTGTGGCCATCCACCACCCAGAGACATCTGCTTGAACAATCCGAGAATCGTACCACCTCCCAATGCACTACCTCCGATGTGCTTGGGCTTTCCGTTCTCGACCTCGACAAAGCTCGTTCCCGAACCCATCGAGACAACAATAAACCTCGACTCATCACAGATATAGGAAGCCGAAGCCGCATTGGCCTCAAACTCATCCACCTTGACCGTAGGACAGCCGAGCAGTTTACCAGAGATCTTCTTGCTGCCGACGCCAGTGACAGCAATCTTCTCCACCTTGTTATCGATGGAAGAAAGGGAAGAGATAAACTCCTGCAATAGCTTCTCCGAGAAACCACTTTCCCAGATCTCTGCCTTGTTCAGTTTTTTAGCCACGAAAGCAACTACCTTTGTGGCGCTGATACCTATGTCGAGTCCTATGATCATTTGTCTTTCTATGCTCAATTATAGTTGTCAATTACATCCAGTGTCCCTCTTTACAATACTTCAATGAGCTCAACCTCAAAGATCAAGGTCGAGTAAGGAGGAATTGGGCCAACGCCACTGGCTCCATAACCCAACTGATAAGGGATGACAAAGCGATACTTTGCACCCTCTTTCATATATTGGAGACCTTCTGTCCAGCCTCTGATGACCTGATCAAGTCCAAAGACGAGGGGAGATCCTGATTTGTAGCTTGAGTCGAAGACCTTGCCATCGATCAGCTTACCCTCATAATGGCAACGCACCAGATCCGTAGCTTTCGGGCTCTTGCCGCCCTCTTTACCTTCGGTTAATATCTCGTACTGCAATCCAGAGGCCGTAGTAGTCACCTCCTTGCGCTTAGCGTTTTCTTCCAAGTATTCCTGGCCTTTCTTCAGGGTTTCCTCGTAAGTGACATCCTCACTACTGCTCATGCAGGAGGTAAAGAAATAAAGACCTGCAGCCACAGCTGCAATGATAACCAGATATTTAATCATATTTCAAGTAATAAATTATTCAGTTTGTCTTCTCTAAGAATTTTCGACAGACTCTTGCTCGCCAGCACCAGCACCTTTGATCGTATTTGATTCCACCCAATGCCTCATGATCAATCTGACGGAGCCTATTATGTCTATATCAATTGTCATTAGCTTTTATCTCACAGTTTCCACAGTTAGAACAGCCGTTGCAGGTCATTCTGCTGCCACATGTTTCACAATGTTCCCGGAAGCTTGGGGAATAGTCCTCTGAGTCAAAGAATCCAGGTTCAGGATTTGTCAGCTTGAAGTCTATCTTCTTGCCTTGATAACTAAGACCTGATCTGAAGGCTTGGAGCGATTGAGTGCGTTTTTCGGGAATGCGGTACGTCTTGCCGTCTTTCACGAAGACCGTTCCTGTCTCGATGAAGTCAAAGGTCACATCATACTTCCTGCATTGATCACTAAGCTTCTTCACCCATTCGTAGTGACAAGGACGTGCTCCATCATAATTCTCTCCACCGCAAAGAACTTCCTCAAACTGTCCTGTAGCTAGATATTTCTCTACATCCACCTCACCTATGAAAGGTGCTGCCATGAAGCCTTTGTGCTTAGCAGGAAGATCCAGCAGAATGGATAGCCGTTCGTCTGCTCGCTTCTGATTCTCGGTAGTTACTTGCAGTAGTACGTTTTCATATCCATCGCCCCAATCATCAGGTAAACAGTCCTTGATCCGGGTTGCTCTTTTCGTAAGTAGGCGGAAAACAATGTCTGGACGTTGACGCATGATTCTCCAGGCTTCATCACGCCATTTGTCTGCTTCCTCTACAAAGAAATCTGTTGACAGACCTACATAGAGTTGCATCCCTGAAGGTAACTTGTACTTACCGTTACGTCGCCTTAGCACAGGGAGATTGAAGTTCTCTGTGCGATAGACCATGGAAGTGTCAATGCCACGTTTCCCATCAAGGAAATACATATAGCAATGCTGACACCCTTCGCTGATCTTATGGCAACCGTGCCAGGGATTCCAGATGATCATTATTATTTGTCTCTGTTAATAGCTGGATAGCCTTCAATATCAGTCATTCGATAAAGCTTTGATTCTTTTGTCGATGAGCTCTAGGTAAGCTGCCTTCATGTCTTCACTGAGGAACGAATTGCGGATTAGTTCCGTCCACGCAGGGAGTGCGTTCTTCATACTTGCAATCAGCTGCATGGTTACGTTCTCCTCTATGCCCATCGTAGCAGATGCCTTGAGAAAATCTGTGAGTTTCAGGCGAGACTTCTTGCCATTCAGTGTGAGCGCCAGCTCTTCCTTGTCTTTCGGGTTGACAATGGCAACATTCAGCAGGTCGTAAGCCGGAGTCAACTGATAAAGTCTCTTCGGGCGATAAAGCGAGAAGTTCTTCAGGTGCATGTCGTTGTTGCCAGTGATGAAGGAGAAAAGCAACACCTGCATGAAGTTTACAAGGTCAAGCTTCGGCATGGAACTATAAGCGGCTATTGTCTTGGCTATCTGTTCGCATGAACTCTTGTACTTATACTCAGTAGGATGGAGCGTCAGCTGGCATAGGTCTTCCATGTCAATCTTCTCACCATTCTTCGTCCTGTCAATGCGACGGGTGATGTAGCCGAGGCTGCCGTCTGCCAGACGGATGAGCGAGTGTGGAACAACCTTTATGCGAGCAGCCTCTGCCATGTGCATTGTGAGATCCTCATTCTCGGGCAGTTCAGGAAAAGCATCCGTTTGGGGCTTGAAGATGAAATCTCCCCAGAGTCCTACGATGGTGAGTCGGTTACAGCCCTCATGCTTGTGCAGGTTCAGCGACAGTTTGGGCTGAACTCCAGTCAGAGAAGTCTGCGCTTGTATTACCTGTGCTGCCAGCGCATCCAGATCTTCTCGCCTATACTCCAGCAATGGCGCATCCGTAGTACCGAAGAACTTACGCGCACAACCTGGGTGAAAGTCCTGCTGACCTTCATCCAATTCCTTATAACAAAATAGACACTTGCACATACGCATTATTCGTTTACGGGTACAACACTTACGCTGCCGATGCACTCCTTGCAACACAGCAACAGAAGCGACATCCGGTCAAGCACGCTGATGTCGGTATTGCGCAAGGCAACGTCAAGCAACCATCCCTCAGGTATCAACCCATCGAAGAAGGGAAACAGTACAGGACTTCTGTATGCCTCCTTCTGTATCGGAAGGGTAAGGGAGATGGCTACTGGAGATGGTGAAGCGAGGTAGGCACTATCGTACATGAATGTGTATTCGCCTCCATCTTCCGTCAGCATACCTGCCAGCGTTCCCTTTCTGTAAATCTTGGCTTGTCTCATGATGATTATTCCTCGTTAAATCGTGGTGCAGCCACCAACGTGTAGTTAAACAGGTCGAGCAATTGGTTCACCTTATCCATACGCAGGGTTGGTTTGCCTTGCTCAAGATTACGCACGAAGTTCAGACCTACACCCGACTTCATAGCCAGTTCTTCCTGCGTCATGCCGAACTCTTTGCGGAGATTCTTGACCGTCTGTGATAATTGCGTTCTTTCCATAGGAATTTGGTCTTGAGATTATCAAAATGAATAAGAAATTATATCCTATCGGATGCAAAAATACGAAATTTATTTCAAATTACATTATTTCGAATATAAAAATAATAAAATTTTAACAAATTATATCATTTCGGATGTATTATGCCCTAGATTGAACGTATTTTGAAGTCAAATTTATGCCCAGATAACTGAATCTGGATGCTGACTATAAAAGACTTTTTCCTAGCTCAAATGCCGTCTGCTTATCCTCCTCGAAATGCTCGTCCTTATACTGATGCTTTGCGTCTGAATCGAAATAATCCATGTCGTAATCGGCATAGTTCTTGACCTGGCAGGTATTGTAAACCTTCAGGGACTTTACTTCACAACCATATATTGCAGCAAGAGAACCCTCAATCTGGTTGCACATGCCAGCGTATGCTGCATCACACCATTCCTTTGGAGCATTCATCGTGTAGATGAAACCGATAGGCTTCTTTGCAGCAAGCGTCTTCATCGCTCCAGTTTTAGGGTCTGTCTGATAACAAAGGCTTGGAAAAAGGAAACGTTCAAGGAAAGAGCGCATCATACCCGTCACATCACCGAAGTAGATAGGAGATCCAAGGATAACCGCATCCGCCTCCTTACACTTTTCGAGGATGGTGGTCAAAGCATCCTCATAAACACACAATCCATTGGCTGTACTGCCTTTGCGCTTGCAGACGAGACAACTGACACAACCCTTAAACTCATAATCATAGAGGTTGATGAGTTCTGTCTCTGCTCCGTTAGCCTTGGCTCCTTCAAGAGCCGACTGGAGCATGATGGCTGTATTCCAGTTCTTACGGGGACTTCCGTTGATTGCTATTGCCTTTTTCATTTTACTCATAGTTTTAATATCTGAAAGGTCTTTTGATTGCTTCCTCAATACCCTCGAAACTATCATTGAAGTGAATGCCTTGCACCTCGATCATGGAGCAGTCCATGGTCAGGTTCCTTGGTTCTTCACAGAATCTTTCTTCGTCGGCCAGAATCCACTCAGTGGGGTCTTTCAATCCCATCAGCTCGGCTGCCTTCAGGTGAAGTTCGTAGCTGTTCAACGTATTGCCGCTACCGAAGTTGTAGATGCCTCCTGGCAGTGCAATAGCTTTCTCGATGTTCTTGACCACCTCCCAGACATTCGTTACTGCACGATATTCGTGGGTAGCGGCTTTGAGAGGATTGCCCTCTATATACGCTTTCTGAAGGTTGACCAGTATGTTGCTGTTCAACTTCATCGTGCTGCTCGGCAGATCGTACATCCAAGTCAATCTTAACCCTACTGCTTCCGGCAGATTCCATTGAGCCCTCTGCTCGCACTCCAGCTTGTGCTGACCATAGACGTTGACCGGCTGCAGTACATCCTCTTCCTTGAGAGGTCCAAGTAGGGGAGTACCATTATACACCTGATCACTGGACATAAAGACGAGCTTTGCACCTGTCAGTTTGCAGGCTTTGGCAATCCGCACTGTACCCTGCACATTCACCTTGTGCGATTCTTCTCTATGTTGCTCGCAATAACCAGTATTGCTCAATGCTGCACAATGTACCACAACATCTGGCTGATGCTCCTCCAAGTAAGCTTTGACCGCTTCTTCATGGCTAACATTCAGCTCGCCATGAGTAGGTAGCAAAAGCTCATACTTATCCCTGAAGAAATAAGCCAGCCTGCTGCCCAGGAAGCCGCTACTACCGGTAATCAATATCTTGGTATTCATTGTATTTCAGAATAAATCAATTCGCCATCTATCCGTTCCGACTTCATGATGAAGATTTTCTCAACACGCATAGATGTTTCTTGTACGTCAATGTCGGTCACAATCTCTGAAGGATGCTGCGCCAAGGAAATGTGAGGGAAGAAAACATCATCCTTGAACGAAACCCCATTGGCCTTCAAGCGATCCCGAAGTCGTTTGGTCAGCTCAGTTACGCGATTATTGTCCTTCAATCCACACCAGATAACTCCAGCTTTGGTCGGGAATGTCCCTAATTTGCCTAGCGTAAGATTGAATGGCTCAAAAGCAACTTCATTCACGGCCTTACGGATAGCTGTAAGATCATAGCTCTCGCCAATGAAAGCGAGCGTCATGTGCAGATTGCCATACGGGCAGTAGTTGCCTTGAACGCCTCTTGCCTTGAGTGCGTCCTGCAAGGAAACAAGCCCCTGTTTGAACCTTTCGTCGAACCGTATTGCTATGAATGTCCGAGCCATTTTCTTGAAACCCTCCTTAATTGATTATTCCGTTATATACTCAAACCAATCGAAATCGGTGTAGCCTTTCTTATTGAATTTACAGTTTCAAAAAACTATTCGCTAATAATCAGCAGTGTAGGGGGGGCAAAACTAGCGAACGTTAGATCTCATCGTTTTATCAAGTTAACATAACATAGATTATGGAATTGCTTGTTTATCCTCAAAAGGGGAGGGGTAAGTCGTTGAAAATTACTTGTATTTTACATTATTAGCAAGCCTGTTTTTTACTTGGAATCAAGACGCATTGCTGCATAATGCAAGTATCTTGTTCATCCATCCGACCAATGGGGAAGGGCAGCTCAGCAAACCACCATTGAACTGTAGGTTCAGCATAGAATAGCGGAAGCGATATTTCGGCTTAAACTTCTCGTTATATACCGACAGGCTTCTTCCATTGATGTTCTCCTCTGCCTTGACCTCGATAGGAATGATGTTTTCTTCATTCTGAATGACAAACTCCACTTCCGCACGACCCTCAGATGTCCAATAGCACGGTGTTTCGTCCTGTAGCTGCGGAAGGAGTGCCTGTAAGGCTGCATTCTCTGCCATCGCTCCCTTGAACTCTGTATAGTTGGCAGATGGATCGAGAACAACAGATGCTGGAAGCTTGGCCAAGCGTCTGAGCAGACCACAGTCGCTGGCATATACCTTGAATGCGTCATTCTCCTCATATGCCTTGAGAGGTACTCCTGGTTTGCTAATATTATATATAATATGTATCATGCCGGCATCCTGAAGCCACATCAATGCATCTTCGTAATCCTTGGAGCGGGCTCCGCTGCGAATGACTTTATAGACGAACTTGCGGTTCTCCTTTGCCAGCTGGGCAGGCAGAGAGTGCCAGAGTGCGTGAATGCGAGGTATCTCATTTGCTGCTGCATACTTTGAGAAGTCTAGCTCATATAGATCAAGTATGTCCTGAAGGATTCTCTCAATCTCCCCGTTGCCACGGTTCTCAAGCATAGCGACTACTGCCTCTGGCATACCACCACAGACCTGATAGCGTCTGTATTCGGTTCGAAGCTTGTTCAAGATGATCTCAGGAAGATGTCCGATCTTATCCAGAGACTCGATGTAATCATATACAGAGGGTTCGCTGGTGCGCAGAAACTCTCTGAAGGTGATAGGGTACATACGCATGATGTTGACCTTGCCCACAGGTACGGTCATTCCTTTTCTGCGTACAGCAACGCCGAGCAGCGAACCTGCTGCTATGATATGATACTGCGGAGCATCCTCACAGAAATACTTCAGGCTGTTAAGCGCTTCTTCACATTCCTGGATCTCATCGAAGATAATGAGCGTACGTCCGGGAAGGATAGGGTCGTCACAGTACAGTGCAAGTTCTTTGATGATGCGTTCCGGTGACTTGGTTGTCTGAAATATCGATTTCAATTCGGGATGACGGTCAAAGTCAAACTTCACACAGTAGTCGAAGCATTCTTGTCCGAATGCTTCCATCACCCATGTCTTGCCGATCTGCCTGGCTCCTTTGAGCAGTATAGGCTTACGATTCTCAGCCTCTTTCCACTGCTTGAATGCATTGATAATATCTCTTTCGACTTTCATAGAATTACACTATTAAGTGCAGATTTGTGTTGACTAAATACACTTTTCAGCACTTAACGGTGCAAAAATACGGATTTTTACGGAAACATCCAAATTATTTTGTCATAAATTAGGATTGGAGGATTCAAATCGATCTTCCAAGGCGGAAAACCATAGTTATGCGTTGCATTTTAGTAGTGTCTTTGCTGTCTCAACTGTCCCTCTTGTCCCACTCGTCCATTTCATACATTCCCGTCCCTTCCGTTGCTGACGTACCTGTTCTATAAAAATGGGACAGTTGTCCGTTACTGTCAGTCACTCTCCTGATATTGTCTCTTTCATGCAGTGTGTGTCTGTGTCCCGATAGACACTCGTTGTCCTACCCAGCTTAATCCAAATGTGTCTCTAAGGGACATAGTCAGAACCCCGTTTCGTGGCAGGTTGATAAGACATTGTCGGTTATCTCCTGACATAGGACATTGCGCTCCATAATATCAGAGAGGTGGATTGCAATTGAGATGCGATAATCATTCACTTGCGTTTCATTTTGAATTATAAGATATGTTTCATTATCAGCTTAATATATGATTTTGACATGCAATATATCCGACATGCGATACGGTTAAACATTCTTAACTTTTCATTTCTTTTCAAACCTTTTCATATTCTTTTCATACCTTTGCCGTCACAACCCGACTTTTAAGAGGTTGCACAAGCATGTTTCTCCCTTCTATTTTATGTATTATGAATGATTCAAACATTACCAGCCAGTCGCCCTACCGTGTAGTACTTCTCAATGAGGAAGATTACGAGGAAGTCATCATGGGCAGATCTCTCCCTTCTGATATTTTCCTGCCCTCAGAGTCCGTAGTAGGAGTGAGAACTACTACCTGTGACGATGACAACTATCGGTGGCTTAAGCAGGATGATGCGGAAGCCTTCCTCGGCAGAAAGACATGCACATTGTGGAGATATGTAAAGATCGGTCGTCTGCATGTAAGAAAAAAACTTGGCAGGAACTACTACGATCGCCGCGAGTTAATAACCCTGCTACACAGTGAGCAAAATAATGCCCTAAGATGAAAAAGAAAAAAATTTCTCATCAGTCGATTAAGGATCAGCTGGCGAAAAGCTCTGGCTCTGCTAATCTCATCGAGTCCGATTATCAGAAAGAGAAGGATTATGCCGACGACTACTTTGTCCTTCAGTCAGCCAACGAGGCACTCGAAGAAGGCCGTAACCAGCCTGAACCCAGAAACCTGTGGCATCAGATCTGGTTTGAGAACGAGATACTCTGCCTGTTTGCCGACTCCAACCTTGGCAAATCAATTCTCGCAGTACAGATTGCGCAGGAGGTAGCTAAGACCGAGAAAGTACTCTATTTCGATTTCGAACTGACTGTCAAGCAGTTCCAGCGTAGATACACAGATCAGGATGGGAACCTTCACCGCTTCCCAGATAACTTGCTTCGTGTACGTAAGCAGATGAATAATCGCACCTGGGAGCGTTTTGACAACAACGTGATCATGGGTATAGAGCAGGCTCTGCTGAAAAGCAACGTGCGTGTTGCCATCATCGACAACATCACCTTCATCAGTGACAAGTTGGAGGATGGCGATGCTGCCATGACACTTATGAGGCGCTTCATCTTCCTGAAGGAGAAATACAACTTCTCCTTTCTGATAGTTGCCCACACGCCAAAGCACTTTCCATATTCTCCGATTACGGAGAACGACCTGTCTGGCAGCAAGAAGCTATATAACAGCTTTGACTCCGTGATAGCCATCGGAAGAAGCATCAAGGGCAGAGGACAGCGCTACCTCAAGACCCTGAAGCAACGTAGCGACGAAGTCTGCTATGACGAGCATAGCGTACTCAACTGCCATATCGAGAAGAAGAATGCATTCTTGTATTTTGTATTCGATGACACTTCTCCAGAACGAGAACATCTGTCAAAACCGACAAAGAACAATCAACAGTATGTGGATGACGTGATGAAACTCTACGGTCAGGGTAAATCGACCCGAGAGATAGGTGAGCTGCTTAACTCCAATAAGAGCACCGTCAATCGTGTGATCAACGAGCATAAGAATGATCCGAAGCCTTTTCGCCAGGGATCAATAGAAGAATGATTATTATGACAAAGAGATCAGACAAGCATTTCTTCCAGCTGCAGCGCCATGGAAGCAACAACACCAAGGCAACCAAATACACCTGCCCAAGCTGCGGATGTAAGCATTCCTTTACCAGATATGTATATTTTGAGAATGGCGAAGCGAAAGAGATAGATGAGACGTGCGGCATGTGCGACCATCAGTCAGGTTGCGGCTACCTCCTTCCTCCACGAGAGTTCTACCGTCTGCACCCTGAACGCCGTATCGACCTGCATAGTCAGGATGGTGTTGACAGACACAAGCCAGTATATACGCCTCCTGAGCGCGAGATAGACTATATCGAGGACAGCAGGATGGCTCAGTTCAACGGTCTGGGCAATAACCTTGTGCTCTTTTTCAATAGTCTTCCTCTTCTGGATCATGATATTCTTTATCGTGTCCTGTCAGACTACAGAATTGGCTCTACCTATAGTAAAGAGATCGTTTACTGGCAGATAGACCTTCGTGGCAGGGTCAGGACGGGTAAGATCATACCGTATGATAAGGAAACCGGACACCGTATTCACGGCAGGTATCCTGTTGACTGGGTTCATGCACGTATGGGACGGGCCTATCAGAGAAAGAGAGGTGAACCGGCGCCTCATTACCATCTGCAGCAATGTCTCTTCGGAGAGCATCTGCTGTCTCGCAGGCAGGATTCCCCTGTGTGTCTGGTAGAGTCTGAGAAAACGGCCCTGCTTTGCGCTATGATATGGCCAGATTATGTGTGGCTGGCAACCGGCGGCATGAACAACATGAGCACAGAGCTGCTGAGCGTGCTCGAAAAAAGGACTGTCACGGTGATACCAGATACAGATGCTTTCAATACATGGAAGGAGAACACTTTCATGTTTCCAGCCTGTAGTGTCAGTATCTTCGACCAGCTGGAAAAAAGAGTCACCGAGAGTGACCGCGCAAAGAAAATTGACATCGGCGATATAGTCGTGAGGTATCTGACGCGCGGTGATACATCATGTCTGGACAGGCTGAGAGCTATAAAATTCTGAGAGTAACAAACATAATACTAACCCTTTAATCTCTATGAGAATCTATAATACAGCAATCAACTTCAATGAAAACCAGCAGAAGATAGAGACCTCTTTACTTTTCACAAGCGGTGCCTTCCCTGATCCGGGAGAGGGCTTCGTAACCATTGCCATGACAACAAATATCGAGGCTACTCTATTCTGTAATCTTATCTGTGCAAAGATCAGCAACGGGATGCATCCTTCTGTAGATGACATACGACGAGAATGGCACTACTTCTCCTTTCTGATAGTGAGCTGCAAGTTCCTGTGCAATGCTTATCCCCAGCTGAATGACAGACCAGACTTTACCAGAGTCAAGGAGGCAGGTATGAGAATCAATGCTCCTGCCTATATGACAGACCCCGACATCGTTTATGCAGACATGCATACCGCATAAACCGAGGACCGACACCTGCAAGTGCCGGTCTATTTTTGTCCTGTCCCATTTTGAGATACCGATGCCACGGGAAACGAGACGGACATAAGACCTCTTTGGGACAGTTGGGACAGCAGAGACATAAGGGACAAAAAAAACTCTGGACGTTAGGCCTAAACCTGGGTCCAGAGTAACTGTATGCGCAGAATTGAGATGATACGTCAGATCTTGGCAACGTCCTCCTCCAAAGAGGCTGCTGGCTTGAAGCTGACAATCTTATGCGCTGGAACGATGACTGTGGTGTTCTGGGTGATGTTACGGGCAACCTTCTCCTTGCGTTCTTTCAGTCCGAAGGTTCCGAAACCTCTTAGTGTGACCTCCTCACCATTGAGGATAGACTCCTTGATGGAGGACATGGTAGCCTCCAGGGCATCCAATGCCATCTCTCTGCTCATGCCAGTTCTGGCACAGATGCTGGTAACTAATTCTGCTTTTGTCATTTTGTTGATTGTTATTATTGGTTATCTTGTTTCTCTTCAGTCTTTGGCCCTGCATGTCTTGTCCTCGACGTAACATGTCGCTGTACATAGATTCCTGCATCATGGAGGATCCTATAGATAGTATTGTTGGATCTAATGCCAACCTTCAGCATGATGGAGTTGATTGGAATCTTTGCCTCATACAACTTTACGATCTGGGCATTACGTTCAGATCGTGACTCGTTCTTGATTTTCACTTTCTTACGATTGCCTCCGTTACGGATTTTGTCCTCTCGCTTCATGAAATCATCTCTGTCCATCGGAAGAGTTCCCCAACGGTACAGAATCCTGGCCTGCTCCGGGATGGAGGTATCAATCTTGTCCTTGATGGAAACGATCCGGAATTTGGTCTTAACACAGTACTCGAAGAGCATGGAAAACTCACGCAGCCCGAACCCTGTCTCACTCATGCCTATAATATAAAGCTCATCCCCTTCACGGAGAGCATCCATAAGCTTCAGCCATTTTGACCTGTAATCCCTTATATCATATACATGCTCAATGAATAGCTGGCCATCAGTACCGATGGTTTTCTCCATCAAGAGACGGTCATCTTCCATCTCCTGCTGTGCAGCTCGTTCTAATAAATAGCCATATTTCATATATAAGTCCGGTGTTAGTAATTTCGAGCGCAAAGGTACACCAATAATCTGCACAAACCAAATTTGAACCCCATTTTTTAAGGCTTTTTAGATAAAATAGACCGCTATGGGCTGGTTTCTCATTTTTTAGATGGAAAAAAGAGAGGGAACAGAACGTTTTTGGTCTGTCTGGTTGGCTGAAATCGATTGGAACTATTTGAAATTTCCGAGATGCGATATTACATATTTTAACATCTGAAATTTTTTGCTTAATTTTTGCTGATTATTTTTTATATATATCTATAAATCAATACAGCATTTCTAATCATTGTATTTTAGCGACATGCGATGTGCGATTATAAGCGCACATGCGCTATATTAACATATATTAAATAATAGCATCTAATTTTTGAGGATCTACAAAATCCCTATACCTTTGCACAATCTTTCACCCCAACAGGGCGATTTTTACCAATAATTATCGTTACAAAACTTCTTTTTTAGTCGAATGATTCAATCTATGCGAAATCAGTGCATGAAACCGATTACCATATGTGTCGGCATGATGGGCAAGCATCTGATCAGGCTTGTTGCCTTTCTCATCTGTCTGATGGTATCATCCACCTCTTGCACGAACCATCAGCCCCAGAAACCTCTGGATAAATGCCTGAACGACTACAGGCATTTTGCCGAGAGTATCTGCGATCAGGAAGACTTGAAGGTGTCAGACTTCCCTTCGGTGATACAGTTCTGGCATTCCTATGAGGACTCGATCTTCACCCTCATAGAAGACTCTGCAAGCCAGATTCAGATGCAGACCCTCTCTGAGGTGGCTGGTTGCAGCCATTCCATACTGGAGAAGCTGAACTCAGTAATCGATACACGCCTGCACGCATATACCGATGTACTGATGCTCCAGAACGCTCTGGCAAGATATGACTTCGACTCAGACATAGATGAATATGCCTACCTCGCCCAGTCATTCTTCTCTTCACTGGACACCATCAGCGTGACCCCTACCACGCCCATGCTGTCAGAGAGGCACTACCTACAGTTCCTCTCCGACTATCTCAACCGAGACTTCGCCTCATGGTACGATGTGCTGGAGTACATGACCGAGGAGGACTATCTGTACCGACAGTACCTCGATGACTACCTCTCCCATTCGGTAATGACATCCCAGCAGATAGTTGCCGATACGGAAGAGATCGTCGGCCAGATGATGGACGGCTCCCATAACGGTTGCTTCCCGTACAAGGAACTCGTGATCTTCATGGCTTCGAGAACCAACCGCCGCATCATCCAGCAGGCAGACACCTGCCTCGCCTCCATCGAGACAGGAGAGATCAACGATGCCCAGAGCGGAACCAAGGCAATACTCTCTGCCCTTACCCCATTCACTTCCTTCAATGCTCTTCTGATAGTTGTCCGCACCGACGAGCAACGCTCGAAACTCAACGACATAGGAAGACGCATTCCCAAAGCCATGCGCAAACTGGAGGAGCAGCACATAGAGTTTCCTGAGCCTCTCGACAGCCTGCCCAATCAGCTCCTGAAGGAATACGTCAACTTCATTATCAATCAGTAGCATGAAGAAGATCATAGGAATAGACCTCGGAACCACAACATCCTGCGTAGCGGTTTGCGAATGCGGAACAGCATCCGTGATAAGCACCCACAGCGGCAGTGGTTCCAGCAAGGTTATGCCATCTATCGTAGCATATACTGACCACGGCTTGAAGGTCGGTGAGATGGCTCGACGTCAGGCCGTGCTCTATCCGACACAGACCATCAGCAGCATCAAGCGCTTCATGGGCAAGACCTACGAGGATGCAAGAGACGAGGCTGAGCGTATGCCATACAAGGTAACGGCTGACGAGAACGGTGAGGTCATAGTACACGTCAATGACCATAGACTGACCCCTCAGCAGGTGTCAGCCGACATCCTGAAGAAGCTGAAAGAGATAGCAGAGGACTATCTGGACTGCGGCATCGATGAAGCCGTGATCACCGTACCTGCCTACTTCAACCAGATACAGCGTCAGGCTACCAAGGATGCTGGATTCATAGCAGGTCTGAAGGTACGTGAGATTCTCAACGAGCCTACGGCGGCAGCCCTGGCATACGGCATCGGGGAATCAGGAAGCGGCAAGACAGCCGTCTTCGATCTTGGTGGCGGCACCTTCGATATTTCCATCCTCGAATGCGAGAACAGCATATTCACAGTGCTATCTACCCGTGGTGACGTACATCTGGGCGGCGATGACCTGGACCATATACTCATGGATCATGTCATCGACCAGTTCGACAGAAAGCACCATACAGATCTACGAAAAGACCCTCGCGCCCTTCAAATGCTGAAGGAGGCCTGCGAACGTGCCAAGATAGACCTTGACACCTACGAGTCAACGTCCATCATCATACCGAACATTACCCAATCAGACGGTAGGTCACTGCATCTGGAAACCATCATAGACCGTGATGAGTTCGAGGAGCTATGCCTTCCTCAGCTGAACACGTGCATCCCTCTGTGCGAGAAAGCACTTCGGGAAGCAGGTGTAAGCGTGGAAGACATAGACAACGTGCTTCTAGTTGGAGCACCGACACAGATGCCTCTGATCCGAAAGATGGTACGCAAGTTCTTTCATCGTACTCCCCTGACCATCGACAACCCGGAGGAGATAGTGGCCAAGGGTGCTGCCATTCAGGGTGGCATCATCAACGGTGACGTACACGGCAAGCTATTGCTCGACGTGACACCTCTTGCCCTCGGTGTGATGGCCAGACAGTCCATCGGTTCGGCAATGACTCCTTGCTGGATCATACCAGAGAACACTACGTTACCGACAGAAAGCGAAGAGACATTCTCCACAGTCCAGGACTATCAGAAAGCCGTGGACTTCACCATCGTACAGGGCTCATCGACCAACGACATTGAACCTACCGTCATTGGCAGCCTTCATCTGGAGAACATCACTCAGGAACAACAGGGCAAGCCAGTGTTTCATGTGGTGTTCAAGATAGACATCAACGGCGAGATAACCGCGTCTGCCCGTGACGAGAAGACCGGCG
>JAZRYS010000220.1:0-5856 GCA_045600865.1 Candidatus Aphodosoma sp.
TTTATTTTCACCGTATGTGTTATTTAATTCTGTCGTACCTACGGCACTCTATTAACGCATTGACCATTTTTACACAGGGCTCACGCCCTGTGCTATACTATTTCGCTCTTACAGAGCTTATTGTAACTTGCGAAACTTGAGAACTTTATATAATAGGGCAAAATTTGCAACCGCAAAATTAATGTAAAAATTGCCTTCAGGGGCGAGATACCTCAATCTTGGTATATTCGAATGCCTTGTCGCCAATCTCCTGGACGGACGATGGAATCTTGACTGATGTCAGCTTCTGGCAGAAGCGGAAGGCCATTGGTGCTATCTTGACGATTCCCTCTGGTATCTCGTATGTCCCGGTGGCGGTTTCTGGCATTCTGACGAAAACCTTGCTGCTGTAGATTGGTCCTGTGACTTTTTTATTGTGTTCGAATGTGAAAACCCCTACATTTTCAAGACTCTCTGGCAACTTGACTTCGTCAACGTCATAGCAATGACTGAAGGCATTGTCGCCTATGCTGACCAGCCCTTCCGCAAAGATTGCCTTTTGTAATGCTGCACAACTGTAGAAGGCACCTTTGCCTATTTCCTTAATCTTGCACGATGAGAAATCAATTTTGTACAGCCATTTGCACTCGAAAAAGGCAGAGTCGCCTATCATGTCGAGTTCTGCAGGCAGTTGCACTGAAATGAGCTTGCCGCATTGCAGGAATGCCATCTTGCCTATGCTTCTCACGCTGTTTGGCAGAGTCACAGCTTCCAGTTCGCGGCAATCTATGAAGGCTTTGTCTGCTATTCTGGTTATGCCTTCAGGGACGGTGTATGAGCCTTTGAAATCCACGGGCATATAGATAAATTCCGTCTGGCTATAGACAGGGTGGTTTACGGCAGAACCCCAGAACGCAAGGTCGCCTATGTGGACGAGATCCTTCGGCAGGACGACTGATGTCAGTCCTCCACAACCCATGAATGCACCTCCCGTGATTGTCGTTATGCTTTTCGGCATCTTGTATTCACCTTCGAAACTTTCTGGCAGGTAGGCAAAGATGGTCTTTGTATAGACTGGTTCCTGTATTGATGTGCCGAAGAAGGCAAGGTCGCCTATCCTCTCGATGCTCTTTGGCAGTTTCACGTCGGTCATGTAGTAGCAGAAATAGAACGCAGAGTCGTCTATTGCCGTAACAGGGTATTTAACTCCTTTGACCTCAACCTTGGCAGGTATCTCTATCTCACCTTTTGCGTCAGGAGTGCGGGTTACTATAGCCTCGTTGTTTTCAATGCGGTAGTTGAAGTTGTAACCCCACATTGCTGCTGGCACTAATGCCAATAAAAATAATGCTAACTTTTTCATTCTTTTTCTATTAAAAAACTTACTGGCCTAAAACCATCGTTACACGAAATCATTGCAGAATATGGATTTTTCATCCATCCGTCGTAGAAATTGCCTCCTCCGTTGGCGAGTTCTTTGACGAAATCTTTCATCGAACTCCAGGCAGAAGGGCAGAAACCTTCAGGACATTCACCGTTTTCCGAAATCCAGGAGTCTCCTTCGTCTATGTCGCAGGCGTGTTCTATCGGATTCTCGTAGATGGCCGACAGGTCTTTGTGTTCAACTTTCCGTATTACTGTTATTTTTACTCTGTTCATTGTCGTAGGACTTAGGACGAAGGACAAAGGACTTTAGCCCTCAGACTTCACTCTTCTGGTGCAAACATAGGATCCCACGATGGCAACTTTATAGGCTTTGTCTTTAGACATTCAAGAGCCTTTGGTGTTGCATACTTTCTGTTCACGACAAGGCGGAACATGTATTCGTTGAACCAACTGTCTGTCATTATCAGATGGCCTTTGTATCCTGAAGTTGCTCCCCACGAGTTTTCGACCATCCATTTCACAGGCTTGTCGTCTTTGATGTCAACAGCAACGAGTGTCATTGCGTGCGAAGAGCCGGATGCATGAGAGGCTACACGTTGTTTCTTGTCCATGTCGAACGACATGCCCATCAACGAGTTGTAGTCGTAATTGTTCTCGTCGAGCAACCCACGTTCTGAGTTGAGGAACTTTGCAACGTCGCACGAAAAATACATGGCGGTTGAATCTTTCAGCGATGCTATGGCCATCTCCTTAATATCTTCTATTGGCAGGTTGACGTATAGCCAGTTGTGACCCTCGTATGTGTGGCGGTCGCGGTCTATCTCATACACTTTATAATATTCGCGTGTAGGGTCGTTCATCAGCATTATGTAGTCGTTGCAGATTTCTGAATTGCCGTATTCTGCTGCAAACTCCATAGGGGTGTATTTCTTTCCTTCGAACGTAAATTCTGTCGGAGGCACGCCTATGCTCAGTGCAAGAATGCGATATACATCTTTCATAATCTCCTCTTTCTTGGCTATAAGCTGAGCCTCTGTAGCCTTCTTGTCTGCCATCTCGCGAATCTGAATGCCTCCCTGGCGGAGTTTCAGTTTCAGGAAAGTATTCATGCGAGAGGTGTTGTTTGCGCTGTAACTTTCGTGCATGGCTGACGAGGGCACAAGGCCGTATTTGTTCACAAGGTCGGCAACTCCAGTGAATGTTCCGCCGTCGCCTATCGGGTTTTGAAAGAGCCAGTCAACGTCCTGTGATGTCATCTCCTCCTTGCGTGTGTCTATTATCATCTGCAGGAACATGTTTGCTTTTTCCAGCTGGTCGTAAAAGAATATGTAAGCCTGCGAGAACTGAAATTCCTTAAGGTCATGTTCTGCTATGGCTTTTGCCCTGAGCACGTTCAGGCCAGTGAACAGCCAGCAGCGGCCAGACTTTTTCTGGTCTGTTATTCCTTTGCTCTTCACGCGGATTGAAAATTCTGTGTCGAAATCTTCAAGGTTCTCCTGGTTCAGTGCGAGCTTGTTTGCATCGTAAGCTCCTAAGGCATTGCGTATTGCTTTGTCGGCAGGTTCGTTTTTGAACGAAGCTTGCAGTCTTGTCATCATCTCTGGGGTGATGGCCCCTTTTGTGTCATCTTTGCTCTGTGCAAACATTGCTGTTGCCAAGACACTTAGCAAGCAGACGGTTAAGATTCTCTTCGTTTTCATATAGTTTTTGTTTGAATTTTTCGTATTCAGGGCTGTCTGGGTGCAGGGGCCTGTGGTTTTTCATTGCCTCAACCTTTTCTGCCAACTCATTTGTTTTTGCCGTTTCTTCTGCGAAAAACGCCTTGCCGAAACGCTCGAAAATTATCTTTACTGCCAGCGGTGAGGGGTGTATCATGTCTTCGGCATAGAAACGGTAATCGCGCAACTCGTCCATAATTATCTCGTAGGCAGGGAAGTATGTTGCGTTGCTGCAACTGCTGGTCAGCCTTTCAGCAGCCAACAGCAATGTGGCTTTGTTCACGCTGTTGCTGTGTTCCATGTCGTTCATGTAACGCACAGGCGACACAGTGAATATGAACTGTATGTTGCCATGCCTCTTGATTATAGGCTCGAACCTCTCCACTATCTCTTCAACGCTCAGCTGCCTTACTGTAAATTCTCTGGCCGGCAGTTTGTGGCAGTTGTTCCATATCTTTCCTTCATGCTCATAAACCACCGACGAACCGAGTGTTATAATAATGTGAGTTGTTTTTTTCAGAAACATAGACGCTGTCTCGAAACTTTTGCGTACCTTTGCAAATGTTTCTCCGGCACTTGCAGACGAGAAACAACCGTGGTGTTCCGGCGAGTAATATAGCCCTTCGCGACAGCAAATATCTTCTGTTGCATACTCTCTTCCCTCTGCCAGTCTCTCTAACGTACAGACTATTGATATTGGGTTGTATGTAATGCCATTGGGGTTGGTAAGCGTCTGGAACCTAAGTTTTTCCAATAGGGTAGAGATATGTTCGGTAAAGCACGAACCTATCAGCATCACGTGCGAAGCATGGTTGATGTCGCCCTTTGGCCGGACTTCTATTTTAGTCTGTAACTCCATATCTCGGTCCTCTGTCTTGAGACTTCTGTCTTTAGTCTTTTTTTGGGCTGCAAAGGTACAAATAAAATCTGACATACCAAAATTTTTATGATGCTTTATATCCATGTGCCGTTTTGCAGGCACAAATGTGTCTATTGCGACTTCATGAGCGGTACGAATATCAACCTTCGCCGCAGATACTTAGACCGCCTTCGCGAGGAGTGGAATGCCCGCAAGGTAGAAAATTTACGTACTCTTTATTTCGGAGGAGGCACACCAAGCATGATGTTTTTAACTGAGATAACTGAGATAACTGAGATATTAGGCCGTCCGAAGGTGGAGGAGTGGACAATAGAGTGTAATCCTGAGGATATGTCGAAAGAGTGGCTGAAGGGCATAAAACAACTTGGCGTTTCCCGCTTGAGTATTGGCATTCAGAGCCTTAACGATGATGAACTCAGATGGATGGAGCGTCGTCACTCTGCCGAAGATGCAAGAAAAGCTGTCATGAATGCCCGAAAGACGGGTTTTGACGACATATCCGTTGACGTGATTTTTGGACTTCCCGGACAGACAATCAATAGCCTGAAATCAACAATCGAAGGTGTGCTTGCTCTTGACGTCCAGCATATCTCTGTCTATTCCCTCATGTTCGAGGAGGGGAGCAAGATTACGATGAAGAATGTCCAGCCTATCGACGAAGATGTGGCGGCAGAGATGTACAAGCTGATTTGCGAGATGCTCGCCTCTGCGGGTTATGAGCATTACGAAATCTCCAACTGGGCGAAACCCGGCTTTCGCGCATGTCACAACTATGGCTATTGGACAGGCGAACCTTACATAGGCCTTGGCCCTGCCGCACATTCGTTTGACGGTCATGCAGTACGTCAAGCCAATGTAGCCAACACACTTAAATGGCTGAAGGGCGAAGAACCAGAGGTTGAGTGTCTTACAGACGAAGAACGCTTCAACGAACGTGTCATGCTTGGCCTCAGGACAGCCGAAGGCATTGATATTACTGCCCTTCGTCATGATTTTCCTGAAGAATGGGTGACCCAACTCGAAAAAGACCTTGCGCGTTACAAAGAATATCTCACATACAGTCACGAAAGAATCTCCCTCTTCCCACGAGGGGTTTATATCTCCGACCTTATCATGCAGGCAGGCCTCCGCGTTTAATTGACAATTGACAATTTGCCGTTGGCTTAGTTTGATTTGATAGCCCCGAAGGTGGCGATATAGAATAGCATAGTGGCGTAAGCCCTATGTGAAATGTTCAATACATTATAGAAACCCTGTAAGGGGTGACACATATTAGCACAGGGCGTGAGCCCTGTGTATGAGGTTGTTATCCTATTTAAGTCCTGTAAGGACGACACATTTATTTTCACCGTATGTGCTATTTAATTCTGTCGTACCTACGGCACTCTATTAACGTATTGACCATTTTTACACAGGGCTCACGCCTTGTGCTATATTCTGTCGCTCTTACAGTGCTCTTTATTGACAAAGTCATTTCTATGCCTTTTCTATGCCTTTTTCATGAGGTCGAAATGAACTCGATTGTTCTTCGATAATTTTTCGATGACAAATCGAGTTCATTTCGACCTCATTTCGAGTTCATATCGACTTCAATTCGAGTTCACTGCGGCTTTTATTAGGTTTAGCTTATAATATGCTTAAGCCTTTCGATGGTGTACAGCTCATATAACGAGGTCGTCAATAAAGGTGAAGAACTCAAGTTTCGCAAGTATCAGCCCTGTAAGGGCGGCACATACCAGCACAGGGCGTGAACCCTGTGTATGAGGTTGTTATCCCGTTTAAGTCCTGTAAGGACGACACATTTATTTTCACCGTACATACCATCTAAATGTGTCGTACCTACGGCACTCTATTAACGTATTTACCATTTTTACACAGGGCTCACGCCCTGTG
>JAZRYS010000221.1:0-3148 GCA_045600865.1 Candidatus Aphodosoma sp.
GAACGAAGTTTCTCTTCTTTCTCCAGCTGTGACTTGTCTTGTTCTACTAAATGTTCACTGATAGCCTCCTTGATAGCATTATGAACTACCAAACGAAGAGAATCCTTGTTAACATCCAACTCGAAGTTATCCAAAGTATTCTGAAGTCCGAGCAATGAACTGTAAATTGCATTGCCCTGAGTCTTCTCAATGCCAATGTTAACTTCAACAGGTGTAGGTGGGTCCATTTTAGACCCTTCTACAGGCTCAGAAGGTGCTTCTGTCTCAGGAATGTCATTGCACCCTGCACTTTCTGCACTTTGCACTTTGGCATCCTGAATAGGATTAGAAACTGGCGGATTATAAGGTCCTGGAGATAAGGTAGTTTCAACCAACCCTATCTCAGTTCCTTCCGCATTAACTGACTGCGAATCAGTCTGGGGCAAAGACCCGGACATCATAGCATTCAAATTCGCACCCATGTTTGCAACCACTTTCATTGCATCTTTTGGATTCTTCTTCTTTTTAGGCGGCATATTGTTTTCTGTTTGATTTAGTTGTTCTTGATTTGTCATAATCGTCTTCCTTTCCTTGGTTGTGATTGAGTCTTTGCTTCCTCCTGCTTAGACCTCTGACGCTCACGTTCCCACCACTCATCATCATTGCCACCGCCACCACCAGATGATGGCGCAATCTGAGTGCCACCAGTAGCCAGTTCAATGGCAGCTGCTGCGATGTTGGAAGCAACATTGCTGTCCTCCTGATGTGAATTTCTGAGACTCATGTCGAAAGCGTCGTTTGGATTGAAGTAGGTGTTGTTCTCCATGTTCTTCTCACGCTCTCTCACAAAGTCCTTGTATGAGATCTCCCTGATACCTGTTGTGAAGTCATCGCCATAGTCAGGCTCAAAGTCCTGACCATCAGACAAACGTTCTGTCAACTTGCCTTCCTCTGGTCGGACATACTGACCACCACGGAACATCTGAACATCCTCGTCTGTGCTGACATCCATGACCTTCTCCAGAGCAGAGAACTTCAAGGACTGGTCACACTTTGCACCACCAATCGAGAACTTCTTGTCTTTGATGGTGTAAATGATTCCGAGTCCTTTTCCGTCCTTGGTCGGAACGATGGTAGTAGTGATTCCCTTGTCGGCAAGAGCCTCACGGAACTCTGCCAATGACTTGCACTTTCCGAGTAATGGCATGGCTGTATCAGCAACCTCGTACTTCAACTTGTCTTTGCCCTTCAGTGCAGAGCGGTTGACGTTCTTCTTGTCCTTGGCAAAGTAGAGTCCGTATTCCTTGGTCATCTTATAACAGGTGCGTTGTGAGCGAGTCTTGTAGAACTTCATGTCAAGCGGTTTTCCGTCATCACCGATGATGTTCAGAGCCATGTGTATGTGGTCATAGTCGTGGTCATCGTGTCGGATGATGATGAGCTGTGTCTTATCCCATTTCATGCGTTTTAGGTAGTCCAGGGCGAAGGCTGTCATGAACTCGTCACTCTTCGTCCTGTGACCGTCGTTCTCTGAGAAAGCCAGAGAGATATGAAGCATCTTCTCGCTTATGCTATGATTGCGACTTGCCTGAATCTCGAAGGATGCGCAAATGGCTTCGTGGCTGACTGCACACAGCCCTTTTGCTATCAGGATGCGAGCGTCCTTCTCCTTCACGTTGTCCATATAGTTGATCAGACCTGCCGCCAAACTTCCTGTGGTTATCTTTGCGAACATAGACGAGCAATATAGATTAGAATCTGACCAATCATCTGCGACTGATACTCCAACTGAGGAGCCAGTTGCACGAGCTTCTGAATGCGCTTGTCGGATGTGTCCTTGAAGGCAGCATTGATCTTCATCGTGAGTTGGTTCAGATTGTTCGACATTCCGGAGCAGTCCTTCAAGGCATCGCCAAGATCCTGCGGTATTGCATCAACCACCTTTCCATGAATGGTCTGGTGATGGGCATACTGACTCAACGGTCTTCCTTTTGCCTCCTTGGTAATCTTAGCTCGTTCTTCGTCAGTGAAGTAAACAGAGACAGCTTTCTTCTTGTCCTCGTCAGCCTTCTTCGGTCTTCCGCCTTTCTTAGGGCTCATATCGCGTCTGGTTTTAGGAATTTCGGGGGTACTATTCTTCTGTGTTGCCATATAATCTTGATTATTATGGTGACACGCATAACGGGAAGCCCAACTGGCTGCCTCGAGTTCTGAACATTTCAGAACACAAACTTGCTCCCGTACCCCCGTCCAACCTATAACCAAGCGAGCTTGGTGCGTTACGACAAATCTGCTCTTGCAGAGCGTCAAAATACTGTGAAAAATTGCCAGTTGCAGAATGCCGTAGGCAGGTATGAACTGAGGGATGAAGCATAGTTTGAAAAGGCAGTTAAGGCTTGCCCAAAGCGGTCACGTTAGTTACTCTCTGAGGGTCTTGGTGACATAAAAGAGTCGATAGCAAGTGCTGCCTGAAGAGCCTCTTCGTAGGTGGCAAACTCGAAGTTGACAGACCTGTCAATTCGGTGTCCGTTGAACTTCTCCACAGTGTTGCAAACAGGACGGAAGTGTTCGTAAGCAATGCTCTTGAAGAAACGGATGATTGCTTTACTTGGAGTGCCATCGGTGGCTTCCTGTCGTTCAAGACTAAAGAAAGGGAAAGAAGGAATGGTAGGCTCTGTTCCCTGCTGTTCGACACTATCATTAGATAAGTGTTCATCAGCGAGGGAGTCATCACCAGTGGTCATTTCCTCTTGTCTGTCCATAGAACTGTCCACATCGGTGCCAGATGTTGGTGCAGGTTCTGCCAGCGTGTCCTTGAACTCATCATCTGAACCTTTTTGCTGCAACTCGGCATCTGAAACGACCTCAGAAGAGGGTGAAATCTCAGGACTCTGACAGGTTGAAACGGCTTCTTCTGGTACAGATGTAGCCTTTTCTGCCTGATTAGAACTGTTGTCGGTAACCTTTGCAACGGAATTGGTATCGTTTGCAGTTTCATCTGCGATCGATACGGATTCCTGATTGTCACCGGTTGCAACCGACTCTTTTGAACTGTTGTTATCCTGAAATCTCTTGCCTTTCTTCGGGCGATTGTCCGACTTCAGCCATTCAGCAAGTTCATCCTTGTGAAAGAAGAGCTTGTTTCCACGCTTGAAGTGGGGAATCGTGT
>JAZRYS010000222.1:0-1360 GCA_045600865.1 Candidatus Aphodosoma sp.
CTGAATTCACTGCACGCAAGTTTAACAGCAATAACCACACGTACATCTGCAAGAGATTCGACAGGCGAGAAGACAACAGGCGCAGGCATTTCACATCTGCCATGACAATGCTCGGCTACAACGATGGCGCAGCAGGTGTCAGCTATCTCGAACTGGCAGAATGGATTTGCCGCAACTGCTGCAACGTTAAAAAAAATTTGCAAGAACTTTTCCGACGCATTGTATTCAACATTGCTGTCTGCAACTGCGATGACCACCTGCGTAACCATGGTTTCTTGTTGTCAAGACAAGGGTGGGAATTATCTCCAGCATACGACATAAATCCCGACCCTCACGGAACAGGATTGTCGCTCAACATCACGGAAAATGACAATCGTTTAGATATAGAGTTAGCAAAAGAGATTGCACCTTTCATAGAAATATCCCCAACAGAGGCAGATATGATAATCAACCATACGGCGAAGGTCGTTGCAAGATGGCGACACATCGCCTCAGTTTACCATATTCCACGAGAAGAACAGGACAGAATGGAAAGAGCATTCATGCGTCTCTGACTTCTATATAACTACTTTATATTTTATTGGCAGTCAGCCCTGAAAGGGCGGCACATATTAGCACAGGGCGTAAGCCCTGTGTATGAGGTTGTTATTTTGTTTAAGTCCTGTAAGGACGAATTACCGACAAACCGAGAGCATAGTCAAACTTGTTTGGCTATGCCGAGGTGCGAAAGGTAATGCGCAAAGCGAAACATTTATTTTCACCGTATGTGCTATTTAATTCTGTCGTACCTACGGCACTCTATTGACACATTGACCATTTTCACACAGGGCTCACGCCCTGCGCTATACTCTTCCGTCCTTTCAGGACTTATTGTGACTTGTGAAACTTGAATTTTTTATTTGTTGATTTTCGACAATGTTTATGTGACTTTTGATGCACCATCCAGACTCTTGTCACAGCTCATTCACAGTTCATCGTGACTTTAATGTAATCACCATTCAATATGTATTCAGAGGCCATTAATATCCCATTCATAATGGGATATTAATGGGACTTTAATGGGAGGTTAATGGGACATACAATGATGTCACGCTGAACTGTGTAGTTTCCTGATTTAGGTTGACTATTCAGCTCTTATTACTGATACTGGTTGACAAAAATTAATATTATTCCTATTAAAGGTTGACGATATGTTGGATTTTTTGCCTTGGCGGGGGCCCGAGCCCCCGCCAAGGCAAAAAATCCAAGGCGACGGGTTCACATACCCCCTCTCAGGTATTCCTCCCTATAACTTTTCCAGCACCGGGTTATCTCCCCTTCAAGTAACGCAGCCTGACGTGGGGTCATCATGTTCAGACTT
>JAZRYS010000223.1:0-1364 GCA_045600865.1 Candidatus Aphodosoma sp.
CTCATGCCAATAACCTGACCGTCCATTTCGCAATGTGAGCAGATACTAATCATCTCTTCCACAGCGCCCTTGGTAATAATCTGTCGCTTGCCATCTTTGCCTTCAAGCACAACCGACATACGACGACGGTTGAAGTCGAAAGGAATCTCATCAATCTTTCTGAAGTCTTCGGTTACCACATCCAGTGGCTTGCCTTTCTCATTTACATGCTCCACAATGGCCTTATCCATCAGATTTTTCAATCCGGTAGAGAAATAGCTGTTGAAGAAAGCATGGCGAAGGATTCTGCGTGACTTGTCCTCGCTGCCATCAGCATTGATATACTTCACCAGCACCACCTTGTCGCGTGTCAGCGTACCCGTCTTGTCGGTACAAAGAATGTTCATGGCACCAAAGTTCTGAATGGCGTTGAGGTCTTTCACTATGACCTTCTTCTTCGACATTCTCACCGCACCTTTCGCAAGGTTGGCTGTCACAATCATTGGCAGCATCTCAGGCGTTAGACCTACAGCCACACTCACAGCAAAGATGAAAGCTTCGAGCCAGTCACCTTTGGTAAACCCGTTGACCATGAACACAAAAGGTACCATGATAAGCATGAAGCGTATAAGCAGCATCGACACCTTGGTGATGCCTTTGTCGAAAGCCGTCTCTGCCCTGTGACCTGCAATGCTTTTGGCTATGCTGCCAAGATAGGTCTGGTTTCCTGTAGCGAACACAATGCCGCGCGCCGTACCGCTCACCACATTAGAACCCATGAAGGCGAGGTTGTCGAGGTCAACGACGCTCCCCTCATCAGCATTGCAAAGAGGAGTCTTCTCTATCGAATCACTCTCTCCTGTCAAAGATGACTGACTTACAAAGAAATCCTTTGTCTCAACGATACGTAGGTCAGCAGGAATCATGTCGCCAGCACTCAGCAGCACGATGTCACCCGGCACAAGTTCCTCAACAGGAATCTCACCGCTCTCGTTGTTGGTGCGTTCCACATAACACGTGTTCTTCACCATCTTCAGCAACGCATCGCTCGAACGACCAGCCTTCAGTTCCTGCACAAAACGAAGTATGGCAGAGAACACCACCATGGTAGAGATAATGATGATGGTTGTCCAATCCTGTTCGCCAGGTTCTGCCAACACCACATCGAGCACAAACGAGATAAGAATCAATGCCGTCAGCACCCCGATAAACGGATTGATGAATGCCGACACGAACAGTTTCATCGGATTAGTTCTTTCCTCATGCACCACGATGTTCTCACCAAACCTACGGCGTCGTTTCTCCACATCGTGCTCACTCAACCCACGTCTGTGAGCATAGAGTGCGCTATAAACTTGTTCCAGCGACTGGCGAGATGCAAAACG
>JAZRYS010000224.1:0-2002 GCA_045600865.1 Candidatus Aphodosoma sp.
GCTCGGCGACATCAAGCGTGAGCAGATGGCAGCACAACTTGTGCTCCCGGAAGAGATACTGGGTCAAGCCCGGCATGACGCTGGAGACCGCAATGACGGGATGCTGAATCAAGTTCAGCATGACACTCTTGTTGTTACCGACTTCGAGGGCCGCCAGGTCATCATTATGAAGGCCGAGAAGGATGAAAATGGTGATATGGTCGCTACGGAGGAACTGGATGCGGCATATGTCACGGCAAGGTTCCGCAATGTGGCAGAAAGACTAGGCAAGGTCAATCTTGAGTTTCAGATCCGCGTCCCGGAAAGGATGCAGGACAGCGAATGGCAGCTGCGCTTTTACCCCAGGATGGCGATATTGGGAGACACCGTGAAGTTGTCACCTGTTTACATCACCGGGGCGAACTATCGCAAGGCGCAACTGCGTGGATATGAGCAGTATCAAAGGTTCCTTGACCGGATAATCTCCGATTCAACCAAGTTCATAAATGTAAACCTTCTGGAGATATTCATCGAGCGGAACATCCCTCAATTGTATGCTTTCAAGAATGACACGACTTTCGTCAGTGATGAGAAATTTGCCAGCATCTACGGAGTTACTGAGCAGGATGCCATCGATCATTACACGAACCATCTGAGCAATGATGCCAATGAACGGAGGAAATCCAGACGCCAGTCGATGTTTCAGCGTTACGTCAAGGCTCCCATCGAGACGGAGGTCAGGCTTGACACAGTCATCGTGGCCGACAACGGCGACTTTATATACAACTATGTCCAAACGATAAACACACGTCCGAAACTGCGTAAGGTGGACATCCTGTTGGGAGGAGAGATTTATCAGCAGAGCACATTACTTTACACTATTCCCGAAACAGAACCTCTGACTTTCTACATCAGCAGCCTGTCCGCCTTCGTAGATCCTACGGAAAGGTATATGACCAGAATCATCGAACGCAGGGTTGATGCCAGCACAGCCTGCTATGTGGCATTCAAGGTTGCGGATGCGACCATCGACGAAGAGTTGGGTTACAACCGTGAGGAGATGGGACGCATCAAGGAGAATCTGGAATCGCTGGTACAGAACGAGACTTTCGACCTCGATTCCATAGTGGTGACAGCATCCAGCTCCCCAGAAGGCAGCGTCAAGTATAATGCAGCCCTTACCCAGAAACGAAGTGAAGCGGTATGCCGGTATTTTGACAGGTTCGTCAAGTCATACAGGGATTCTCTGGATGCAGAAAAGGGGCAGACATACTACTTTGACGGCGGTCCCGCACCGGAAGAACATCCCGTGGATATCAAGTTCATAGCAAAGAATGCCAACGAAAACTGGACAATGCTGGATATTCTCATAGCAGAAGATGACTCTTTGACTTTCGACCAGAAGCGTGAATACATCGACATCTGCGAGATAGAGAATCCGGATGAGCGTGAACAACGCCTACAGAAGACAAAGTATTACAAATATCTGCGTGAGCATCTGTACCCCAGACTTCGCACCGTCAAGTTTGATTTCCACCTGCATCGGAAAGGGATGGTGAAGGACACCGTCCACACTACGGTCATCGATGAGAATTATATGGCCGGAGTGCAGGCAATTAAGGATAGAGACTATGAAGCTGCCATCACAATCCTGAGACCTTACAACGACTACAATGCAGCCATCGCCTTCTGTGCAATGGGATATGATGCCAGTGCTCTGGCAATTCTCGAAAGCCTCGAACGCAGCGACAAGGTCAACTATATGCTGGCGATACTCTATGCCCGGAAAGGCAGAGACCAGGAAGCCGTGCAGTGCTACCTGCAGGCCTGTCAGCAGAATCAGACCTATGTCCACCGAGGCAATCTGGACCCTGAAATATCTGCTCTAATCGAGCGATATGATATACAAACCCAAATCAATTAATTCTTTAAAAACAAAAAGTTATGAAAAAAGTACTGTACTTTTTGGCGGCTGCGGCCGCAACACTCTGCACCATTGCGTGCAACAAAGACCTCAATTCCT
>JAZRYS010000225.1:0-3081 GCA_045600865.1 Candidatus Aphodosoma sp.
TTTTCACCGTACGTACCATCTAAATGTGTCGTACCTACGGCACTCTATTAACGTATTTACCATTTTTACACAGGGCTCACGCCCTGTGCTATATTATGTCGCTCTTACAGAGCTTATTGTGACTTGCGAAACTTGAGTCAATTATCAATTATCAATTAAATTGTTGTATCAATTCAGCAAGCCTCTGCACTTCCAGCAGCAAATCAAGTGCCTTTTCCGGTTCTTCCTTTATTTTTTGCAATAATTGTGTATGTTGCCATACAAGGATGTCCCGCTTGTATTCGTTTATCAGTATTGCGATGTCGTTTATCAGCCTTGTCTCGTATTTTTCCTGCTGCCTGAGGTCAAATTCGGCCTTTTTCTTTTCATAGCCTGGGTCGCCTGGTTTTAACTTGAATATGTCGTCGTCATCAATAAATCTTTTGGAAACCACGTCTTTGTCCAGTATCAGTGATGTGGCAATGGCACTTATCTCAGGGTCTTCGTTGAATAGAAAGAACCGTTCGTCAGTTATTGGCCCTTGCTGTATGCAGTTTATGAACTTCTGGTATTTCGGGTTTCTGAATATTGTCCCGTCTTCTGCCACAAGTTCGTCCATGTTGGCCAGCAGCATGTCTGTCACATGATATGCGGGCAGTTGCAGGAAAGGAGTTGCAGTGTCAGACTCATCACGATAGTGTATAGTCTCAGTGCAGTGACGCACAATGAATTGCACAATCTCGCATTCCCTTATGTCGAAAGGGTAGAGTGGCTGCTCTTTCGGCTGGTTGAAAGGCACTCTTGCTGCAGGGGTGGCTGCCGGCTGTTGATACGAAGACCTGTTTTGCATTGCCTGTGTGCGTGCAACGTCCTCGTTCACCATCTGGCTGAGGTTAGGCATCAGCAGTTTCTTGTCGATGTCAAACAGCTTGGAAGTCTCTTTCAGATAGAGTTCCTGGGTCATTGCGTCAGGTATCTTCGCAATAGATTCCAGCACACTGTTCAGGGCATTCTGTACGGCTATAGGGTCATCGAACCTGTTGTCCAACAGAGCTTTAATCTTGTATTGGATGAAGTTCAACCTGTTGTTTTTCAGGTACTCCTCAATCTCATCCAGCTGGTGGCTCTTGGCAAAATCATCAGGGTCGGCACCTCCAGGCAGCAGCAGCAGCTGCACGTTCATCTTGGCTGCAAGCACCATGTCTATCGCCCTAAGTGATGCCTTTATTCCGGCATTGTCACCGTCATAGATAATCAGTATGTTGTTGGTGAAACGGCTTATCGCCTTCACCTGCTCTTCGGTCAGTGATGTGCCGCAAGATGCCACAACGTTCTTTATGCCAGCCTGATGCATTGATATGACGTCTGCATAACCCTCAACCAATATGCAGGAGTTGCAACGGTGTATGTCGTTCTTTGCCTGAAAGAAGCCGTACAACTCGTCGGACTTGTGATAGACGATGTTCTCAGGCGTATTGACATACTTGCCGGTGTTTTCCTTCTTTTCGAGTATTCTTCCGCCAAAGGCAACTATCTTGCCTGTCAGGTTGGCTATAGGGAACATCACTCGCCCACGGAACCTGTCGTACAGTTTGCCTTGTTCGTTCTTGCCTGTTATGCCGCTATCTATCAGTATCTTTTCTGTGAAACCAGCTTTCAGTGCAGCCTGTGTGGCGGCATCATTCTCGGGCAATGAGTAACCCAACTGGAATTTGCGTATTGTCTCGTCAGTGAACGCCCTGCTGCGAAAATATGAGAGTCCTACAGCCCGTCCTTCAGGATTTTCAAACATTATACCTTGCAGGTATTTCACGAACCATTCGTTCAAGGCAAACATGTTCTGGCGTTCCGACTGTTCGGCCTTCTCATGTTCGGTCATCTCGCGTTCAGGTACCTCGATGTTGTACCTTTTTGCAAGGATTTTCAGTGCCTGAGGGTAGTTGCACTGCTCTTTCTCCATCACGAAGCTCACCGCATGACCGGATTTGCCACAGCCGAAGCACTTGTAAATGCCCTTTGCGGGTGACACGACAAACGAAGGGGTCTTCTCCTCATGAAAAGGGCAAAGACCTTTCAATACTGACCCAGCCTTGTGTAATTCAACACCATACGAGCGAATTACGTCCTCAACCCGGGCAGCATCCAATATCTGTTGTACCGTGTGCGGGTCAATCATTTCACTGCACAAAATGCGGTGGCAAAGGTACGAATTTTTTTTGAATGATGGGCTATCTGCGGACTATAATTTTTTTTGACTTTTCAAAGACGTTGTTTCATACTTTCCTGATTGGAAAATAGCGACCTGCATACAGCAATAGTTAAATTATTTAACAGAGGCAATATTAGCAGACCAAAGCAAAAGGCGAAAGACCATTTCAATGGTGTGGAATTTTTCCATGTCCCATCTATGTCCCATCCACCTCCCATCATGGTCCCATTTTTTATGAGACATTTGAGGGTAGTATCTGGTAATGTCTGTGTCATCACAGCAATGTCACTTCAGCCACGCTGTCTTGCCGGTTAAGCGATATGGCAATAACTTGATACGGATGTTTTACATATTTTAATATAAATCTGAATAAAAGTGGAGGATCACAAAGATTAAGAAACTCAAGTTTCGCAAGTCACAATAAGCTCTGTAAGAGCGAAATAGTATAGCACAGGGCGTGAGCCCTGTGTAAAGATGGTCAATACGTTAATAGAGTGCCGTAGGTACGACACATTTTATGGGGGATAAAACAAAAGGTACATTTATAGATTATGGGAAGATTGTGTAAATGAGGGAGTTGGGAAATTTGGTGTCAAAACAAAAGGTGCATTGTGTGTGCATTTGATGTGCATTGGAGGACTTGGGGAAGTCCTTTTTTTGTGCATTGATGTGAGGTTTCGTGTGAAGGAATGAAGAAAGAGGGTGGAATGGGTGTGGAATTTGATTGAAACAGGGGTTTGTGAGGCTGTTTGGACGGCTCTGGAGGGGTTTCGAGTGATGAGGTGGATAACGGAGTGGATTGAGGGGTTAAATGGCTTAGAGTGAAGTTTTAAGGGGTATTGAGGAAGCAGCTTGGGGAGGGGCTGAATTGGAGTGATCGTGTGAGGGGATTG
>JAZRYS010000226.1:0-1866 GCA_045600865.1 Candidatus Aphodosoma sp.
GAAATTTAGAAAATATGAGAACCGCAAATTATACCGAATTGAGAAAGAACCTCAAGGAACACATAGATGCCGTGATAACTGACAATGATGCCCTCATCGTGGACAGAGGAAACAATACCGGTATCGTAATGATATCCCTCGAAGAGTACAATTCCATTAAGGAGACAGAGTACATAATGTCAAACCCTACGGTCCTTGCAGACATCCAGCAGAGCCTTCTGGAAATTTCAGAAGGAAAGGGCATTGAAGTGGATCCGGCTACGCTATGAAAATAATCTTCTCACCCACTGCAATGGGTCACTTTGAGTACTGGAAAAAGACAAGCCCAAAGGTTGCGGATAAGATAAAGGTTCTTCTTGCTGACATCTCTGAACATCCTTTTATCGGAATCGGGAAGCCGGAGCCGCTAAAGGGTCCCCTACGGGGCCTGTGGTCCAGAAGGATAAATCAGGAACACCGTCTAATCTATAAAGTAGAAGGGCAGGAGATATTTGTCTATGTTCTTTCGATGAAATATCACTACAAGAGTAACCCATAACCTTTCAACCATATTTCATCCGCGCATACAACCGAACGTCACCCTGAACTTGTTTCAGGGTCTCATCCGTGCAGACGGATGAACGCAAGATAAAACAGCCAAACATGTAGATTTTGCTGGCTCTGAGCCAATCTCATGAGCGGTCAATATTCGTCATTAGGCTTATCGCAAACAAGAGATAATGACATATACTAACAATTAATTTGTCATTATGTTGCGTAAATTACCGAGATAGTGACTACATTGAGAAAAATATTTGATATCTTTGCACAATGAGAATACTTGAATACGATGGAACAAAAATTTATAGGAAGACAATACGAATGGGAATTGCTCGATGATGTGATGAAGTCAAACGAATCGGAAATGGTCATCGTGTATGGAAGAAGGCGCGTCGGGAAAACATATCTTGTCAACAGGTACTTTGACAATTCCTACGCCTTTAAGCATACCGGCGTATTCAACAAGAGCACCGACACGCAGCTTGAACGTTTTGCCGCATCCCTTGAGGACTATTCAGGGGAGGCTGTCGTCACCCCTGGAAACTGGTACAAGGCTTTTGATATGCTGAAGGCATACCTGCGCTCTGTCAAGGCGGAGAAGAAGGTTGTCTTCATCGATGAGATGCCGTGGCTGGATACGGAGGGCTCCGATTTCGTTTCCGCCCTGGAGTCATTCTGGAACGGTTGGGCAGCTGCGGAAGACAACATCGTTCTTATCGCATGCGGAAGTGCAACATCATGGATGACCGACAAACACCACGGAGATCAAGGCGGTCTCTTCAACAGATCAGCAACCCGTATCTTCATACGCCCGTTCAACCTCAAGGAGACAGAGGAATATCTCAAGTCCCATGGATTCGAGCTGACCAGATATGACATAGCCGAGTGCTACATGATTATGGGAGGAATCCCGTTCTACCTGAAGCAGATGAATCCCCGTCTGACACTCTCACAGAATATCGACATGATATTTTTCAAGGAGAAGGGATTGCTTTGGGACGAGTTCGACCACCTGTACAGCACTCTGTTCAAAAAGGCCGACACATATATCGCGGTGGTTGAAGCGCTGTCCCGCAAGCGCATGGGTATGACAAGAAAGGATATCGTCAAGGAAACCGGCGTATCGGACAATGGTGCCTTCGGGAAGATAATCAAGAACCTGGTTGACAACGAATTCATACGTCCATACAATTTCTTTGGCAACAAGAAGCGTGATACCATATATCAACTGGCCGATTTCTACACCATGTTCTACTTCTCCTACATAAAAGACAACTACGGACGTGATGAGCATTTCTGGACAAACAGTGTCGATCTGCCGCTCCG
>JAZRYS010000227.1:0-3428 GCA_045600865.1 Candidatus Aphodosoma sp.
AAGAGGATGAAGAGTTATGCACCAATCGGTTATACACAGCAAATATCAAACATCCTGGAAGAAAATCCGCAGGACATTATTTTTGACAGGGAAAATTTCTTCCAACCGCTCATCTCTGATATCCGTGCGGCAAAGAAAACAGTCATCCTATCTGTCAGAAGCCTTCGTTTGGCGAAGAAAACATTCACTCAAACAGTGAATGATATCGTCAAAAGGGGCGTAGTGTGCAAAATATACGTACGGGAGAGTTCCGGACAAGATGCTCAATTTATGAATGGCGGAATTGAAGTGGTTTTGAGGGAAGGCCTGCATATTCTGGCGGCCGTCATTGACCGGAGAATACTATGGTATGGCAACATCAACTTCACTGGAGGAAACTATCCCGATGACAATACAATGAGAATCATCGAGCCTGCCATTGCATCAGAAGTTATGGGTTACCTGATGGAAGGCGAATACTCAGCAGTTCCGGGATAAGCTCATAATCATATTTATGAGTTCATTTACAGGTTCTTTTTCGGTTTTTGACCCTAAAAAACGTTAGCTCTATCTGGTGCCCCAACGATGCTGGCGATTATAGCAGTCTTTTCATCGCCTCTTCATCAGGAAGAAGATCTTTCAATTGCTCTTGACTTGACTTATATGTCGCAACTCCCATAGGTTTGGTGTAGTCCTGCAGGACATATTCGACATAAGCGCGGTCGGCATCTTTACAAAGGACGATTCCAAGAGATGGATTTTCGCCTTCAATTCTTTCTTCATCATCCAGAACACGGAGATATGCGGCAAGCTGCCCAAGGTATGCCGGTTTAAATGTTCCCTTCTTCAACTCAATCACTACCAGCGATTTCAGCACACGGTTAAAGAATAGAAGATCCACCCAGTGGTCGTGGCCGAGTTTGTCGTAATGGACTTGATTTCCAAGGTATGAAAATCCGCGTCCGAATGTCATAATGAAATTCTTGACATTGTGGACTATCTCATTCTCTATTACACGCTCATCGATATCTTCATCCCTTTCGCCTAACTGTTCTACATTGATGTAATCCAGAAGATATTCGTTCTTGAACATCTGAATGGCTTGAAACGCTTGTTTATAGTCCGGAATGGTTGTCCCGAAATTATTAGGCATTTTCCCTTGATTATGAAAAGCATCTTCGGCGATTTTCCTCTCAAGAGCATCAACCGAAAGGCTCAAATCAGCACAAAGTTGTATGTAGAATTTCCTTTCTTCTACATCTTTCACCTTTGTGAGAATTGTGCAATGATGTGTGAATCCGATGCTCAAAAATGCAACCCAAGGAAAGCCTGAGAAATTCGCCAGTTGTAACTGTCGATTTTCATTTCTTTCAGAATCAGCGCTTTGTAATTCGCCAGTCACGACTGGCGAATTTACTGCAAGCGATTCCCACTCTTCATAAAATGCACGCATTGATTTGAGATTGGATGGGGAGAATCCCCTCAAACCAGGAATTTCCCGGCTCAGCTGCTCGCTGATTGTCGAAATTGCTCCTTTCCCCCAAAAGCCCTCACGACTATTGTAAGAGATGAACCTGCCGATGCCATAATACAAAGCAAGCTGTTCCTGGTTTACACCCTTAAGGGCTTTTGCTTGACTCTGCAGAATGGCAGTCTTAATCTGCTTTACTGCATCATTGTATTGCGGCGATAATTTCTCTTTCATATTCTGCTGTCCATAACACATCTGCAAATCTACGGAAATATCTTGATTTATATCCCCACTGTCTCCAATCAATAACCGAATGCGCACTTTGGTTTCTTGAAAAGTCGTATCTTTACAAAAAAATCGTAACTACTCAGGTGCCCCTGACCTGACCATAAACTGAGGGGAGCGCGGGGCTTTCGCCACCCTGATATAACTTTTTTCAAAAAAATTCATCGTATCACACACTTGACTTTCAACCCATTGAAAATAGGCTGATTGAAGCCGTTTGGGAGGTCTTGTGAGGCTCGATACAATTTTCGTTCGGTCCTCCAAACAAGAAGGGGCAAGGTTTGCCAGAAGGTCGTAAATAGCCTTTAAACCGTTGTGTATCAATTCATTAAATTTGCATAAGTAAAATAATTGTCGTATCTTCGTTGTATGAAAGGTTACGACACTTCTCTGGCAAAATCCATCAAGTCTGATGTTGCGAAGCTTACCCGCCGTCGCAAGCAGATACTCCGCGAGATGGGATACTCCGATGAACTCACCGCTGCGGAAACGGCGGAGAAACTCCGGGAGCAGCGCCTTGCCTACGAGGCTTTGAACCGCATCAACGAACGAGTGGAGCGCGAGATTGCAGAGGCCAGAAATCTCATCAAGGCTCGGGATGCAAAGATTGCCGAACTCACCAGGGAAATCGCATCTCTTGAAGCAAGGCTTGGCAGGCCAGTCAAGACCAGCGCCAACAGCAGCGTGCCTCCTTCGAAGAACCCGATAGGCGTTCCGCATACGCAGTCCCTGCGCGAGAAGTCCGGGAGACCCAGTGGCGGTCAGAAGGGGCACGTTGGAACAACCCGAAGACAGGAAACTGTCGAAGCGGACAGGACGGAGATAAGGGTTCCTCCACAGACGTGTCCGATATGCGGAAAGCCGCTTGACATGGACAATGCGACACTCGGAGAGACCAGACAGGTCATAGACATCCCATTCCCTATAATGTACATTGCAACGAACTATGTGTCGCTTGATGTCAAGTGCAGTTGCGGTCACTGCTGCAAGGGCATATTCCCGGAAGGGGTGAACGCTCCGGTGTCCTTCGGACCCAATATCAAGGCTCTCGTGACCTACCTCAGCACATACCAGAATGTTCCGTTCAAGAGGCTCACCCACATACTTGAGTCCCTGTTCGGTCTGAAGATGAGCGAGGGTTCCGTGTCCAATATACTCAACGGCATGCGCAAATGCTCCAAGAAGCCGTACGAGATGATACGTCAGAAGATAGCCAAGAGCCCTGTCGCGGGAGCCGACGAGACAGGAATCAACGTGGGCGGCAAGAACAATTGGATGTGGACCTTCCAGAACAGGGTCGCGACATACCTTATCGTAGACGGAAGCCGCAGCCACGAGGTTATCGGAAAAGCATTCCCTTCCGGAGAACTCTCCGACAAGGTATTGGTGACGGACAGACTCCCGGCCTACTTCATGGATGAAGTCGACATAAGAGACCATCAGGTCTGCCTGGCGCATCTTCTCCGCAATCTGACATACACGATGCAGACCTTCAAGGGTGACCCGTGGAGCCTCGACATGATGGACCTCCTCAAAGAATCCATCCATGCCAGAAACCGTGGAGCGACTGGACCGCAGTTCAAGGACGCGATGCAGAAGAGACTGGACGAACTCCTCGACAGACCGCCGGTGTACAAGTTCAATGACGGGAAACCGACCGAACTGGACAGGCTCAAGGCCGGTATAAGGAAGC
>JAZRYS010000228.1:0-1355 GCA_045600865.1 Candidatus Aphodosoma sp.
GGCGTATAGGTCAATTTGCAGGATTTTTCAGTGTAGGTATGTCGCTATAGGTCAAATTGCAGGATAAGCTTTCTCTGTTATCGCTTTGAGGTATAAGTTAGAATTACTATCTTTGCAATGCAGTTTGAAGCGTACCAGAGCTCTGCTGGGGAGCAACTCTGTGAGGAATAGGACTGTAAGAAGCGACAAGCATGAGGCAGGAGTCATTTATTGGCTTCTGCCTTTTCCATGCTAAGAGCTTACTTCGATGCCAAGAAAAACCCACAAATGAATCGCTTGCGATTCTCTTCCGTCATGCCGCTATGATTGTTCAGGTTCTTCTTGAGATCCGTGAAGGTTCCTTCTATCTTGTTGTTAGTATTTGGCATTCCCTCACATGCTGCCATCTGATAAGTGAATAGATACGGAAGATAGAAGTCAATGCTGTGCATGGCAGAGCGCAATCTCTTGTGTGTATATTGTGTTTTGCCTGATTTGAGTTGAGTGCGTCGATTAAGCATATCCTTCCAATCCTCTTTCCATGCTCTGTAGTTCTGTTCAAAGACAACCTGACTTGCGGTAGTCAGGGAATCCATTAGTTCTTTGAGGGTTCGAGCAGCCTTAAGCCTTGGATTAAGAGTTAGATAGCGCCTTATAATCTGTTTCATGTGGAATTGACACATCTGTATCTTATAGTCAGAGAAGATGCTGAATAAACTCTGCTTTCCGTCAATGACCAGCCCTTTTATCTTATAACCTCTTTCCTCAATGCTTCTCACTGCGGCTTCGTAGTCAGCATTCGTCTCGTTTTTGATGAACTCCAGGTAAAGCACGCAGCCTGTTGCATCATCAAGAGCAAGCATGATTCCCCAATTATGTCCCCAGTATGTCGCATCAAGATGAACAAAACCTCCTCCTGATAATGGAGGTTGCTCCCATTCTATTGACACGTTACGAAGGCGACGCTTGATGGTGGATTCGCTTACCTCAAGCTGTTCAGCCAATTCCTTGACGGTTTGCTTGTTGTCCTGGTATAATCTCCACAAATGGAGGTCATCTGGCAGGCTATCGTTGCGAAACTGATAGCCACAATCCGCACATTTATACACTTGCTTTCCTTTTCTCTTGCCATTCTTTACTGTGTGTGAGGAACCACACGCAGGGCATTTACTCTTGTGCATATTAACTTTTCTTTGAGCTTTGAAACTCGTACAAAGTTAGTGTACAAAAGGGATGCAGCTATGTTGCATCCTGCAAAATGACCTATAGAAGACTTTCAAACCTCGATTTTGATGTTGAAAGCTTTGAATCGTCGGAATCGCCTGTGTTTACAAGGGGTTGAAGGGCATCGCATCCTGCAAATTGACCTATAGACC
>JAZRYS010000229.1:0-16996 GCA_045600865.1 Candidatus Aphodosoma sp.
ACGAGACCAAAAAAGCCTTGAAAGGGCGAAAGAGTATAGCGCAGGGTGTGAGCCCTGTGTAAAGATGGTCAATACGTTAATAGAGTGCCGTAGGTACGACAGAATTAAATAACACATACGGTGAAAATAAATGTGTCGTCCTTACAGGACTTAAATATTATAACAACCTCATACACAGGGCTCACGCCCTGTGCTGGTATGTGCCGCCCCTTCAGGGCTAATACATGCGAAACTTGAGTGAAATAATGATATTCAAGTTTCGCAAGTTACAATAAGCCCTTCAGGACTACTACTTGCGAATTTTAATCATTTGTAATTTACAAATTTGTAAAAATGAAATTTTACGACAGGGAAAACGAGATATCGGTTCTTAGAACGTTGGACGACAAGTCTTTCGATGTTGCGCAGTTTACTGTGATTGTCGGTCGGAGACGTACGGGAAAGACCACTTTGGTGCAGCACGCATTGGGAGAAAGGGGGATGATTTACCTCTTCGTCGGCAAGAAATCGGAACAGTTCCAGTGCATTCAGTTCCAAAAGGAGGTCGAGTCGGTTTTGGGAATTCATATCCATGGGCAGATAACGCGTTTTTCTGATTTGCTCAAGGAAATAATGATTTACAGCCGGCACACAAAAGTGACGGTTATGGTTGACGAGTTTCAGCGTCTTGCCGAGTTGGATTCAGGAATTATCAGTGAGATTCAGGATGTATGGGATACATATCATGCTGAGTCTCATATACATCTGATTGCTTGTGGCAGTATCTACAGCATGATGCACCGTATTTTTGAGGATAGCCATGAACCTCTTTTTGGGCGTAAGACAGCAAAAATGGAAATAAAGCCTTTCAGCATCTCTGTGCTAAAGGAAATTCTGAGTGATCACAATCCTGCATACACTGCCGAGGACCTGTTGATGCTTTATTCAATAACAGGAGGTGTGGCAAAGTATGTCGCTCAGCTGATGGATGATGGTTGCCGGAACAGCGAGGATATGCTGAATGCGGTTTGCAAAGGGACAAGCATTTTCCTTGAGGAAGGTTCCGAACTGCTTGTCGGTGAATTTGGCAGACAATACCAAATCTATTACAGCATACTGCAATTGATAGCATCTGGGGCGACATCGCAATCTCAGATAGACAGCATAATAGGCAAAAACACAGGGCGATATCTCGACACGTTGGAGAATGAGTATTCGCTAATCCGCAAACAGAGGCCAATGTGGGCTAAGCCTGCCAGCAAAGGCGTGAAATACCATATAAACGATTGCTTCCTGATGTTTTGGTTCCGTTTTGTCGAGGGCAACAGGCCAATGGTAGAATTGGGCAAATACAATCTGCTCATTGAGGCGATAAAACGTGACTACAGCCTGTTCAGCGGAATCATGCTGGAAAAGTATTTCAGGCAGAAATATGCCGAAATGGATCGTGTCACCGAAGTATCCAACTGGTGGGACAGCAATTCCGAGAACGAGATAGACCTTATAGCCATCGAGAAACTCAATCGCAAGGCGACTGTTGCCGAGATAAAGCGAAATGCAAAGAAATACAACCCAGAGCTGCTGAAACGTAAATATGAGTTCATAAAGAAAAACCTCAGTGGTTATGATGTGACTCTTTCAGGTCTCTCTATGGATGACATGTAAAGCCATGACTTGCGAAATGGCGGTTTCCGAAATGGCGGTTTCGCAACTGATGATATGTTACCAAAGCACTTTAGAATTACAAGTTTATGAGATTTTTTGATAGGAAATACGAGATTGAAAAACTCCGTAAGATAGAGGAATTGTCGCATAAGGTGGCGCAATTTACGGTGATTTCGGGCAGGAGACGTGTCGGGAAGACGACGCTTGTTCAGCAGGCATACGCCGGCAAGCCGTTGATTTACCTGTTCGTGGCTCGGAAATCGGAGAGCGAATTGTGTGATATGCTTGTCGAAAGCATCCGCGAGGTGGTAGATATTCCTATGCTTGGCAATGCGAGACGCTTCTCTGACTTGTTTGTTTTCTTGATGGAACTGGCTGAGAAACAGCACTTGACTGTGATGATTGACGAGTTTCAGGATTTGTATCGTGTCAATCCGTCAATATTCTCCGAAATGCAAAACATCTGGGATAGGCATAAGGACAGGGCTAAAATCAACCTGATTGTATGTGGTTCAATCAACTCGCTTATAAACAAGATTTTCCGTGACCAGAAAGAACCTCTTTACGGAAGACATACAGAGATGATGACCCTGCATCAGTTCTCGCCTGCCACATTGACTGAGATAATGCGTGAATACAATCCTTCTCATTCTGCAGACGACTTGCTGACACTCTATATGATAACGGGTGGAGTGGCAAAATATGTCGAACTGTTGGTGAATTGCGATTGCCTGACAAGGAAAGAGATATTGGACCGCTTCTTCCAGAAAGATTCATTTTTTCTGAACGAAGGCAAAGGTATGCTGATAGAGGAGTTTGGAAAGGATTACGGAACCTATTTCTCGATTCTTTCGCTTATCTCTCAAGGACATAACATGCGCAGTGACATCGAGGAGATGCTTAATGTGCAGATAGGCGGGTACATAAAAAACCTAACCGAGGATTACAGACTGATAGTCAAACGCCAGCCGTTGATGGAGAAATCGGTAAACAAAAACGTACGCTATATGTTGAATGATGAGTTTCTGCGTTTCTGGTTCCGCTATGTCTTCAGATACTCGTATATGATAGAGTCTGGAGCAAACCATAAATTGAGGGAACTGGTTGAACGGGATTACACCACATATAGCGGCAGGGTGTTGGAAAACTGGTTTATGGATACTCTTGTCGAGAATGGCGAACATACCCGCTTAGGTTACTGGCACGACCGTAAAGGTGAAAACGAGATAGATATAATTGCGGCTGACGAACTGAGCGAGAAGATGACATTCTTTGAAGTCAAACGTCAGGCTGACAAGATAGACATTCCCGTATTGAGGGCAAAAGCAGAGACGTTTCTGAAGACGACACAATGTTTCGGTGAGTATGACATAGAGTATAAAGGGTTGTCGTTAGACGACATGGGTTAAAGAGACGGAAGAGGGCAATCTGTACATAGCCCAAGGCAACGCCCTGGGTATCAATGGATTTTTTTTGCTGCAAAAAAGCGGAAAAAAATTTGCATAAATCAAATATTTGTCGTAACTTTGCAGACGATATTCCCTTGATGTCTCTTGGGACGTGGGATTTGTCGCTACACCCTATTATTGCAGGGATTGACTATTATTTATTAACAATATTACTAACTAAATTTTTTTTCATTATGAAAAAGTTTTTATTCATCATGACGCTTTTGATAGCGTTCTGCGTCCCGTGGGCGCATGGCCAGACCCTACTCTATGAAGGGTTTGAATCTACTTCTGGTACAGCCTTGCCTAGTGGCTGGACTAACGAAGGCGACAAAACCTGGACTACTGCTCTGGGTGTGAATGGTACATATCCATCGTCAGCGTATGCTGGCTCCAGGAATGCTCAGTTGTATTCAGCTGATTATGATGTCGTTACAAAATTGATAACCCCTGTTATCGATTGTTCGAGCAAATCATCTGTCATATTGACGTTTGCATACGTCAATCAATCTTTTACTGGCGATATTGACGAAATCAGGGTATATTATCGTATCAGCACTGCTGATTCGTGGCATCAGTTAGATAACATCACATCTGAACACTCCACTTGGACATTGTCCGAGGAATATACCATTCCAACATCCCTTTCGTCAACTCTCCAGTTGGCATTTGAATGTTATAGCCATTGGGGTCGTGGTGCCGGCATTGACGAAGTTAAGGTTGTACCTATGCCTACATGTTTTAAGCCAACTGGCTTGAATGCTTCAAACGTGACTGCTACTTCTGCTGATATCAGCTGGACAGCAAGTGGTCATGGCGAAAGCAAGTACCAGTATGTAGTAGTTGCTTCAGGCACTACTCCTGACTGGAGCAATGCGGTTGATGTAACAAGTACTGAGTGTACTGTTACAGGCTTGACTCCTAACACAAACTATGACGTTTATGTACGTTCGTATTGTGATGATTCAGACCAGAGCGATGGTGCTAAAGTCACTTTCCGTACTGCCTGCAGCGTCATCGCTGACGCAGACCTTCCATATTTCGAAGATTTCGACAGTTACACTTCGGGCCCAACATATTCTATAGATGCTTGTTGGAAGAAGGGTACGAATTATTCTTATACAGCTTACCCTTATCCATACTCTTCCTGTCACTACGGCACTACTGGAAATAGTTTGTATTTCGCTGGTTCCAGCTCCAGCAATTATTACAGCTATGCTGCATTGCCTAAGTTCGCCAGTGATATCAATAAGCTGCAGTTGAACTTCAAAATGTATGTATCCACAGCCTATTATCCTATCGAAGTGGGTGTGATGACCGACCCTACCGACTACAGCACCTTTACTCGCTTCGGCGAAGCAATTTTGGCGGGCTCTACTTCTACTTGGGTTGATAAAGAGATCTTTTTCGACAGTTACGCAGGATCTGATGGGTATATTGCTTTCCGTTGCCCTGCAACTGGTTCTTCTTATGTTTATATCGACAATGTAATGGTAAGCAAGATTCCATCCTGCAAACCTGTGCAGTCGGTTTCTGTCAACAATATAGAACGAATCAGCTTCGACGTTACTTGGACACCCAAGGCTGGTGTGACCAACTGCGAAGGCTATGAGGTCGTGGTCAGCGACTCTGAATTGGATGCTACCGCTTTGGAATCTGCTACCAAACACACAGTAACAGATGGTTCCAACACTTATCATGCTGCAGATCTTGAGCGCAACACTCAGTATTACATCTACGTCCGCTCCAATTGCGGTGATGGCGATGGCTACAGCGAGTGGATTTCGACCGAGGCAAAGACTAATGACTTGTCCGTTTGCGATAAGACTATAGGCAATGGAACTGCTGTTTTGTCTGGTATTCCTACTATTAGCAGTTATGGCAACACATATTCACAGCAAATCTTCACAGCTGAAGAACTTGAGGCTGCGGGTATTATTCCAGGTAAAATTACTGGTATGAGTTACACATGGAATCAGGCTTCTTCTTCTATCAAGGATTTCTCAATCTACATTGGTTCTACCACCAAAGAGGTGTTCGAGAGTTCCACTGATTGGGTAAATGCATCAGGATTCAGTTTGAATTATAATGATCCAAACATGGTTGTTACTGGTGCAGGTACAGTGAACTATATGTTTACTACTCCTTTTGTTTGGGATGGTGAAAGTAATATAGTCATTGTTACACTTGTTAATCAGACATCACAATCGGCAGGAAGTACGGGTTTCCAAAGTATAGGTATAAGTGGTACGACAAACCGTAGCATGTACATGCGTAAAGATAATACTCCATACAGTGTAACAGCAGGTTCAAGTACCGGTACTTTATCGACAAGCCGTTCTAATATCACATTCTGTCAACTTGTAGATGCTTGTCCTGCTGTGACAAACGTTGCAGTTTCCAATATTGCCCAGACTACAGCTAACCTTTCGTGGACGGCAAGTACCGGTGACTATGCAAACACTTACGATGTATTGGTAAGCACTACTCCTGTGGGAAGTTTCGCCCACCTCGTTCCTACTTACGTTAATCTTGACACTTGCGGTTTGGCACTCACAGATCTCGAGCAATATACCGACTACTATGTATATGTACGCGTAAAATGCAATGCTCGCGAACACAGCGACGGTGAAGCATGGAGCGAGGCTGTACAATTCAAGACTCTCTCGAATTGCATCGTTCCTACTGACTTTGCGGTAACTATTCTCACCAAGACAAGTGCAAAGGCTCAGTGGACTGTTACATCTCAGGCTTCGAACTATCGCTATATCCTCAGTACAGAGGTGCTTGAGAATCCTGATACAGTTGCCTTGACTGGTCATGACATTCACTCAGACAATACTCTCCTCAACCGTCTCACTCCTGGCGAGACCTACTACCTCTATCTCTCGAATGCTTGTGGCGGTGAGGATGGCAACAGCCCTTACATCTCCACTTCGTTCACAATGCCTGAGGCATGTTTCGCTCCTACAGAGATGAACATCACTGATGTTCAGAAGTATCAGATGACACTCAACTGGACTCCTTCGCAGTATGCCGAGGACGGTGATGCTTACGATATCTATGTAAGCAATGCTGAGGTTCTTGACTTCACTAGCGTTGAGCCAACATACACAGGCGTCACTGGCACATCAAAGGTTATCGACCTTCTGCAGCGCAATACCACATATTATATATACATGCGTGGCAACTGCGGTGAGGGTGCTGTAACCGATTGGAGTGCTGCTGTAAGCGAATCGACTCTTGGCAATGCCCCTGATTGCGATAAGCTCGTTGTGGCCAATGGTACAACGACAAACACTTATGTGCCAGTATTTGGTTCGGCTGGTGGCCAGTCCGAGTTTATTTATCCTGCAAGTATGCTCACTGACATGATTGGAAAGCCAATTTCGTCGGTTAAGTTCTATGCAACTTCAGCACCTTCTTTATCTAAAAATATCACGGTTAAACTTGAAGAGGTTTCAGCAGCAACAGCGTCAAGCTCCTCATGGAGATATTCTTCTTCTGCTACTACTGTCTATACTGGTAATGTATCCCTTTCTTCAAATAAAGAAATGGAAATTGTGTTCAGTGAACCGTTTATCTACAATGGAGGAAACCTATGCTTCAATATTTGTGCACCAGGAACTTCTTCAAGCGTTACTTGGTATGGCCAGAACATGTCATCATCTATTGCAAGTGCCTATGATTTTTATATCGATCCTCCTGTACCTTCCCCTTACAGCATTGCAGACTTCCTGCCTAAGGCTTCATTTGCGTATTGTGTTACAGCACCTCTCTGCCCAGCAGTTGATGCTCCTGTAGCAACAGATGTCACCAATAATTCTGCTACCATCTCTTGGAACGCAGGTACTGGCGATTTCGCTACTTCTTACGACCTGATAGTTTCTGATACAGTCGTAACTGACTTCACAGGTGCAGCTCTTGCTGCTGATGACGTGACAGAGACATCATTCGATGTTACAGGCCTTGCTGCAAATACACATTATTATACATACGTGCGCGTGAACTGCGTTAACGAGATTTATGACGATGGTTCGAGTGTATGGTCTCCTGCAGGTGAGTTCACAACCGAGCTTGCTTGTCTGAAACCAGAGAACTTCGTTGCCGGCTCACCTCTCAGCGACCGTGTAGAACTCTCTTGGATAAAGAAGGGTACTGCCGTTGACTGGAAAATAGCTGTCGATACTGTCGATCATTCAATATGGGATTTTGTTCATGCAGACACCATTGATGTGAACATTGCAGCATGTACTGTTGTTGAAGACACTGTTACATATCTACTGACAGGTCTTGAACCAAACAAACAGTATCAGCTCCATCTCTTGGCTGACTGCGGTGAGGTTGACAGTCTCAGTAAGTTTGCAACAAACACTCCTTCGTTCACTACCTTCAGCAACAACACCGAGATTGACACAATGGTTATCTCGTCTGCCGAGGTATTCAGCACTGTAATCGACCGTGCAGCCAAGACTATCGACTTCGTTGTCCGCAAGGGTTCTGACCTTGAGGCGATGGATGGTTCTATCTCGCTTAATCACTCTGGAGCACAAGTCAGAGTCAATGGCGAGGCATTCGTCGCTCCATGGAATCTCTCTGCTCCTGTAACTGTGACGGTCCTCGCTCAGGATACCACAATCTCTGCCGACTGGACTATCACTGTTGCCGAAGAGGCTTGCGCTACTCCATACGATGTTGCTGCAACCGACATTGAGCGTCGTACAGCTAACCTTGTTTGGAACATAGGTGACGCTTCTACATCGTTCGATGTTATTATCAGCGAAACTGAACTCAGCAAAGCTGAACTCGCAGATACAACAGTTGAGAGTGTCACTGTTACAAACGTAGATGGCGCATGCACATACGCAATCACAGGCCTTACTCGTGAGACACATTATTATGTATATGTTCGCACTAACTGCGGCGAGACATTTGGCCAGTGGCGTGGAACAGACTTTACCACAAAAGCACTCTCATACTGCGAAAATGTGACTATATGCGATGGTACTGCTACCAACGATGCGATTCCTTATTATGGATATGACTATGATGGCAGCTATGACAAGAGCCAGTTTATTTACCCAGACGAAATGATGGCTGCTCTCCGTGGACAGGCTATCAAAAAGATGACTTTCTTCACAAGTACCTCATCTAAAGCTCATAATGGTAAGATTGAGGTTCGTATAGGCGTAACGTCGGCAAATAACCTCAGTGAGGGTTACGAGGATGCACCTGAGCAGATTGTATATTCGGGATCTCTCACAGTATCTAATTACAAGTGGGAAATCGATTTCGGTGCCAACACTTATCAATATCCAAGCGAAGGTGGCAACTTGCTTATACAAGTCAAGAAAACTGCCAATGGTACTTATGGTCGCGATTATTTCTATGGTACAGATGACAATGGCATAAGCCGCATGACAAATGGCGGTAGTGATGCCACCTATACTTTCCTTCCAAAGGTGACATTCGAGGCTTGTGTTCACAATGAGGCTTGTCCAGAGGTGACCAACGTTGCTATAGACAACATTGCTGAGACTTCTGCAACTGTTACATGGACAGAAAGTACAGGTGACTATGCCAACACTTCTGACATCTACTACAGCACTACAGAGGTTGAGGACTTCACTGGCGTAGAACCTCAGGTAACAGGAGCAACTGGCAATTCCGCACAGATTACCGATCTTGCAAACTACACTACATACTATGTATATGTTCGCACTCATTGCGATGGTGAAGGTCAGGATGACGGCATTTCCAACTGGGCTGGTGGCACATCGTTCCGCACACTCTCGCCTTGCCGTGTTCCTGGCACTCCAGAGGCTACCATCACTGGCAAGCACACTGCTACCGTTGCTTGGACGAACACATCTGAAGCTACTCAGGCTGACAACTTCACATACATCCTCAGTGCTACCCCTATAGCAGAGGCAGACCTTGAGACAGCCAGCGCAACAGCAAGTGCATACAACGACACTACCGTTGATTTGACTGATCTCTTAAGCGACACTACTTACTACTTCTATGTAAGGAACGTATGTACAGGTGACGTAAACTGCAATTCTCCTTGGGACAGCTGCCAGTTCCCAATGCCAGCGGCTTTGCCTGCTGTAATCAACCTCCAGACTTACGACATCGCTTCTAACGCATTCTCCGCTGTATGGGAGTCTGACTTGGCTAACTTTGCCGACGAGACCGCTTGGGAGGTTGCATGCGTGGAAGACGGTGAAACTCCTGCAACATGGACAGAGGTGTCTGCCCGCGAGTACTTCGCTATCGGCCTTACTCCATCGACCGACTACGACTTCTACGTCCGTGCAACAGATGGCGAGAACTATAGTGCAAACGCTAAGGTTGATGTCGCTACAACGGCTGTGCCTGCGGATTGCAAGACCATCGGTGATGGCACGGGTTCATCAGGTGATCTTCCTTGTAATGGTTATTATAATAATGCTTATGGACAGCAGATATTCGATGCATCCGAATTGCAGGCTGGTCAGATTTCATCTATAGCATTCCAGTATGGCAGTACTAATGCAATGACATCCACTCAGGTCAAGATTTATCTTGGACATACGTCTAAGTCAGAGTTTACATCTGGTGATGACTGGATTGCTGCTGCTGATTTGACAGAGGTCTATTCTGGTTCATTCTATTGCAGTGGCGATGGCGTATTCAATACGTTTACATTGACCACTCCATTCGACTACAATGGCACCGACAATCTGGTTGTTGCTGTACATAAGGAAAATAATACAGGATGCGAGTCAAATTCTAGACCTTTCAGATATTCATATTGTAGTGGTTCGAAGTCGATATACTTTAGGAATGATGGCACTGCATGTCCTGTAACATCACCTGCTTCTGGTACATTGGGTTCTTTCCGAACCAACATTGAGTTCTGCTTCGCTCCTCAGGCTTGTCCTTCTGTCACCAACCTCGTTGTTGATAACATCACTACAACTTCGGCACGTGCTCACTGGTATCCAGGTGCTGCCGAGACTGAATGGCATGTATATAACACCACTGAGCAGATGACGGCTGACGACCTTGCCCTCCTTGAAGCTACTGATTATGCTACATTGTCTAATCCTCAGATTGCTTTGACAGACCTCACCAAGGATATGGATTACTACTTCTACGTCCGTGGCAATTGCGGTGAAGGCGAGACAAGCCGCTGGAAGGAGGCTCACTACATCACGTTGCCTTCATGCTCGGCTCCTGCAACAGCTGTCGCAACATCCGAGGCTGACAACTCTATCACATTCACCGTCACTGCAGGTGAATATGGCACGGCTGAAGACTTTATCTATGAGTTTTGGACTGTGGGCGGAACTGATAATGTTGATAGGCTATTACAGGGCTGTGGAGAATGCCATGAAATTAGTATAGGCGGGCTTGACACTATCATCTGTGAACCTCCTTGCAGGGCTCATAGAGATACTGTCGTTATCAGCGGTGGAAATTCTGTTACTGTCATGGTGGACCCACTCAAAACATACGGATGGCGAGTTCGGGCAAACTGTGGCGATCCTGACGACTTAAGCCGTTGGACATACGGCAACGAGGTTCATGTATGTGGCGCAGCTACCCTCCCTTACAGCGATGACTTCAAGACCCTTCCTACTTCTTCATATTCAGGGCCAGGTATGATTGAGACTATCTGCTGGAACGACCTCAACGCAGCTGCAGAAGGTTCTTATCCAAGTTATTCGATTAATCCTGCATCTACGGATGGAACCTATGCTATACAGTTCAACAGCAGTAATGTTACACCAATCTATATGATTTTGCCGGCTATTAAGGATGCTAACGAATGTCAAGTCAGGTTTGACTGTGGATATGGTAGTATTTCATATTCAGGCAGAATCCAGGTAGGTTATATTACCGATCCTACTGATGAGACTACATTCGTACCTGCATTCACTGACAATCCAACTTCTGCGTCATACAGGTCTCACAGAGTAAACATCTTCAATATTCCAGATGGTGCACGTGTTGCATTCTGCTATACTGCTGGTGCGTATACCAACTATAATGGTTTGTTGAAGAATGTAGTCTTAGATACTATCCCTCACTACAATGTCGCTACATCTGTCGCACCAGTCGTTACTCCAGCCATCGGCTCAGTCGAGGTTGCATACAACGAGGGTGACACACTTTCTGAGGGCGTATTCTTCGACGCAACCACTCCTGTCTTTACAGCTGTTCCTAACGAGGGTATCGAGTTCATCAACTGGACAAATGCCAACAATGGCGACACTCTCGCAACTGTCAACCCATGGACAATCACCGTTTCTCAGGATACTGCCATCGTGGCTAACTTCGATACTGCATCATACAACCTGAATGTATTGGTAGCTCCTGGTTACGATATCTTAGGTGAGGTTGCAGGTAGCGGCAATTACCGCTATGGCAGGACCATAAACTACTCTGCTACTCCAATGGAGCACTACAGCGTAGTATGGCCTGACGGCAACAAGGAGAATAACCGCTCTATCGTAATGCCTGGTCACGATACTACCATCGTTGCAACATTCGAAATCGACAAGCATCAGCTCACAGTAGCAATGAACGACTCGTCGAAGGGTACTGTTACAGGTACCGGCGTTTACGATTACGGTACATTCGTTGACATCACCGCTGCTCCTATTGATCCAGTACACATGATATTCACTGGCTGGAGCAATGGCGAGACTGACGCTAACATCACAATCGACTTGCAGCACGACTCTACGGTAGTTGCAAACTTCATCTGGGATGAGCATACAGTTTCTACTAATGTGAATGATCCTACCATGGGCTCTGTAACGGGTGCTGGTATTTATACCCACGATGACGTTGCTCGTCTCATCGCAACTCCTACTGATCACCACATCTTCGTAGAGTGGAGCAATGGCCTGACCAACGACACTATTGATATCACAGTTGTCAGCGATACGGCTCTTACTGCTACATTTGACTGGGATTCTCACGACATCACAGTCCTCAAGAATGTTGACTCAATGGGCGTTGTGACAGGTGCTGGTAACTATTACCATGGCACTCCAGTGACACTCACTGCCGTTCCTGCCGAGCATCACCACTTCGTTGATTGGAGCACTGGCGAGACTACTACTTCAATCACCATTGTTGCTAATGACGACACGACCATCACCGCCAACTTCGCTATCGACCAGCACACTATCACTGCTATACCTGTTGATACTGTCCGTGGTAAGGTAGAAGGTAGTGGCGTTTACAACTATGGCGATACCGCTACACTCATCGCAGTTGGCAAGTACCCTTACGAGTTCTCTCGCTGGGACGACGAGAACCTTACCGAACTCGACACCTTCAAGGTTAAGGTTCTTGGTGATGCAACCTATACTGCATACTTCAAGTACAATGAGTTCGACGTAATCGCACGTTCTGCTGACCTGACAATGGGTACTGTTGTTGGTGGTGGCGCATTCGTTTACGACACTGTCGTCAACGTTACCGCTATCCCTAACGAGCATTACCATTTTGATCACTGGAACAATGGTTCAGTCGATCCTACTACTACCGTAATAGTTAAGTTCGACACCGTTCTTACTGCTTACTTCGCAATCGACCAGCATGTTGTAAGAGCTGATGTCAACAACAATGCTCTCGGTTCAGTTGCCGGTGCAGGCACATACAACTATGGCGATGAGGTTACATTGACAGCAACACCTGCTGCTCATGCAGTATTCACTGGCTGGAGCAATGGCTTGACTGATGCTACAATCACCATCACTGTTGCTGGTGACACTACAGTAACAGCAATGTTCGCTGCTGACACTCACACAATCGCTGCTACCGCTGACCCTACAATGGGTAACGTTACAGGTGCAGGTGAGTATGTTCACGGTACTCTTGCAACATTGGTTGCAACAGCAAACGAGCACTATCACTTCGTTAACTGGAGCAACGGTCTTACCGTTAATACATTCAGCATACTCGTTGACAAAGACTCTACAGTTGTTGCTAACTTTGCAATTGACCAGCATGTCGTTACTGCTAACGTAAACAACAATGCTCTCGGTACAGTTGCCGGTGCAGGCACTTACAACTATGGCGCTTCTGCAACACTGACAGCAACTCCTGCCGCTCACGCAGTATTCACAGGCTGGAGCAACGGTGCAACTACTGCTACAATCAACATCACTGTTGCAGGTGACACAACCGTTACTGCAATGTTTGCTGCTGACAGCCACACAATCGCCGCAACAGCTGACCCTGCAATGGGTAGCGTATCTGGCGCAGGTACTTACACTCACGGCACTCTTGCAACATTGGTTGCAACAGCAAACGAGCACTATCACTTCGTTAACTGGAGCAACGGCTTGACTGTAAATACATTCAGCATACTCGTTGACAAGGATTCTACAGTTGTTGCTAACTTTGCAATCGACCAGCATGTCGTTACTGCTAACGTAAACAACTACGACTATGGTACAGTTGCAGGTGCAGGTACATACAACTATGGCGCACAGGTTACACTGACAGCAACACCTGCTGCCCACTCTGTATTCACAGGCTGGAGCAATGGTGCTACTGCCAACCCTTACACATTCACCCTTGCAGGTGACACAACCGTTACGGCAATGTTTGCTGCTGACGTTCACACAATCGCTGCTACAGCTGACCCTACAATGGGTAACGTTACAGGTGCAGGTGAGTATGTTCACGGTACTCTTGCAACACTCACTGCTACAGCAAACGAGCACTATCACTTCGTTAACTGGAGCAACGGTCTTACCGTTAATACATTCAGCATACTTGTTGACAAAGACTCTACAGTTGTTGCTAACTTTGCAATCGACCAGCATGTCGTTACAGCAAACGCTAACAACTATGACTATGGTACAGTAGCCGGTGCAGGTGCATACGACTATGGTGCTTCTGTAACATTGACAGCAACTGCTGCTCCTCACTACATGTTCACAGGTTGGAGCGATGGTACAACTGCCAACCCTTACACATTCACCCTTGAAGGTGACGTCAACGTCACTGCAATCTTCTCGTTCGCAGACCCTATCACAGAATACATATATGTGACATACTGCGACAATGAGACAGAAGGCACCAAGTTCGAGGGCTACAGTGCAGGTGTATATGATATAGTGAATACATATATCACAGCAACTGGCCGCGACTCTATCGTTGACAGCGTCATTACAATCCTTCCTACATACAACTTGTCTGAATACGAGACAATCGAGGTGGGCAAGTCACTTGTATGGCATGGCATGACAATAGTAGAGGCAACAGACGGTGACTACACTTACGTTGACTCTGCGAAGACAGCTGCAGGTTGCGACTCTGTGACTACTCTCTATCTGCATGTAACTGCAAAGACAGACGTTGAAGTAATCAGTGATGTCAAGATGCCAATCATCGTGGCTCCAAACCCAATCGTGACAGGTATGACGACATACGTCAACCACGACTGGAGCGAGGAAGAGCGTGAAGGTATGTTCGTTGAAATCATTGACAACTTCGGAAAGGTAATCGACCACTTCACCCCAGAAAACTTCCCAATCGAGGTAAGAGGTGACATGGCAAGCGGAATCTATCATATCCGCGTCGTTACCGGCACCCAGGATGTCTATGTAGAGAAGCTCATCGTGGAGTAACCCCGATAAACCGTAAATAATCGAGGCTGCCCGAAATATTTCGGACAGCCTCTTTTTTTTGTGCCGCATTGCGGCGTAATTGGTTTTATGTTGCCTGTATAGTCTTTCAGCCCATCACCACCCACTTCTCGATATTGCGGGTCGTGCTGTCGAAGTTCATTCCTATCTTGACGACCGTCTGGTTTTCAACCGTGAAAGGCAGCGAGTATTCCTTTGAGTTTATCTGAGCCATTGCCTCTTCGGCGGTGCCGTCTAACTTGAATTCCATGACGTAGATGTAGAGAGGGGTCTTGACGAGCAAGTCAATACGTCCATGGCTTGTGTGGTATTCGGCATGGGTATAGAATCCCATCAGTTTGCAGAGTAGCCAAATAACGTTCTGATAGTGGTTCTCAAGGTTCTTTATCAACTCGTATGGCGTGTCGGCAAACAATGACCTGAGACGTTTGATGAACAGGTCTGTGTTGCCACTTTCGACATCCACGACGAAATTGTCAATCTGGAAAGGAGTCACATCATCAGTCTTGTTGATATGAATATAACATGGCAGCAGATACTTCATGAACCCCTCTTCGACTTCGGCATTTGGAAAACCGAGCGTATATGTCTTGAATCTTGGGTCATAGCCTTTTATTGTCAGATATCCGCTCTGGTAGATGACAGGGATTGGGTTTGTTGAATCCGCATCGATGGAATTGAGCAAGTCCGCTGACACTTTGACATGCGACATCTCCTCCAAGTTCCAGTCGTGTTTTTGCAGGAGATATACGAGATACGAAGGAGTGCCTGTCTCGAACCAGTAACTGCCGAATTTCTTTTGTGCAAAGGCATTCAGTATGCTGAATGGATTGTAGATACCTGGAGAATCTTCGTCAAAATGATAACCGTCGTATTTATGCTTCAGTTTTTCGAGACATTCTGTTTCAGTCATGTCATTCCTTACGGCCATTTGTTGAATCTCAGGAACGAAAATTGTGCTCAGTTCTTTTTCCGTAATGCCGCAGATGTCGTAATAATCGGAATACATTGATATGTCCTGCAGGTTGTTCAGGTCGCTGAACACGCTGACCTTGCCGAATTTGGTGACACCTGTCATCATGGCGAACCTAATGCTGCCGTCCATCGATTTCAATGCGCCATAGAAACCTTTGAGCGTGGCGCGGTATGCTTTCTGAAGTTCGGCATTGCCTATCGCCTGAAGCATAGGTTTGTCGTACTCATCCACCAAAATCACGACACGCTTGCCTGTTTTCTCGTAAGCATGACGTATTACCCCCTCGAAGCGCGGACCGAAATCCTTTGCTGTCGCACTTGCCCCATAGATGGATTCCCATTCTGACAAGGTGGTGTTGAGCACATTCTCTAATTTTTCAGGTGCGTCATATTGCTGTGTGTTCAGATCCAGATGCAAGACAGGATGTTTCTCCCACTTGAAGTCTGGTTTCGACGCTATTGCAAGCCCTTCGAACAGTTCTCTCTTCCCTTCAAAGATAGCCTTGATGGTTGAGATCATCAGTGATTTCCCGAACCTTCGCGGACGCGAAAGGAAATAGTAGCATCCTAACGAGATTAGTCTGTAAATCAATTCGGTTTTATCGACATAAAGACATTTCTCTTCTCTTATTTTTTCGAAGTCCTGCTTTCCGATGGGCAGCAGTCGGGTAAAAGCATTTTCCATATTAAGATAAATATATTTATCGCGCTGCAAAGGTACGATTTATTTCCGATGTGGCAAAATTTTTGCCTCTTTTTATGCTGCGTTGCTGCATTTTTTCAAAAAACGAAAAAAAACATCATATTATATAGTAGGAGGGGGCGATGTCTGACGGGCACGCCATCGATATCTCACCGACACACCAGCGATACTCCAGCGACACACCAGCGACACTTCGCTAATCCCAAGGAGATCCTCCGCTCCAATAGCAGAGAAATAGCAGAGAAATAGCAGAGGATTAGCTTAGGATTAGCTTAGAAATGAAGATGAACCGCTCCTACTTCGATGCTGAAACGAACATTTATCAACACTTTTCCTGCCTGTTGAAAAAACTTTTCAAAATAATATCAAGAAATATTGTTTGAATGAGATATTTGTTGTAACTTTGCGAATTGGTTACGGGTTTTACCCCCCCCCAGCCTGTCCGAGAACTGGCTTTTACGGCACGCAAGTTGGTTTCGTGTAGTTTTTCACGTCACACCACACCAGGTTGAACTTGGCTATAAATGCGGCAAAACGGCTTGTGCGAGGTCATATAAAGCCTAAAT
>JAZRYS010000230.1:0-2262 GCA_045600865.1 Candidatus Aphodosoma sp.
CGGCAACCACTACTTGCGTGCAGCCGCTGGTACACGTACATCAAATGGTACTGGTATGTACTCAAATGCATACAGCGAGAAACTCGCAGAAGGCACTCCATTCACAATGACAGCCGACATTCACCTCCGCAGTACAGTTGGAAGTAATAGTCAGAACGGTGTAGAATTTACAGTAGGTGCAGCAGGTGCAAGCTACAACTTCAGCAAGTGGACATTGACAGGAACAATGACTCTGAATATGAAGCAGGTGGCAGAAGCTGGCACAGAGCAGTGGATTCTCAATGGTGATACAGATCATCCAATCACACTCCCTGGCACAGCCGGACTCGCAGGTACAGAAGCATCTGCAATCTATGATGAAGCTCCTTGGTATTCAATCATGCTTTCTTGGAAGGATGGTTTGACATTCTTCTCAATCAAGGATAAGGCAACAGGCGAAGTAATCGTTGACAAGAAGCAACTCAAGACCAACGACTCATTTGCATCAGTAGGTGGTGTAGGTCAGCTCTGGTTCTCAACAAGCCGCTACAATGCAGCCTTCGCAATCGACAACGTTGTAATCCGCGACATCATCGATGGTGACCTCCCTGTTATCATTCCTACAACATACACATTGAACTATGTACACGAAGGTGACGGTGCCGTATTGAAGGATCCAGTAGTACTGAACACAACAGTAGGAACAGAAGTAACAGCATCTTCAGCCGACATGGCAAGCTTCTTCAAAGCAGACAATACAATGAAGTATATCTATAAGGAAGGTAACACTGCAATCGTAGCTTCTGAAGATTCAGCAGCTAACGTAATCACTCTGGTTTATCGCGATGCTGCAATGCTGAAATATACAGTCAAGTCAACAGGTCTTCCTGAAGGTTATGAATTCGACTTCACTCCATACGCAAAACCAGGCGACACGTTTGCTGAGCAGTGGGAAGGCGAGTTGGTAAGCGTAGCTTATCCTCAGTTTGTACTGGTAGGCGATTCATTGTGGACTTGCCCAGCAGGTAAGTATGTATCAAAGGCATTCAACAAGGAATTCACAATCACCACTGCAACAAAAGAAACAGTTGAATACACCGACAATTACACAATAATGAATGTAACAGCCGGCAGCAAGTACAACAAGCTGAAAGACATAGTATATTATAAGGAAGGTGAAGAAATTTGGCCAGAGGCATGTGCAGCTCCAAACCAGTATGTACGTTGCTCAAACGGTAAGGCAGGTGCTCCTGCTCTGAACGAAATGGCAGAAATCGTAACCCTCCCAGCAGGAACCTACCGCGTAGGCATGCAGTTTGCTCAGGCATCAACAGCTGCTCAGGCAGAAACATTCGATTTGTTCATTGGTGAAGATACACTGTTCAAGGCAGCGATCTATGGTTATGTACAGTCATACCAGAGCACAGAATTCACTATCACAAAAGACACCAAGCTCTATCTGAAGGGTCTGACAGTAGATGGTGGCGGTCTCGACTGGATCTATGTACAGAAAGTAGTTCGCGAAGAAGCTACCATAGAGTTTGCAGGCGAATCAACAATCATGCACGTAGGTGACACCGAAAAAGAATTGACATTTGATTACACAAATTCAGGTGCAGCTATTACTTATACATCAAGTAATCCTGAGGTAGGTATCGTATCAGAAGATGGCAAATTTACAGCAATAAGCGCAGGTAAGACAGTCATCACTGCAACTCTTGCAGCAACAGACTATACTTATGCAGCCTCAACTCAGGTTGTTATTAAGGTAAGAGAAGTATCTGTTCCTGTAACAACAATTCGTGAATGGGACTTCAGCAAAATAGCAACAGCTTATCCAGACGACTATGCTGCAATGAAGTCACATTCAGAATACTGGGAAGGAACAGGTGACTATCGTATGTTCTTCAAGAAGTCTCTTGATGACGAAGAACTTACTTCAGATGGTGCTCACAAACTTAGCTTCGCAGAAGGTCTTGTTTGGACAGCAGACGCATGGAAGATATTGGTAGGTGATGGTTCAGAGAATTACGAGTATATCCAGATCCAGAAGGGTGCAGAATTCTACATTCCGAATGTAGGTGAAAAAGATACTATCAAGTTCGTTGGTTATGCACCTTCAACATCAGGTACATTGGAATTCAATAACTGCGACCCTGCATCATTCGACTTCCACTGGGGTGGTACATACGAGTCATATCAGGTAGTTGTAACAGCAACTGGTGAATTTGATTTCAAGGCTCCTCAGGATTTCCGTTTGCAGTCAATAGTAGTTATCCCTGA
>JAZRYS010000231.1:0-4211 GCA_045600865.1 Candidatus Aphodosoma sp.
CGCCATTCACGGTTTTCGGCATATTTCCACGCAAACTTCATGCGTGTCTGCTCCGATGGCGAGTAGTTGATTTCCGAAGTGATGTCGGTAATCACGACACGGATATTGTATTCTTCTGGCATCACCTTCACATAGATGTCCTGCGAAGCAAGAAACTCATTGAACCATTTGGCTTCGTCAGCGGTGAGGTGGCATGTCTCGATATGGTGCTTCTGTTCTATCGTCTCGTCGTAGAACGAAGTAACCCCTTGGCATGACGCTTCTTTTCTGCTGATGTCTGTCTTCAGCACTTCCTTGCCGATGACGTGGACATATTCAAGCACATTGAAGATGTTGCGGAAGCCAAATGTTATTATCGGTTTGTCATCCGTGTAGTAGATGGTGATAGACCTACTTCCAACTGTGACGGTTGCCGTCATCAGTTCGCCCATCTCATCGCCATCCACCTCATAACACTTGCGGGTGACATATTCCGATTCCATATTGAAAGAATACCTTGTAGGGTATCTCTCCTGCTGTATTCTTTCTTCATAGTAGCAAGGGTTCAGCTCGCCGTTCTTGCGGAAGAAGCATTGCACCTCTACGGTGAACTGCTCCTGATCTGACGCAAAGAAGGCGAGGTAGATAGGATAGCCACGCGGCACGGAATAGTTTCGCCGTGACGTGAGGAAGTGCGATTCAAGAAACTCGATGTCAGAGTCCATGCCGTGAGCGAAGGGAGCATAGACGATGGTGATGTCATCGATACACTCGCCGCCCATTCCATAGTCCGCCTCGAACAAGAAGGTGCCAACCGTGAGGTTGTGCGCCTTCATGTACTCTTCGACCAATGTCCGCAGGTCATAGAAGATGGCGGTGTGGTCATGGGCAAATAGTGTGGTGGTGTAGAGCCGTACACCATTCATTTCCACCCAGCATGTCACCGTTTCATCGACTTGCCCGATAGTGAAGCGGTCGGGCAAGGATGAAGAGAGGCATATATTGTCGATATAAAGATTTATCATATCGCGATGATTTTGATGCAAAGATACGGCATCACAGTGCGTAAGGAAAAGACACAAAAAAGCACTCCCGAAGGAGTGCCATATACGAGAGAGCCACCATCAGGCAGCGACCTCTTCTGCCTTTGGCTTGCGAGAACGAGGCTTGCGCACCTTCTTCGGCTTTTCGAGGACTGCATCCACGGAGTGAGACTCGACAAACTCCTCGACGGCGGCTTGGACTTTCTCCTTTACAGCGACCTGCTCTGGAGTAAGCTGCGAAGCCTTTTGCTCTGCTATCGCTGCTGATAGCTGCTGAAGGCTGTCCTTTGAAATCTGCGCACCTGTCCTGGATTTGAGGAGGAACATGAGCTTCATGGCATTGTAAGGCGACTTGCAGTACGACATCTCTTCCTGACCTTCGACGAATACTGCCCAAACATTGTTAGTGTTCTTTGTAGGAACGTGCTTTGCTGAAATTGTGTTCATAACTTTTGAATTTTAAGAGTGAAACATTATTTGATTATTCTTTTATTAGTATGAGAGATAGATGTTCATGTTATAGACTTGGATGAAGCTTTCGGAAGCGATTTGCTCTACCATTGCGGCTGCTTCCTCATAGCTTTCTGCTTCCACCTCGTAATCGAACTCGCAACCATCGAAATCCTCGACTGTGACCTGATAGAAATTCTGTGAAGATGTTCGGCGTGAATTGTAGAAACCGTAATCATTTGCCGAGAAACTTGATTTTTGAACTGAACTTGTCATAACTGTATGATTTTAATTGTTAAACTTCTGTTCTTTGCGCTTACGCACTTTGTAATTTTTACGAACAATCAGGAGCGAAAGGAAACAGGCTCTGAATGTCAAGGGAGGATGTCCGTGTGTTTTTCATCCGAAGGACGTAGCAAAAAGTGGCAGCACCGACGCTGAAAGGAACCTCTTTTTGTGAAAAAGATATGGAAGCCCTTTACATGAGCCGCCGAGCTAACTTTGTGAAGGAAAAATAGAAGTGCCGTGAGCATAGAGCAAAGGACGGAGTGCGGCGATGGCACCCAGTGCAAAATCAGAAGGTATGTAACAAGAAAGCAGCCCTGTCTGGAAAATCAATGGCAAAGGTGAAGGGTGCGTCCACAATGATGCTGGACACACAGGATTAGGACACAGGAGAGCGTTGGTCGCGAGTTTCGGAGTGGAAGCGTTAGAAAGCGAGGAAGTAGTATGTGTAGAGCGCAACGAAAGCCATACAAGTAACATGAGAACATCCTTGATTACTATGGAATAATCGTGTTTCACTATTCAGGAGTGAACACAGGCAGAGTGCATGAAGGAACACAGGCAATGGGCGGTATCGAAGAAAGAAAGGGATGGCAAAAGGTACGCAAAAGGAAAGGGGGACATGAAGCGTGCCTCCCAAATCAAGGTGAGCAGAAGAAAGATCAGACTACGAAGACAGGCGTGTCAGCATACTGGCTTGCCATGTTGCGGACGATGTCAGCCACTCTTATTCGCAGGTGAGCAGGAGAAAGTATTTCAAGCCTTCCAGCCTGTTGAATGATGTCGCCGATGAAGTCATTAGTCACGAAAAGCGTAACCTCGAAGTCCGCATAGTCCTCGCAATCGAAAAGCTCACGCTGTGAACGATGGAGAGGTACATCACGATAGTAGTATTTCGCATCTCCATAAGTGCGGAATTTGACTGTTTCAATCTTTGCATCTTCATCAGGAAGGAAAACTCCATAGCAGTGAGCGAAGAACTCCCTTGCATCGAAAGACTCGTCCACCTCAAACGTATCGTCCAATATTTGAATATCCTCAATACGGTCAAGTGAGAATATACAAATACGCCCTGAGTCAAATCGACCCAGGACGTATATTCGATTCTTGAATGTCTTGATGCAATAGGGGGAGATTGTTCGTCTCGCCGGAAGTTTTCCATACCTATGATAAATCAACCTCAACTTTCTGTTTCCCTCGATGGCACCAACTATCGGTGCCAGCATACCACCTTCAGATGGGAAGTCATCAACGATGAACCTGTCATGAAGGTGCATACACTTGGAAACAGTGAGACCTGTCTTCATCATGCCCAGCATCCAGTGATGCAATTTGTATGAATAGACAGATTTTGTGGGAACTATATGGTACCCACCTCTCGAACCCTCCTGAATGTACTTGATATGGATGTTGAACATTTTTTCAATCATCTCGATTTCAGTGCAGAAGGTGGATCTTGAAAAAGTCAGCTCGCCGAAGTCAGAAAGATACGAGCGGCACCAGTCTTCAAGCAATCTCTTGCGTGTAACTCCGGGATGGTCTTGAATGTATTCAATCAGCCAGACCCGTCTCAAAAAGATGTCTTCAATTTTCATGCTTTTAGTCGTTAATAAGATTAAACAAAAAAAAGCATGAGTGTCCTGTAGATGTTCGCAACTCCAGCATTCCACTGCTTCAAGGGCAAACATAAACATTCTACTCATGCCGTATATTCAAATACAACATGAGCGTCTTGCTTATGCCTCCTTGATTGTTATTGTGGAATTTGGAGTTAGGACGGCAAAAACGCTACATCGTCAAAGGCATTTCTGCCAATGACGATGCAAAGTTACAAAAATACGATGAAAACGGACTTTATTTATTCCGAAAATTAGGGAATAATCGGATTTTTGTTTTTCTTTTAGGTAAAAATCAGCACTTAACACGAGGTTTGAGCATCAATTTGCCATTATAAATTTCAAATTGGCTTGCAGATTTGAGGTTTTCTACAATCGTATTTTCGTCGAGCAGGTTGATATAGAGTTTTGATGAGTTAGGAAATTTGTTGAAGAATGTGTTAGTGGAAAAGTATAGTTCAATAGACTTCACTCTTTCGTCATGGATGTATTGTCCGTAGAAAAACGACACTTTCTGAATATTGCGAGGAAGCACCTTGATACCAGACTTCCCATCTTTCAGACGAACAAAGGCAATGACATGAAGGCATTTTTTGTTTCTGCGAACCTCTTGGGGGGCATCCTTGATAGTTGAGACAACTTCCGTGTTCTTTCGAGAGATGGATATATTGCGGTGGTATTTCGTGTTAATTTCATTCATCTTTTCCCTGAAGAGCCTTCCATGAGGAGCATTGTCTTTCAGCCCTTGATAGGCAATGAAATAGTGAATCATTTCATGAATGAGGATGTCTTCCCATTCATTTTCTGGCATATCATATCTCGCAGAAAAGCGGAAGCG
>JAZRYS010000232.1:0-1840 GCA_045600865.1 Candidatus Aphodosoma sp.
AGCAAATAACAACAAATATCACAAATATGGCAAAGGTGAACACTGCCGATGTCGGATTTGAAAAACAAATCTGGAGTGCGGCGGACGTTTTGAGAGGCAGCATGGATGCCTCCGAGTACAAGCACGTAGTGCTGGGTCTGATTTTCCTAAAATACATCTCAGACAGGTTCGATGAGAAGTATGCGGAACTTGTGAATGAGGGTTATGGAATGGAGGAAGACAAGGATGAGTACACAAGCTGCAATATCTTCTATGTCCCGAAGGATGCCCGCTGGGAAGTGATTGCAAAGGCTGCACACACTCCGGAAGTAGGCGTGAAGATTGACGAGGCAATGAGGCTCATCGAGCAGGAGAATGCCCGTCTGAAGGGAATCCTTCCGAAGAATTTCGCGCGTCCGGAACTCGACAAGGAGAAACTCGGAAATGTTGTGGATTTATTCACCAACGTGAATATGAAGGCCCACGGCGACAGCAAGGACATTCTCGGAAGGACGTATGAATACTGCCTATCAATGTTCGCTTCTGCTGAGGGGAAGAATGCCGGTGAATTCTATACACCGTCCTGCATTGTCCGTACTCTCGTTGAAGTGCTGAAGCCTTACCACGGCCGTGTATTCGACCCGGCTTGCGGTTCCGGCGGAATGTTCGTTCAGTCGGCCAAGTTCATCGAGAGACATCAGGGCAATATCAACAGCATTTCCGTGTTCGGTCAGGAAAGCAATCCTACGACTTGGAAGATGGCACAGATGAACCTTGCTATCCGTGGAATCGAAGCCAATCTGGGCGAAGCAAACGCCGATTCCTTCCTCAAGGACCAGCACAGTACTCTGAAGGCCGACTTCGTGATGGCCAATCCTCCTTTCAATATGAGCGACTGGGGTGCGGACAAACTTCAGGAAGATGTCCGCTGGAAATACGGTATCCCTCCTGCAGGAAACGCCAACTTCGCCTGGTTGCAGCATATGATCCATCACCTTTCACCTGTCGGCAAGATTGGTATGGTGCTGGCAAACGGTTCCCTTTCATCTCAGTCTGGAGGCGAAGGCACAATCCGCGAAAAGATCCTGAAGGCAGACCTTGTTGAGTGCATCGTTGCCCTTCCGGACAAACTCTTCTACTCTACCGGTATTCCTGTATGCCTGTGGTTCCTGAACAGGGCTAAGAAACAGACGAACAAGGTCCTGTTCATCGACGCCCGCAACCTCGGTACAATGGTAACAAGGAAACTGCGCGAGCTCTCCGAGGAAGACATTCTGAAGATTGCCGGCACATACGACAAATACGTGGAAGGTACACTTGAGGACGAAAAGGGTTATTGCGCCACTGTCGGAATCGAGGAAATAGCAAAACAGGAATACATCCTGACTCCGGGCCGATATGTAGGCATCGCAGAGACTCAGGATGACGGTGAGCCATTTGAGGAGAAGATGACAAGGCTCACTACGGAACTTGGAGAATTATTCCAGAAATCACACGAACTGGAGGCTGAAATAAAGAAGCAACTGGCTTCCATCGGATTTGAGATTAAATAGTATTTCCTGCCCCTGGTTCATAACAAAAAACAAGGGGTATTATGAAAGAAAAATTTATTCAAGAAATCACAGATTCAATGTCAGGAACTCTTACAGTTGACCAAATGACGCAACTCAACAGCGTACTGCTGCAGACAGTCAGCAGATATACGCTCATTGAAGACGGAGACAAAATCCAGGAGGATATTGTCTCCAACAACCGTCTGCTGGAGATATTCCTGTCAGCGAAACTGGTGGAAGGCTGTTCTGCCAAGACCATCAGGTATTACGAAACCACCGTCAAGCAGCTCTTCAAGTATATGCCGAAG
>JAZRYS010000233.1:0-18960 GCA_045600865.1 Candidatus Aphodosoma sp.
TATTTTGCAGAAGATAATGATCTCTATATAAAACTATCTAACAACGATTATAGTTTCTATTTCGATGTTTATTGTGATGCTGGATCTCAAGATATAAATGATGGACAGATATATACACTTGCGAATATGCTGGAGCAATATTCGCAAGGAGTTGACATTAATGCCGCTGAAAATATTTATTACTCATCATGCACTTTGACAAGGAATAGTTACGGCGACTACCATGCTGAAGTCACTGCAACAAATGGGGATGTGTATTTAATTGACTATATTGCACAACATCCTATAAATCCTTCCTATCTTTTTGAGGAGACAGATACAATCTGCCAGGGATCTATCTACAACTGGCATGGCCGCCAGCTTACTGAGGCAGGTGTATATTACGATTCTCTTAAGACATGGCTTGTCGAAGATTCCGTATATAAACTGACACTTACGGTGAACCCTACATATCTCTTTAATGATACCGCTTCAATCTGTCAGGGGACAAGTTTCATCTGGCATGGCCGTACATACAGTGTTGCAGGAACATATTACGACTCACTCCAGACGATATCAGGTTGCGATTCAATCTATCAGCTGACGCTTACGGTGAACCCTACATATCTCTTTAATGATACCGCTTCAATCTGTCAGGGGACAAGTTACATCTGGCATGGTCGTACATATACTGCCGCAGGAACATATTACGACTCACTCCAGACGACATCAGGTTGCGATTCAATCTATCAGTTGACGCTTAATGTTAATCCTGTAGTTACAAAGGATACATTATACATTACGATGGACAACAGGAATAATAGATTTGTGGATTTAATTAGCGATCAACACGCATTCCATATTATCGGTTCGGATCTTAATGATGAATACCAGTTGAATTTGGCGATTACCAATGCAAATTCTGTGGCTGGCACATATACTACGTATGATGTGGTCAGCGCGATGACATCACTCAGTCATGTTACAGACGGAGATACTGTTGATATTGAGTTTATGGCGCTTTCGCCAAATGCAGTATTTATAGGTACTGCTGGCAACTTTACTGCAACGATTAATTATATGAGCAGTGATTCTTCGCTCTATGTGATTGATTTTATATACAATAATGTACCAACGTCGATTGCTGATTCAGAGGTCACAGATTATGTTGCATATACCGAAGGAACTACTATCGTGATTCATGGCACTCAGGATGAAACAATTGCTCTCTATGATATGGCAGGACGCTTGGTTAGTCGTAAAATCGCAGATGCAGAAGATGTTCGCATAGAAGTACCTGTTGCAGGCGTTTATATGTTGCATGTGAATGGACAGACATTGCGTGTCGTGGTGAGATAGAGTAAAAAATAAGTTATAAAAGCAGAATAGACGCACAATTATGCGTCTATTCTGCTTTTTGTAGTGTGGAGCTGACGGGAATCGAACCCGTGTCCGAACGGGAAAGCAATATGCTTTCTACATGCTTATCTTCGCTTAGGTTTTCGTGCGGAGGCAAGACCGAAGCCACCAATCGACCGCCTTATCTGCTGAAATTTTGCCATGACGTTGCAGCACCGTGATGACTATCCCTGATATTGCGGCACCCATATTAGCCAGATTGCCTCAAGGAGTGGGCTTCTGATGGATGTCTCGTTCCCACGGTCTGTCGGGGAATTAAGCGTAATCTACTGAACTTCGATTAAGCAACGAGAGCGTAGTTATTCTCGCCAGTTATAGTTCATCCGATAGGATTATAGTGCGTATCGCACGATGCACTGCATGCTTACATACCTCTTCACACCGCCGTCAAAACCGAGCAGCCCCAAGTTTAATTGATAATTGACAATTGATAATTGACAATTGGCTAAATAAAAAGCCCTTGGGCTTTTTATTTAGCGTAAGCAACAGAACGAGTCTCGCGGATTACCGTAATCTTGACCTGTCCTGGATAGGTCATCTCGTCCTGTATCTTCTTGGCTATATCGTAAGACAGGGTTTCTACTGTCTTGTCGTCAACCTTGTCTGCACCGACGATCACGCGGAGTTCTCGGCCTGCCTGGATGGCGTATGTCTTGATTACTCCAGGATATGACATTGCAAGGTTTTCAAGGTCGTTGAGTCGTTTGATGTATGCCTCGACTATTTCGCGGCGTGCACCAGGGCGTGCGCCTGATATAGCATCGCATATCTGAACGATTGGTGCGAGCATAGACTTCATTTCCACTTCATCGTGGTGCGAACCTATGGCATTGCAGATGTCTGGTTTTTCCTTGCATTTCTCGGCAATATTCATACCGAGTATTGCGTGTGGCAACTCAGGCTGATCGTCAGGCACTTTTCCTATATCGTGCAAAAGGCCGGCACGTTTTGCCTTCTCTGGGTTAAGACCCAGCTCTGCAGCCATGATGGCGCAAAGGTTGGCTGTCTCGCGTGCGTGCTGCAGCAGGTTCTGTCCGTATGAAGAACGGTACTTCATTTTGCCGACTAGACGGATCAAATCTGGGTGCAGTCCGTGGATGCCAAGGTCGATGCAGGTGCGTTTGCCGGTTTCGACAATCTCGTCCTCAACTTGTTTCTTGACTTTTGCCACGACCTCTTCAATGCGTGCAGGGTGTATGCGTCCGTCAACAACAAGCTGATGTAATGCCAGACGTGCTATCTCGCGGCGTACAGGGTCGAACCCTGAAAGTACGATGGCTTCAGGAGTGTCATCAACGACAATTTCGCAGCCAGTAGCAGCTTCGAGGGCACGGATGTTGCGGCCTTCACGACCGATGATGCGGCCTTTGACCTCATCGTTGTCGATGTTGAATACTGTTACCGAATTTTCAATGGCAGCCTCAGTGGCTACACGTTGGATTGTCTGGATGATTATGCGCTTAGCCTCTTTGTTTGCGTTGAGTTTTGCGTCTTCCATAATCTCGTTAACGTACGACATTGCCTCTGTCTTGGCTTGATCCTTCATGTTCTCAATGAGCTGGTTCTTTGCCTCATCTGCAGTCATTCCAGCGATGTCGGCAAGCTTTTGTGTTGCTTTCTGGTGCATTACCTCAAGTTCCTGACGTTTCACGTCAAGTTGTGCGCTCTGCTTGTTGAAGTTGTCCCGGGCATTGTCGGTTTCTGTAATCTTGCGTTCGAGGTCTTTCTGACGCTGGGTGATAGATTGCTCTTTCTGGAGAATGCGTTGCTCGGCCTGCTGAGTGCGGTTTTCGATTTGCTGGATTTTGTTGTTGCGTTCTGCAACTTCCTTGTCGAAATCTGCCTTCATGTTGAGGAATTTCTCCTTTGCTTCAAGAAGTTTGTTTTTCTTGAGGGTTTCGGCCTCTTCTTCTACTTGCTGTATGCGGCGTGAAACCTTGCTTTTCATGGTTCCTTTTACCACGAAGAAGGCCAGACTGCCACCAGCCAGAAGTCCTACGATAGAAAAAATAATTATTGGCATAATGTTTTCTTATGTATATATGGAGTTAAAAAATTGCACCAATAGCAAATGTTGCAGGTGCTTTGAACCTGCAAACAGGCTGTTGGTGCATATTATGGAGAATGTCGGCTGGTTTATCAGAAACTCAGCAGGTCTTTACGCAGACTCTGACATTCATCATTGATTTTCTTGAGCTCGAATTCTGCCCCCACGGCATTGAAGGCCATGTCGAAAGCAACACGTACAAGCATCTCTCGCACTGGCAGTGATGGGAATTTTTCGCTATAGGCTGTTATTGCATCTTCCAGATGCTTTCTTGCAGAACGCATAACTTGCTCTTCCTCATCGGAGTCTGCATGCATAGCCATGGTTACGCCATATACCGTCAAATTCACTGCACGTTGCATGATATAATCAATTCATTTTCTTCATTAAAGAAAGGCAACTGTCTATCTCCCGCACCAACTTGGTGATTCTGTCCGTGGCAATTCGTTTCTGTTCTTCGTTCCAGCCGTATGCCTTGGCCAGCCTCAGCCTGTCGTACTTTGCATTCAGGTCGTCTATCTGGTTTTCAGCCCTTGCGAGTTGTTTTTTCGTATTGTTGAGTTCTTGGCTGAGCCTTTGGTTTTCTGCCAAGGCGGCTTGTAGTTGCTCGCGCATCTGCCGCACTGCCGACAGGACATCAGATTTGTTTTCAGCCATTGGTTAGACAACACTTAAAATGCGGTGCAAAGTTACGACTTTTTTCTGACATGGCAAAGAAAAACGAAATTTTTTAGTTGAAAATTATTTAATTGCAAAAATTTGGTGGTGTTACGGAAATGTTGTAACTTTGCGGGCTTAAAGCAAAATGTATGTTATTGAACAAAATAGATAGTCCAGATGATTTGAAGGCTCTGAAAAAGACTGATTTACGTGCTGTGTGCGATGAACTCAGAAATTTTATTGTCAGAGAGTGTGCCAACAATCCTGGGCATTTGGGCTCTACGTTAGGAGCCATTGAACTCACGGTTGCCTTGCATTACGTGTTCAAAACGCCCTATGATCGCATTGTCTGGGACGTGGGACACCAGGCTTATGCACACAAAATTTTGACTGGTCGTCGTGAACGTTTCCATACAAACCGTCAGTTCAAGGGTCTCTGCGGATTCCCTACTCCAAAGGAGAGCGAGTACGACGCTTTTGGCGTTGGTCATGCCTCTACGTCAATCTCTGCTGCCCTCGGCATGGCCATAGCTGCTCAGCTGAAAGGCGAGAATCGTCAGGTAGTTGCAGTGATAGGCGATGGTGCAATGAGTGGTGGCCTGGCTTTTGAGGGTATAAACAATGCCTCGATCAATCCTAACAACCTGCTTATTATACTCAACGATAATCACTGGGCAATCGACCCTATCCGTGGTGGAATGAGCGAGTCACTGACTTCGCTTCACCTTTCGCCTAAATACAACCGCCTCCGCTGGATAGGTTACAAAACTCTCAAGAGTGTCGGCTTGATGAACGATAAGCGCAAGAATCAGCTGATAAGACTCGGCAACACTCTGAAAAGCATCAAGCACAACCGTGAGGAAAACAATATCTTCGAAGGCTTGAACATCCGTTATTTTGGCCCTGTTGATGGCCATAACGTTGAACAGCTGGTTGACATACTCAACGAACTGAAAAACCACAAGGGTCCTAAAGTGCTGCACATCATAACTCACAAAGGTCATGGCTACAAACCTGCTGAGGAGAATGTCACGGCGTTCCATGCCCCAGGCACCTTCAACCCTGAGACCGGTGAGCGAATAAAGAGCAGCAGCGTTGGTAAACCTCCTAAGTTTCAGGATGTATTCGGAGAGACGCTTCTTGAACTTGCCAAGCAGGATGAACGCATTGTGGGCATTACTCCCGCTATGCCTTCCGGTTGCTCGATGAACATAATGATGAAGGCTATGCCGTCGAGGACTTTCGACGTGGGGATTGCTGAGGGTCATGCGGTGACTTTCTCTGCTGGTCTTGCAAAGGAGGGAATGATTCCTTTCTGCAATATATATTCTTCATTCATGCAACGAGGCTACGACAATGTGATACACGATGTTGCACTTCAGAATCTGCATGTAGTAATGTGTCTTGACAGAGCAGGTATTGTCGGTAATGATGGCGCGACACACCAAGGACAGTTTGACATTGCGATGTTCCGTCCGATACCTAACCTCACGATTGCTGTGCCAAAGGATGAGCACGACCTTCGTAATCTCATGTTTACGGCAGTGCAGTGGAATGGTCCGTTCGTAATAAGATACCCGAGGGGAAACGGCGTGCTGACCGACTGGTGCAACGAGATGAAAACTCTTGAAATTGGCTGTGGCGAGGAAATGGTAAAAGGTAAAGGCGAATGCATAATAGGCGTTGGACCAATACTTTATAAAGCGAAAGAAGCTATTAAGGGTACTGAGTTCGGACTTTATGATTTGAGGTTTGCAAAGCCAATGGACGGGGTTCTGCTCAGAATGATAGCCGAGAATTACGAGACAATATACACAATTGAGGACGGCAGTGTCATAGGCGGCATAGGCAGTGGGGTAGAGGAGTGGCTGATGGATAATGGCTATGCACGCAAGGTGATAAGAATCGGCTTGCCTGACAGTTTTGTGGAGCATGGCAGCCCTGCGGAACTTTACGAAATGCTCGAGATTGATGTGAAGGGTATTAAAAAGAGGATAGGCGCATTATGAAAGTCATTATAGTAGGAGCCGGAGAGGTTGGCCGGCATGTGGCAAAAATGTTGGCTGGCGAAGGCCACGATGTCATTCTGATGGATAGGAATGAGGAGGCACTGCAGGACCTCGATACCAACTACGACATCATGACGAAAGTAGGCAACCCTACTTCGCCATCAGATCTGCTGATGTGCGGTGTGCGAAACAACAATCTTTTCATTGCAGTAACCCCATACGAGAGCGATAATGTCAACTCTTGCATCCTTGCCTCGCACCTTGGAGCAAAGAAGACTGTTGCACGAATTGACAACTACGAATACTTGTTGCCAAAGAACAAGGAATTGTTCAATCGCATGGGTGTAAACAAGCTGATTTATCCTGAAACGCTTGTTGCTACTGAGATCGTGCAGTCAGTGCAACGCAGCTGGATTCGCGAGTTTCGCTCTTTCGGAGATGATGCCTTGGTGCTGGTTTGCATAAAAGTGCGTGACAATGCCGAGATAATAAACAAGGAGTTCAAGACAGGTTTCTTCAATCACGACAAGTTCCGTATCGTGGCTGTGAAACGTCACAACCATACTATCATTCCTGGCGGTAACGACCAGATTCTGGCGAACGACCTTGTCTATTTCATCTCGACAAAAGACAATCTTGACTATGTGCGTACGGCTGCTGGCAAAAGCGATTTCCAGATTCACGACATTATCATGATGGGTGGTTCGAAAGTTGCCGTAAAGGTGGCGCAATATCTGCCATCGAACATAAACGTAAAGATTATCGAGATAGATCGTGCTCGCTGTTACAAGTTGGCAGACGAGGTTGACTCGTTGATAATTCACGGTGACGGACGTAACCTTGATTTGCTGAGAAACGAGGGAATTGAAGAGACAGACGCTTTCGTGGCTCTTACGAATAGTTCGGAAACTAACGTGCTTGCCTGCCTTGCTGCGAAACGTTTAGGTATTCGCAAGACTATTGCCGAGGTGGAAAACGTGGATTACATAGAATTGGCTGATAATCTCGATATTGGTACGATTATCAATAAAAAACTGACGACTGCGGCCTATATCTATCAGCAGACTCTTGACGAAGACACTCAGGATGTGCAGTGCCTGACTTATTCTGATGCACAGGTCGTTGAATTCAAGGCCAAGGCTGGCGACAAGATTACTAAGGGTCGTATTCGCGAACTGAAACTCCCATCGGATGTAAATATAGGCGGTATCGTGCGTGATGAAGTTGGAATGGTGGTTAATGGCAACACTGTCATCATGCCTGGCGACCATGTGATTGTTTTCTGCAAGGCTTCGTCTGCCCCTAAGATTTCTAAATTTTTTGAGTGAGTTATGTCAACAAGGACTTTCAACTGGCGACAGGTGGTGATGCTGCTCGGCTCTTTGCTTGAGATAGAGGCTGCCTTCATGGCTCTATCGTCAATTGTCGCTTTTGTATATGCTGAATATTCACAATGGTATATGCTCGGTTCGGCGGTCATAACGGCTCTTTTTGGTCTTGTGTTGATATTGATAGGAAGAGGCAGTGCAAAGCAGATTGGCCTTCGGGAGGGTTACCTTATTGTCAGCCTTGTATGGGTGATTTTCTCGATATTTGGCATGTTGCCTTTTTTGCTGAGTGGGGCTATTGATAATGTGACGGATGCTTTCTTCGAGACCATGTCTGGATTTACTACAACCGGAGCGACACTGCTGACAGACGTTGACCATTTCCCTAAAGGATTGCTTTTCTGGCGTGCCATTATGCAATGGCTTGGTGGTATGGGTATTATGGTCTTTTCGATGGCCGTGTTGCCTGCGTCTGGCTCAGGTATGCAGATGTACATGGCTGAGGTTACTGGTCCTACGTATGACAAGATCCAGCCGCGAATAAAAGATACCGCACGTAAGTTGTGGGAAATATACATGGCGCTTACAGTCGTTGCTTTTTTTGCGTTGTGGGCTGCAGGTATGAATTGGCATGATGCTGTGTGTCATGCTTTCACGACCATGGCAACTGGCGGATTCTCGACCAAGCAGGCTTCTGTAGGCTATTGGTCGTCGCCTGCAATACATTATGTGCTTATAGTGTTTATGCTTGTTGCCAGTATCAACTTCTCGCTGTTGTACAATGCAGTGTTTCGCCAACAGTTGAAGCGTCTGTGGCGTGACGAGGAGTTGCGAGTCTTCCTGACGATTATTGGCTGTGTCACGCTTTACCTATTTGTAGCTTTGATATTGACAAGCGGCAGAAGTACTATGGGAGGAGTTGAACGTGATTTCAGGGATGCTTTGTTCCAGACAGTTGCGATACTGACGACTACTGGTTTCTGCACGACTGACTATATGCAGTGGCAACCCTCGCTGTGGATGTTGCTCTTTATACTCACCGCAGTTGGTGGATGTGCGGGTTCAACATCAGGAGGTATCAAGATTATCCGTACTCATATTACGATAAAGAATGTGCTCTTTGAATTCCGCCGTGTGCTGCATCCAAAGGCCATCATGCCTGTGCGCATCAATAAACGTGTTGTTCCTGAGAGTATTGTGAACAATATACATGCCTTCTTGATGATATTCTCTTTCCTGACTCTTTTTGGGACGATAGCCTTGCTGGCCATGGGAATGAAACTTGAAGAAGCTTTCGGGGCATCACTGGCTTCTATTTCGAACGTAGGTGTGGCTCTTGGCGAACTTGGCCCTTCTGGCGGCTATGCTGGCGTGCCTGCTGCCGGAAAATGGTTGCTTTCGTGGCTTATGCTTGTCGGCCGTCTGGAGCTCTTCACGATATTGCTGATATTTGCTCCGTCATTCTGGAAGAGAGGATAGTTACAGGTATATCAATATGAAAAATGAGACAATCCATCCTGCGATACATAATTGCAAGAAGGTGTCTTGAGATACTACTTTTATTGGGTTTCCGCTTTTGTGATCCACTATTGTTAATTGTAAGTATCTGATTATTCCTGCAAGTACAAAGATTCCGGTGAAATAGATATGCTTAGAACCCATTCTAGTCATGACATCATCTGACAGAGTGTACATTATGTAGCATACTATTGTAACACTGGCAATTATTCCCAACAAAAGATTCATGAACGAACTGTTGTACCGTGCAATGTTTGCTCTGTGTTTCAGTCCGTTTTCTTCAAACGCTACAACGTCGTCACGTCTTTTTGCTGTGGCTATGAACAGTGCACACAAAAATGTCACCATGATTATCCAATGAGAAAGTGCTATTCCTGACACTACGCCACCTACTACTAATCTTAAAAGAAATCCTGCTGCCACAATCAAGAGGTCAATGATGCTGAAGTTCTTCAACTTGACGCAATAAGCAATGTTTAGCAGGATATATATCATGATAATTGAAACGGTTGCTAATATTATAGTGATGTCGGTTTTTCCTGCCATTATTGAAAATAGGATAGACAGAACCCAGCAGATAGCCATGACAATGTACCCGGCCGTGGCGGATACTTTACCGCTTGCTATAGGCCTTTTGCACTTTGATGGATGTAATCTGTCTGATTCGGCATCACATATATCATTTAGACAATAGACACCGCTTGAAGCAAGGCAGAATGCTATGAATGCAAACAGGACAGGAACCCATTTCGTCTTGTCCATCAAATGTTGCCCGAAAAACAAGGGCAGTATGACAAAGACGTTCTTTACATATTGGTATGGTCTTATAAGGTAAAGTAAATCTCTAATCATAATGATGTGAATAATTGTGCCATTGAATTGAACAGTTCTTGGTATTCTATGTAAAGGTTGCGGTTGATTGATACTCCACAGCAGAAAGTGAATGGCATCATGAATAATGCGAATAGATAAAACCAAATAGTGTTTACGGCAGGGATGCTTGCGATGTCGTCGTAAATGAGTCTCGACATCTTGCCAAGAATTGGAATTTCAAAGTCGTAGGAGTATTTGGAAGAAAGATACACAACAAACAGACTTGGAAAAATCAGGGAGTACATAGTTCTTCCCAGATCGCATGACAAGACAGTAAGCATAGGTAAGTGACATGCCAATAGAAACAGGAATACGGAACTGAGCATTATGCGCTTTTTCCTTTCGCAGACATTCCTGCAAGGAATGTTCATTGTGAGAAACCAGCAACAGAGCATCATAATCAGCGAACCGGATACGAAGTCTAAACTTTGTTCTGTGTCAAGGCGGTAGTTCTGATTTAGATGTGTAAGCATAGTCTGACGGGATGACCTGCCAAGGAAATTGATGGCTCCAGGTATTTCATCTGGCTTGTATTTTGCATCTATGTGTTCAAAAAGAGGTTGCCATGATTCCCATATTATTTCTTCTTTCTCGACAGAACCCCTTCCAAATACCACTATCACAGCCATCACAAGCAGTGGTGTTGCAAATACTTTCAGACATTGTCTGACTCTGCAGAAGAAACTGCCATTAACAGATGTCCAATAGATTATGATTGAAAGTGGTACAATGTAGAAAAAACATGGTTCATAGATGAGAAGAGCTGCGTCTGTAATTAAGATGCTAAATATCAGAAAAGACTTTTTTTTGCTTGTGATGTATTTGAACAGCAGATTGAAGACCTCGAATGTCAACATCAACATCATGAAATCTCTCCTGTAATAGAATATGCCGATTACAATTGCCAATGGCAGAATGGGAAACCATTTCATTCTTTTGCAGATGAAATAGGTCAGCACGCAAAGCGAAACCGTCAGAAATATTTCGAAACCATATACAGCATGATGCAAGACAAATGGATGAATTTGAAAGAGCCACAAAAGTACTTGCCCCATAATTCCTCGGCGGACAAATCCTCCTTCATAGTTTATCATGAAATCAGCAACGCTGAACCCATGATAGGCCCATTCTGAATTCCAATCTTCGTGAATGGACATCCATATCCGATAAACAAGACAGAGACACAATGCCAATGTCACAGTTGCTGCGACAATGATCTCTGCTTTTCTGACTGTTTCATCTTTCTCTGCGACTCTCCATTTATTGAAAAAGCCGATTATCTTTTTCATGATAATATGTTATATTATTATGCCTTCGTCAGCAAGGTTCACCATTTCGTAGTCTCCTTTGCTGTCTCCACAGGCAAATAGAAAATAATCGTTTCTATGTGGCTCGATTTTTAAAAACCTATTGACTTTTTCTTTGCCAAAACAATTTTTTGATTTGAATCTTCCGGAAAGAAGACCATTGTCATCAACTTCCACCTCTGTCGCTATGACACTGTCTATACCAATTAAGTCACAAAAGGGTTTTACCCACTCTGTAATGCTTGCTGATATAACGTAAGTCCTTGAGCCTTTCCCTTGCTGTGTTTTGATTAATTTTAGCACATCTGCTTTAGTGAATTGCTGTATTTTTTCTGCAAATGCCTCGCCGTGTTTCTTGAACCTTTTATATTCCATGCCTTTGAAGAAATGGCTGAACAACATTTGTTTTGCCTTCCCTCTGGAATATAGGCCAACTTTCATCAGTGCTATTATCGGTGAATATAACAAAAAAGCCAGCACCATTCTTCTTAAACCAAACACAAATTTAACAAATTCCACGAATGTGTCCTTGCTTGTTATGGTGCCGTCAAAGTCAAATATTGCTATTTGTCGTTTTGCATTTTTCATAAGCAAAACCACCATCACGACGAATGGTGGTTTTTTAGATATCTGAAGGCTGTGGTTATTCCATCTCGCCTGGTGTGGCAGGCAACTCAACCTGATCAGAAATCTCAGAGTTGGTTGCAACTCCGCTCTTGCTTGCTGCCGACGAAGCAATGCAGAGAACGACAATTATTGCTACCAAGATCCATGTGACTTTTTCTACAGCCTCTGTTGTTTTTCTTACTCCGAGTATTTGATTGCCGCCTGCAAAGTTGGAAGCAAGCCCGCCTCCCTTGGATTTCTGCATCAATACGAGGGCTATCATAGCCAGCGACAAAATCACGATTACTACTGTTAAAACACTTCCCATTTTATTTGTTATTTATTATAGTTTCCAACCACTTTATTTGGACTGCAAAGGTAGCACTTTTTTTTGAATTGCTCAAATTTATTGACCTTAAAATTTCAAGAGCTTCGGAATATTTTTTACAACTTATTAATTCTTTGATTTTTAACTCTTTATCTTTGCTGTTGATGTTGCTTTCGGTTATCCTGACCTTTTCTTCGTTCTCTAAAGTCTTTTTCTGAGCTTCTTTTTTCTCTTTTTCGGCGAGCCTGTTTGCCTTTAATTTCCGTGCCAACTCAATCAAAGTGGCTTTGTCGCCATCATTTCGTTTGTCAACATCGCCAAACCAGTCGCTGGATGTTGCCGCCAGCTCAGGGAAGGCATATTCCACCTTGCGTTGCGTCATGAAATGGTAAAATTCTTCCCTGTCGCTAAGTCTGAGCCCCAACCTCATCAGTTCATGTTCGAAGGAGATGTCATCGTTCCTATAAAGCGTGCGCAGGTAGTGCCAGAGTACCATCTCGCAGGCTGGGTACATTTCCACTGCTTGTCGCCATTCTTCTGATTCCAGTTCTTTCAGTCCATGCAGGCTTTTTGTCAAGTCTTCGCGTTTCATATACTGACTACCAGTTTGCTACCGTTGCATTGAATATCTGGTCAACAACCTCTTCAATCATCTCGGTTATCAATGAATCCTGTACGTCATTGAGGGTGCTTGAAGAAGAGAATGTGCGGAATGACGAGAATGTCTGGTCTATTTCCTCGCCAGTGACGTTGTTGACAAAATGAATCTTCACTGTCATTGTCAACTTGTTTTCAGAAGCACGATTGTCTGCGCCAATGGCTGTTGCTGCAAGCTGATAGCCGGTGATTGCTCCTTCAAGTGTGAAATCTCCACCACGTTTCAGGATGTCGAGTCTTGTCTGCTGTGCAAATTTTGATGTTAGTGCCTCGTTGAACTGTATGGTCAACGGGGTATAGACAAGTGCTGCCTGATTGGGAAACTCGCTGATGGTGATGGATTTAGTTTTGCTATAATCGATGCTTGCACCATTGAATTTATAGGAAATGGTGCACCCTGTCATCATCAGTAAACTTAATGCCAAAATAATATAGTGTCTCATAGTTTTCAATTTTCGTCCAACCCATATTTGCTTATTTTTCTGTACAGAGTCCTTTGCGAGATGTCAAGTTCCTGGGCTGCCAGACGGCGGTTGCCCTTGTATTTATCAAGGGCTTTCTCGATGAGCTCACGTTCCTTGTCTGTGATGGAGAGTGACTCTTCGACATACTCTTCAACGTCCATTATATGACCGGCAGGTTGTTTCTTTACCTGCTCTACGTGGCTTATTGCAGACTCTACGGCAGCTTCAACCATAGGGACAGTGCTTTCGATTGCAGTGGGTGTGGCAACAACCTGTTCGACAGGAGTGGTCACATATTTGCCTTGAGTGATGTCGCTGATGACCTTTTTCATCTCTGCCATGTCTTTTTTCATGTCGAAAAGCACTTGGTAGAGAATCTCACGCTCGTTGGCAAAACTCTTGTCCTGACTTTCGTGTTCGCTGCGTGCAAGCACAGGCAATGCGTTGTTTTCGTATTGCGGCATGTATTTCAGCAAGATTGCGGCATCTATTTCGCGTTCTCTTTCGAGTATGGAAATCTGCTCTGTGAAGTTTTTTAGTTCACGTATGTTTCCACGCCAGTAGCCTTTGCATAGCAATGCTGTTGCATCAGGCGTCAGCCTTACAGGAGGCATCTGATTGCGGTCGGCAAAGTCTTTGGCAAACTTGCGGAACAGCAGCGGGATGTCATCCTTGCGCTCTCTCAGTGGCGGTATGCTGACAGGTATTGCATTCAGACGATAATAGAGGTCTGCACGGAAACGTCCCTCTTTTATTGCCTTGTCCATGTCAACATTGGTGGCTGCAACAACACGCACGTTCGCTTTCTGCACCTTGTTCGAGCCTACACGAATGAACTCTCCAGCCTCCAGCACTCGCAAGAGCCTGACTTGTGTGGAGAGAGGCAACTCTCCCACCTCGTCAAGAAAAATCGTCCCTCCGTCAGCCTCCTCGAAATATCCTTTATGGTCGGCCACAGCACTGGTGAATGCACCTTTCACATGACCGAAAAGTTCTGAATCTATTGTTCCTTCCGGTATTGCACCGCAGTTTATTGCAAAATATGGTTTTGTCTTTCTGAGACTGAATTGGTGAATAATCTTTGGTATAACCTCCTTTCCTACACCACTTTCGCCTCTTACAAGCACCGAAAGGTCTGTCGGTGCAACCTGCACTGCAACGTCAATAGCTCGGTTCAAAGCTTCGCTGAGACCTACAATGCCAAAACGTTGCTTGATTTCCTGAATTCTTTGAATTTCCATAGTATTTTGTAGTTTTTTTATCTGGTTTTTCTTAGCTTTTCAAAATCTCCGATATTGTTCAAAAACTCCTTGCTTGCTTCGTCAATATTCCATTTCCAGCCGAAATGTTCTCGTATGGCCTCTACAACCATGCGTGTGCCACGCCATTTGCCCTCTGCGCTGTAGCCTGCAATATGTGGCGTGCCTATCATCACCCGCTTTGCCAACTCTCTGTCTATCATAGGTTCGCCTTCCCAACAGTCGATAGCGGCATTGGCATTTGGATTTTCCTCCAACCAACGGATGAGTGCTTCTTCATCAACTATTCCCCCTCGTGCGGCATTTACCAGCAATCCTTGGTGGCTCATCAATCTGAGTACATCTGCGTTGCATAGATGACGGGTCTCGTCGTTCAACGGCACGTGATAGGTTACAACCCTGCATTTGTCTATGACTTCTTCCACTTTCTCATGACAACCTTCCACGTATGGATCAACCAGTTCAATGCCCAAACCTAAGTGCAAAGCAACTTTTTCAACCTCATGTCCCACATGTCCATATCCTACAATTGCAATTCTCTCATTGTCAAGTTTGACATTGTATATGTCAGCCCAATATCTCAGTGCATCGCCAACCCACTCTCCAACGGCAGGAGCATTGCAACCAGGGGCACTGACAACCTTTATTCCGTTGTTCTCGCACCACTCCTCGTCAATGTGGTCTCTGCCTATAGTAGCAGTGGCTATCATTCTGACGCAAGAACCTTTCAGCAGTGCTTCGTTGCATAGTGTGCGTGTCCTTATCACCAGCACGTCAGCATCCTGCACCCTTTCTGCCGTTACTTCATGATAGTCCAGATACTCCACCTCTGCCCACCTCTCAAACTCTCCTCTGATATATGGTATCTTATCGTCAATTATTATCTTCATAATTCGCCTGCAAAGTTACAACTTTTTTCTGAAACAACTGCCATTTTGTCACAATAATTTATTATTTGTCTTTTTCCTTTGCCATATCACAGAAAATCACTACCTTTGCACCCTCAAAACAATTAATGCTATGTTGATAGATTTCACTTACCAAAACCCAACGCGCATCCACTTTGGACGCACAGCAATGGATAAACTTGCAGAAGAACTGAAACTTTATGGCGGAAATGTTCTGCTGGTTTACGGCAAAAACTCAATCAAGCGTATTGGCCTTTACGACAAAGTAATAAGAATCCTTGCTGATTGTGGCAAGAAGGTTACTGAGTTGGCTGGAATAAACTCCAATCCTCGTTATTCGCAGGTGATGGAGGGTGCTCGCCTTGTGTGCGAAAACCATATAGACCTTATACTTGCCGTAGGTGGCGGCTCAGTTATCGACTGCTGCAAGGGCATTTCAATGGCTGCTTATTGCAAGGAGGACGCTTGGCGTAAATACTGGATAAACCGTGAGCCTATCAATAATCCTGTAATACCTATTGGCACAATACTGACCATGGCAGGAACAGGCAGCGAGATGAATTCAGGCAGTGTAATCACAAACGAGGAACTCAAAATCAAGCAGGGAGTGGTGCAGCCTCTCTGGGTAATGGCACCTAAGTTCTCCATTCTCAACCCTGAATACACATACAGTGTGCCACGCCTTCAGATGGTCAGTGGAATCTTCGATACATTCTCCCATCTGATGGAACAGTATTGCTCAGGCGACGACGACTGCACGACCGATTATCTGATAGAAGGACTCATGCGTTCTCTGATTGTCTCTGCCCGCAAGGCTCTCGTCAACCAGGAAGACTACGAGGCACGTTCCAACATAATGTGGTGTGCGACAATGGGACTTAACCGCATTCTCGGCGTCAGCAAGGCGCAGGACTGGGAGGTTCATAACATTGAGCATCAGCTTGGGGCATATACCGACTGCCCTCATGGCGTAGGTCTTGCAATAATCTCACCTGCCTACTACAGGCTCATATATAAGTTCGGCCTTCACCGCTTTGTGCGCTTTGCTGAAAACATCTGGGAGGTTCCTGCCGACTTTGGCTCGGACGAACAGATAGCCCTTGAAGGTATCAGCCGTTTTGAAATGTTCATACACGAACTTGGTATGCCAACAACTCTCCGCGAGATAGGGGCAACCGAAGAGATGCTCCCTGAGATAGCAGCTACTGCCCTCAAAGCCGGAGGCTATCACACCATAACCTCCGATGAGATACTTCAGGTTCTCAAAGCCTGCTATTAAGCGGGACTTACATTGACTTACTATCTGAAATTAAGTATGCCAGACACTTCTTTTTCTTCTGGATTTATAAATGATCTGTTGCTTTCTGACACAAAGTCGGAATATAAGCTTGTATCCACAACAAGGCATAGCTGTATCTATAAGACAACTTATAAGGGCAAACTTCTGATTTTCAAAACAGCAAATCATGAAAACGTTGACCCAGAGACCAGTGTTGCTTTGCTGCGGCGTGAATACCAGATACTCTCGGAACTTGACAATCCCTTCATCATACGCACATGGGGATTGCGGAATGATTTGCAGATAGGCGAGTGTCTAATCTTGGATTATGTTGACGGAACACCTCTGGACAAGTTCCTCGAACTTAAACCAACGCATAATGTACGCCACAGAATCATCAACGAACTGCTTGATGCTGTGGCGTATCTTCACGCAAAACAGATAGTCCACAAAGACCTCAAACCATCTAATATACTTATAACTACCAATGGTGAGCACGTCAAACTGATTGACTTCGGATTTTCTGATGCAGACTCACAGATGGCAAATAACCTTGGTTGCACAAACCGATATGCTTCGCCAGAACAGTTGAATGGAGAAACGCCAGACTATCGTTCGGACATATTCACTCTTGGCAAAATCATACGCGAAATTGAGCCATATCGTTATTTGTGTGCAACTCGCAGATGCCTGAAAGTCAATCCTGATAGTCGTTATTTAGACGTTGCTTCTCTGATTAAAGCAATCAACTTGCGTAATCGCTTGCCATACGTACTTTTGGTATTAGTGGCATTGCTGATTTGTTTTGCAATAGTAATAGGCACCTTGGTTGAAAGTAATAGTGAAGAGCCTCAGATACCACTGACAGCAACTCCGGCAGTTGACACATTAGTTATTAAGGATACTACATTTGTTCAAGACACAATCGAAGTTGAACAAGCCGACCCTGCAGAACCTGTCATCAACGAGATGCACGGATGGTATCGCAAGGCACAGCGTAAGGCTCTTGATAAAGTCAAACATCTGAAATATCCAGATACAAATTATCCCATTATAGAATTGAATTATTTCAGTGCAGAGGTTCTTGCGGTCAAACGTCATTATCAGAATATATATCCAGAATTCAGTGAACAGATAGAACGTGATTATCTGGCGCAATATACGATGCTCTATGATGAAATCCAAACAGTTACAAATGCCATTCCGAAGGATGAGACATTCGATGATGCGACATTTGCAGCAATCGACAAGGCTCATGCAGAATTTGACTCCGTCTGTGCAGTGCTTAACAAGAATCCAAAATCTGTATTTCAAATAATTGAACAGCGATGACAACAAACGTCTCTTTCCGTAATCCTGCAATCAAATTGCTTCGCGAGGCAGTTGAGCGAAAACTTGGTCACACAATACATAGTCTCGCAGAGATACAGGACCTTGCAGAAGAACATCTCAAGTTCCAAGTCAGCGAAATAACCATTCGCCGAATCTGGGGATTGCGTGCTGATGGATATAACACCATCCGTCGCTCAACACTCGATACTTTAGCCCAGTTCGCAGGTTACGCCAACTTCGACAAATTCGAGCAATACCTCCAGCAGAATCATATTGAGTCTGCAGATATAACGGCAAATGATGTCATTCTTGCCTCCTCTTTGCATGAAGGTGATACGGTTATAATAACGTGGCCTCCAGACCGTTGCTGCAAACTGCGTTATCAAGGCAACAACCAATTCTTAATCACAGAAGTCGAAAATTCCCACCGCCTTTGTGCTGGTTGCACATTCTCTGCACAATCTTTCATTCTCAATCAGCCATTGTATCTCAACAACCTCTGTTTCCCAGACTCGCCAGATGAACACTCAACCTACGGAGTGGCATTTCAAAATGGACTTTCTTCTATAGACGTTATATCATAAACTCAAGTTTCGCATGTATTAGCCCTGAAGGGTAGGGTGTTCAAAATTGTATTAAAAAACGCGACCCAAAAGTGCCTTATGTCGTGGGATTGATCTTACCAATATTTAACACTTTGAGTGGCAAAATAGTTCTTTGAAAATTTGCGTATACCGCTGATATTTAGTAACTTTGTAGCGTAAAACAAAACTAAAATCAGCATTTGTATGGCAACAACAGACAGAAAAAAGCAGTCTAAAAAGAGTCTCAAGAACGCGAGAGCCAAGATCAAGCGTAGAGACGAGAAAATTGCTCGTTTAGAGGCAGAGTTGAAAGAAAGAGACGAAAAGGTTAAAAAAAAAGCCCTGAATCCTATGGAACAAGTTCTCCGGATTATGAAAAAACAATCCCAGGCCACCAATTCAA
>JAZRYS010000234.1:0-5088 GCA_045600865.1 Candidatus Aphodosoma sp.
CGTCCCGGCTGATTATACAATCACGAGTGCCGATCTTCATGATTCTCAGGAGATGAATAAAATCTCTTTTGAATCAGGGTCTTACTACATCTATGACCGCGCATATATGGATACTGAGATGCTTTATCTCATCCATAAGACGGGAGGTTATTTCGTCGTCCGCGAGAAGGTCAATCAAACCTATGTCATAGTTGAAGATCACCAATATATTAACCCGGAAACGGGAATAATGCGTGATCAACTGATTCGGTTTACTGGATACAAGACAAGTCGCCAGTATCCGGAGGTTCTCCGCAGGGTGGAGTATTATGCAAAGGAAGAAGATCTGTTCTTCGTATTCTACTCCAATAACCTGCAGATTTCTGCTGAAGATATCGCCTTACTATATAAATATAGGTGGAGGGTCGAGTTGTTCTTCAAGTGGATTAAGCAGCACCTTCATGTCAAAGAATTCTATGGCTATAATGAAAATGCTGTCAGGATCCAGATACATGTCGCTATCATTACATACTGCCTCATTGCAATCATCGAACATGATCTTGAGGTCAAGATGGATACCTATTATTTGCTTAAAATCCTCTCTGTGTCTCTGCTGGACAAGACTCCAATTCGAGAATTGCTACTGCAAGAGAATTCGGCAATTAACAAGCAAAATGATAGCACTCAGTTAACTATTAATTTTGAGTCCTAATTTTTTAGGACAGCAGTGCCCCTGTATAATATCACAAGAAGTAGGTGATACGCTTTCGAATACTCTTGCTTTGTCTATAACAGATGGAATTAACGAGAAGGGTGTCTATATAGGTGTAAATGTAGCTCCAGCAGGAGAAACATCTGCAGACTCTACAAGGTGGAAATCTGGACATTGGGGAATAGGTGCAGCATTCACTAATCCGGACAACACATCTGACTCTACTACCAATGCGATGTGCGTAACATACCTTACACGTATTATATTAAATTATGCGGAAAATGTAGATAATGCGGTAGATATTATTAAACGCCTCAATTGGTTTGAACCTTACCATTTCGAATATGACTCATTAAAACAATGCACAGATACACTTGGGCAGTCTTTCCATTGGCTCATTTGTGATACAAATAAGTCCGTAGTAGTTGAATTTCTTGACAATAAACCTGTAATTACGACATCTAAGAACATTCAATCCCTCGACGAAGGTAGTGTAATGACCAACTATACCAATTGCCTCAAAGATAGATATGCCTTAATACAACATGGAGGAAGTGGTTACGAACGTACAGGAGCTGTTCATACTTATTACTATAGTCATGGCGGTAATATTGCTTCTATGAGAGAACTTATGCATCTTTTGCATTATTCCAATTTTTACCACCGCTATTATAATGAGCACGATAACAAAGCAGACTATGATTTTCGGACAGAATTTGCAATTCCAGGAATAATTCCTGCCGATAGTATCATTCGTTCTCGTATTATGTCGGAACGTATCTGCAAAATTTTCGTTGATTCATTAGATGCAATCTGTAAAAAATGGCCTCCTTGTAAAAAGGCATCATATATACGTGAAAAATTTCCCAATGAATATTGGTACTCTACTCATACTTGTATATATGATTTGCCAAGCAAATCCTTCAAAGTCCTTATCCATGAAGGAATGGATGAACTAGATTACGATAAAAAAGACTTAAATAAATTGTATTACGATGCAAGTCTTTATGATCCAGGAAATGTAAAAAGAGTTAAGAATCAATAAAATACTATTGCTCCTCGTCATGCTTCTAAGCGTGACGGGAGCTTTCGCATAACTATCGAAACAAGCATTAAAATATAAAATCAAGCAATATGAACAAGAAAGAATTTGATGCCGGGAAGAAGGCATATCAGCAACCTAGGATAAAGGTTGTGGAGATTGACAGCAGTGACATCATCTGCACGAGTCCAACTCCTCAAAACGAATCGTATGAGGATGGTGACACCGATGACTGGTTTAACAATTGATGGAGGGCAAGATGATGAAGAAGTTTTTTTTGCAATGCTGACCGTGGCCGCAGCTCTCTGTGGCTGCTCAGGCGATGAGTTGCTGACCGATGTTGTGCCTTCGACCGGCGAAGGTGAGAAGAATGAGAACGTGGAGACGATGGTCTTCACGGCTACGATGGAGGGTGCGCCTGGGGCAGCCATGGCGAAGAGTGCGCCCGAGACGAGGGCTATCTTTGACGAAACGTACAAGTGTGCCTCGTGGGAGGTGGATGACCCAATCAGTGTGAACGGTACCATCTTCAAGGCGGAATCGGCAGGTACGAGCACGACATTCCGTGAGGTGGCGATTGAATCGAAGGAGATTCGTCCTGCGTTTGTCAGCTCTACGAATACTGGCTCTTACCAGAATCAGCCTGCCCAAAACCTTGTGGATGACGCAGGTACAAGCACCCGTTGGATTGCGAACAAAACAGATATGGATGATGATGGCGTATGGAATATTGTTGTGACTACAGGCAACGCCACTCTGCTGAATAGTATCAAGCTGTGGAATGCTGCCAACAGTAGTTATCCAGGACGCCGTTGGAAGTCCATGAAGGTGTATGGTTCGGCAACTGCCAGCGGTTCGTGGACGGAAATCAAGTCGATTCAGAACTTGGATTTGGCAATCAATAATCAGGACCTTGCCGGTGAGATTGCCATAAACGCCACTGAGGGTTATACCTACTACAGGATTGACGTGTTGGACAATGAAGGTGACAAGGATGGTTATATGCAAATGTCCGACATGAAGTTTGTGGTGACTCCTCCTTCGGTCACTTCCCCATACGAAGCCTTTTTCCCCTCGAACCTCTATGACGGCACAACGGCTGTGCTCCCTTCTGCAGTCACAGAAACGTGGGCAGACGGCAAGTTCAACATGCCGATGTATGCCCAGAGTGAGGACAACGCCCTTCAGTTCAAGAACCTGTGCGGAGTGCTGAAGATCATCGTGAAGAGCGACCGCATGAGTGCGGTGAAGGGCATCAGGGTGAGTAGCGCAAACAAGGCTGTGAGTGGTGCTTTTACTGTAAACAGTGACAATGCCGCTGTACTGACCAATCCCGACAATACGGCAAATACACTTACCGTGACCTACACCGAGGCTGTACCGACAACCGAAGAAGGAACCGTCTTCTATGTGGCAATACCTGCACAGGCTTACCGTCAGCTCAAGATAGAACTGAGCAGCGATGGCGCAACCTTCCCCAAGTCAATGACAACCCGGGCGGATGCAGACATCGTGGTGGCGCGCAACAAGATTTATCCCCTTAACCATACAGGAGTCATTCCGAGTGGGGCTATCCCATTTGAGTTTACGGTCAATGCCGAAGGCAAGAAGGTTTACTTCTCCAAGGGCAACCTTCAGGCAACATTCATTGGTCCGGGGGCGAACAACTATAGTTGGGGATTCGCTGAGCATCAGTATGATAGGATTAGAAATAACGCTGGCAATACTACGATAGACAATCAGGAGGTAGGTGCTGTGGTAGATCTCTTCGGATGGTCAACGCCATCTACCTATTACGGAATCAGTACATCCGAAAATTATGAAGACTATTCCGGAGACTTCAGGGATTGGGGAACAGTCATTGATGACAATGGCACCTGGCGCACACTGACAAAAGACGAGTGGGACTACCTCCTCTTCCAAAGAGCGGCATCCACCGTAAGGGGAACAGAGAATGCCAGATTTGTGAGGGCTCGGATAAAAACAGGTTACGAAGACTATCCTACTCCAGGAATTATCCTTTTCCCTGATGAATATACCCATCCATCAGTACCTAAATTTGGGGGCATCAATGATGATTCTCGTTCGGATTTCCCTCCTGATTTTGAATCTCGTTATTGGCAGGAGATGGAAGCCGCGGGATGTGTGTTCCTACCGTATGGGTGGTTTCGCGAAGGTTCTTGGTTTGGATTATCGGCGGCCTTTTATTGGTCATCTACAAAATATGATGATTCATATTACGATTCATATGCGTATTACTTTTATTCTTCGGAACAGGGTGTAAGAATATCTGCTGCTAATAAAATATTCTGCGGTCACTCTGTCCGCCTCGTCACAGACGTGAAGTAGCGACTGTCAGACACGCAGATACACACTTGGTCGCGCACCCTCTACGAGCAGAAGGTGCGCGGCTAAATTTCACCCGTCTATAAAAGAGCGCATATAAGTAAGGAAGGCATCCAGAAACAATTGGTGCTCGAGTATCCTTCGCGCCCTCTGGGGAACTCAGTGGTAATTACTACAAGACATCTATTAAGTCTCACGTAGGTCTTCAATTATGCCTCAAAAAGGGTTAAGTGAAGACTCCTGAGAGAACCAATTGACGCATCACCCAACAAAACGGATGGTGCGTCTATCATTTTAGTGTGGGCAAAGTAGCGATTACTTCCGCTTGCCAGCCTTGGCGTTGTCCTTTGACTCCTTCTTGCGCTCCTTCATGTACTCACGATAGTCTTTGATAGGCATAGGCTTCAGATTCTCATCAGAGAACATGAGGTCGATACCTTCCAACTCCATCATGACCTCGTCATTGTCGCTGAAGTAGGCATGAACATAGCGATTGATGTTCTGTTGCTTCTGGAGAATGGCATTATCTCGGGTAATGAAAAACAGAAGTCCGATGCATATAAGCCAGATAGACCAAGCAACAAACTTGAAGAAACCTCGAACATGCTTGCTGGAATAGAAGCACTTGAAGTAATACCAAGGGTACAGATACAACGAGTTCAACAGAACATGACCATTGTCATCCTTGAACTTTGGTTTCTCATACGGACTGAGGTTGACTCTGCCAAGAATTTCACACAAAGCATCTGCAACAACTTTGTACTGACGTTTGATGGCATGGGTATTATTGTTGAACTTGTCAATGGCTTCAGCATTGATTTTTGTTGCCTGCTGATAGGCTTCCAAAACAGTGCCAGGCTTACCTTCTGAACGAAGTTTCTCTTCTTTCTCCAGCTGTGACTTGTCTTGTTCTACTAAATGTTCACTGATAGCCTCCTTGATAGCATTATGAACTACCAAACGAAGAGAATCCTTGTTAACATCCAACTCGAAGTTATCCAAAGTATTC
>JAZRYS010000235.1:0-10323 GCA_045600865.1 Candidatus Aphodosoma sp.
GAGTATGACGACGTGATGAACAAGCAGCGTACTGTTATCTATGCACGTCGTCGTCACGCCTTGTTGGGCGAGCGCGTGGGTGTCGATATTGTCAACACATTATATGATACTCTTGAGGCTGTGGTTAACGAGAACTATCAGAACTCTGATTACGAGGGACTTCGTCAGGGAATGCTCAAATATTTCGCTATGGAACCACAGGTTACGGCAGAACAGTTCCGTTCTATGCGTCCAGCGAAGCTTGTTGACCAACTCTCTGAAGGAGTTTTCGATAACTTCAAACGCAAGATGGACACTCTTGCCGAGGTGGCTCATCCTGTAATCAAGCAGGTTTTCGAGAATCAAGGGGCACAGTACGACAAAATACTTATCCCTATAACAGACGGGCGCAAGATATATAATATCCCTGTAAATCTCAAGTCGGCATACGAATCTGAGTCAAAGGAGATTATCAAAGAGTTTGAACGTGTAATACTCTTGCTTGTCATTGATGAATGTTGGAAGCAGAACCTGCTTGAACTTGACGAGTTGCGTCACTCTGTGCAGAATGCTTCATACGAGCAGAAAGACCCTCTGTTGATTTATAAGTTGGAGTCGTCTAACCTCTTCATGGAGATGATAGACACCATGAACCGAAAGATTACATCTGTTCTCATGCGTGCCCAGATTCCAGTGCGTGACCCTGCCACTATCAGACGCGCGGATGCACCTCGTCGTGCCGACTATAGCAAGATGGCTGCTTCAAAGCAGGAGTACGGTTCTTCTCTCCAGCGCAACAGTGCTGCCGACCATGATACACGCGAGCGTCAGGTCACACAGCCGATACGTGCCGAGAAGACAGTAGGCCGTAACGACCCATGTCCTTGTGGCTCTGGAAAGAAATATAAGAATTGCTGTGGACGAAACCTTCCTGAGGCATAATGCGATAGAGTATAACGATATGTGCTATTTTCATGGTGACCCAGTGGAGATAGTGCATCGTTATAAAGAGCCAAAGGATATCGAGATAGCGGCAGTGCTCTGCTCATGGATAGCCTTTGGCAACCGCAGACAGATACATCTGCATTGCGGTAAGATTTACCAGCTGCTGCAGCCGTCGCCATACGAATACCTTCAATCCATGGTATGGAAGCAATACAAGGATTCTGGCGAAAACTTCTACCGCATCCTGTTCTATAGGGATTTCCATGATATAATGCAGTCGCTTGCCGACGTTTATACCAAATATCCGACACTTGAGGATGCAGTGATAGACAATATCAATCAGTCGCTGAACCCGCAACTGCAATATCTTGATGCCTTGACCCGTTTGCTTCATGCCAATGGAATCCCAAAAGATACAAAGTCTGCCTGCAAGCGTCTTTGCTTAATGCTTAGGTGGCTTGTCCGCAGGGACGACAACATGCCGGCAGAGAAGAGAGTTGACTTTGGTTTATGGCGAAGGCTTGATCCCTCAAGGTTGCTTATCCCTCTCGACGTGCATGTGCTGAAGACCTCACGTGCAATGGGACTCATTACACGCACTACGGCAGACATTAAGGCTGCCATTGAACTGACAGAAAATGTCAGAAGTCTCTTCCCCGAAGACCCTACGGTGTTCGACTTTGCCCTCTTCACCCCTTCGATAGAAAATAAAAACAAATAGATATGATTTATTCAAAAGAAGTAGAAAACATGTGTCCTGTAGCACAAGGTGCCACACATCCATGTGCCCCAATTCCTCAGGAGGGCAAATGGACACGCACCCGTGAGATAAAGGACATCAACGGTTTTACCCACGGAATAGGGTGGTGTGCACCTCAGCAGGGCACCTGCAAACTCACTCTCAATGTCAAGGATGGTATAATCCAGGAGGCTCTTGTCGAGACTCTCGGCTGCTCAGGCATGACCCATTCGGCTGCCATGGCATCAGAGATACTTCCGGGCAAGACACTTCTTGAAGCTCTCAACACAGACCTTGTATGCGATGCAATCAACACGGCAATGCGCGAACTCTTTCTCCAGATTGTATATGGCCGTACGCAGTCAGCTTTCTCTGAGGGTGGACTTGCAGTAGGTGCTTCGCTTGAGGATTTGGGCAAGGGACTTCGTTCACAGGTTGGCACTATGTTTGGCACTCGTGCCAAAGGCCCTCGTTACCTTGAAATGGCCGAAGGCTACTGCACGCGCATGGCACTCGATGCTGACGGCGAGGTTATTGGTTATGAGTTCGTCCATACAGGCAAGTTCATGGATATGGTGAAAAAGGGCATGGATGCAAACGAGGCCCTTGAGAAAGCAAAAGGCACTTACGGCCGTTTCGCCGAGGCTGTCAAGTATATTGACCCACGTAAACAGTAATAGACCATGAGAGAAGTTAAGTTTGAAAGCCAGGACCGTCGTATGGATAATATCCTCAAGGTCCTTAACGATAATGGGATTAAGTCAATCGAGGAGGCAGAATCTATTTGCGCTCAGTACGGCCTCGACCCATATAAGACTTGCGAAGAGACACAGCCAATATGTTTCGAAAATGCCAAATGGGCATACGTTGTGGGTTCAGCCATTGCTCTCAAGCGTGGTTGCAAGAGTGCGGTTGATGCTGCATCTGCCATAGGCGAGGGACTTCAGGCATTCTGCATCGCAGGCTCAGTAGCCGATGACCGTAAAGTGGGCCTTGGCCATGGAAATCTTGCGGCACGTCTGCTCAGCGAAGAGACGCAGTGCTTTGCATTCCTTGCTGGTCACGAGTCTTTTGCAGCAGCCGAAGGTGCCATCAAGATTGCCGAGATGGCAAACAAGGTGCGCAAGAATCCACTTCGTTGCATTCTTGACGGACTGGGCAAGGATGCTGCCAAGATTATCTCCCGCATCAACGGCTTCACATACGTGCAGACAGAGTTCGACTATCTCGGTTCAGGTGATGAAGACAAGAACCTCAAGATAGTTGCCGAGAAGGCCTACAGCAACGGCTCTCGCTCAAAAGTTCGCTGCTATGGTGCAGACGATGTTCGCGAGGGTGTTGCAATCCTCTGGCACGAAGGTGTTGACGTTTCAATCACCGGCAACTCTACAAATCCTACACGTTTCCAGCATCCGGTTGCTGGAACATACAAGAAAGAGCGCCTGCTCAAGAACAAGCCATACTTCAGTGTCGCATCAGGTGGCGGTACAGGCCGTACCCTTCATCCAGACAACATGGCAGCTGGTCCTGCCTCTTACGGCATGACCGACACCATGGGACGTATGCACAGCGATGCTCAGTTTGCAGGTTCTTCTTCTGTTCCGGCACATGTCGAGATGATGGGATTCCTTGGCATAGGCAACAACCCAATGGTCGGCTGTACTGTTGCATGTGCGGTCAACGTTGCTCTGGCATTGTCTAAATAAGCGCATATTTTTTATGCGTTGTAAAGCAGGGATATTGCGTAATGTGCTGGTGTTGCTGGCGTTGTTGTCGTCAGCAACACTCTATTCAAAGTCGTCTCACTATGTCCGCAATTATTTCGCCTTCACTGTTTCAGGAGGCTACAGCAACATTATGACGCACGACAAGCTGGTCGCTCCGTATGGTTTTATTGGAGGTGCCGTGGGGCTTGGCTACGAGATGTATGTAAGCGATACGCATTTCTGGATGTCTGTGCTTGGCGAGGCTCAGTGCATGACTTCTGTCCTGTCGGTAAAGAGTGCTGAGGGCGAACGGTTGATAGCCGAAGATGTCACTCGTCTCTCGACTGTGGATTATAAAGTCGGAAAATGGGAGGATTATCCTCATTGCCTGTTTCTCTCGCTGCCGGTCATGTTGGGCTATCGTAACAGGGAGTTCTATTTCGGCATTGGCCCGAAGTTGTCATTCTTCTCGTTCGGGCGTACTATGAGCAAACTGAAGTATTCAATATCCAGCGATGGATCCAGTGGCATTTATACTGATTACTCGGTCTCTAATGCAGTGAATATGAAGAACAATCCGTACAATGTGGCAGCCTGTCTCGAGATAGGCGGGGTAGTGTACGACCCATCGAACCGTATAGGCGCTTTCGGACGCGAGATAGGTTCATACAATCCCAATGTGGCGGTCAAGCTCGCGTTCTATGCCGAATACTGGTTGATGAATATGAATATGTCGTCAGGGCAGAATAAACTTGTCACCATACAGCAGAACGAGGCTCACACGCTGAGTATAGTGCCACTTTTTGTCTCAAATGCAATGACGAATGCCACGGCGAATCCTTTATATGCCGGACTGAAACTGACAGTGCTCTACAATCCTTCGCCATGGAAGAGGTACCGTCACCGTGCACGGGTATATTGAACATACTAATTCATTTAAAATACTATTGTTATGAAGAAAATTTTATTTGCAATTGCTTCGATGGCATTGCTGGTTGCGTGTGAAAAAAACGAAGCAAAGGATTGGTCTGATTTGAATCAGCCTCAAAAACGTTTGGCCGTTATCGAGGAATACACTGGTATCAATTGTGGCTATTGCCCTGAGGGACATAAGATAGTCAACAATATCATGAAGCAAAATCCAGGCAAGGTTTTTGCTGTCAACATTCATCAAGGCGGCTATGCTGCGGGTACATACACCACAACCGAGGGCAATGCATACGCAAGGGAGGCAAAGATTGAAGGTTATCCATCAGGTTCTGTAAACCGTCATCTCTTCAAGAATTATGCTAATGGTCTTGCCATGAATCGTGGAGATTTCAGTGCTGCAACAAAGAAGATTCTTGACATGGCTTCTCCTGTGAATATTGCTGCTACTGCAAGCATCAACAAGCAGACACGCGAGCTCAAGGTAAAGGTCAGAGGATATTATACAGCTGATGCTGTTGATGCTTCAGAACAGCCACTTGAAAAGAACTCACTCTATGTCCTGCTGCTTCAGGATAGTGTCATGGGTCAGCAGAGTGGCGCAAGTGGCAACCCTGAGCAGGTTATCGATGGCCGCTACTGCCACATGCACATGCTTCGTGCTTCTATCAATGGCACATGGGGCGAGGATATTGCACCAGTGAAATCCGGTTCTCATTTCACAAAGGAATACACATATTCCATTCCTGAGAAGATTGGCAGTGACAACGTCCCTGCAGTTCTTGAGCATTTAAAGGTGCTTGTCTTCATTGCTGAAGGTCACAAGGAAATTTATACTGCCGCTGAACCTGAGATTCAGTTCCAATAAACTTTAGAAATTGATTCAATCAATACCAAAATGGAGGCCGTCAGGCCTCCATTTTTATGTCAGTAATAATACCGAGAAAAAAATCAAAAAAGGTTTTGTCATAATCAAAAAATGTCGTACCTTTGCAGCGCAAAGCCATGCGCTGATGGGGTCTCTCGTTAGCGGGTGGGTGAGCAGACATATATTGGGCGTTTGTTGACGCTTATTTCGGCATTTGAAAAATCTGGAAAATTTTTTGTGTAATCCGAAATAAGATGTTTCAGCGAATGCCTGTGGTGTATGTATCAGCTGTGTCTTTCAGACACTTAGATACATATCAGCGCAGGCTACGTTGTCATTCTTATTACACGGGTTTTTCCAGAGCCTTCAAATGAAGAGTGACAGCGAGGGACTGCGTTTTTTCATGTCTGCCCCACTCGTGGTCACAGATGATTTTCCATTAATATTATTACATTTTTTTGTCGTTTTCTGTCAAAATCCGGAAAAAAAGTGCATAATAGTAGTAGGAGGCGGCATCTCGGCATTGGCAACAGCCAGTCGTTTTTCGGTTGATGACCTTTCGGCAAGTCAACGGCAGACCAACGATATTCTATCGATACTCCACTGATACTCCAGTAATACTTTGCTGACACTTTGCTGTGGCTCTGCTCCTGAAGCAGAGAAATAGCAGAGAAATAGCGGAGGATTAGCAGAGGATTAGCGGAGGATTAGCGGAGGCATAGAAGGGAATAGATGGCATTCCGATACTTTTTCGGACTTTTCAAGAAAGGGGCAAGCAAGCCGCAAGGAAGAAGGAAGAGTCGGAGATGGTTCTGGGAAGGCTCGGAGATGGTTCTGGGATGCAAGGGGCAAAACAACAATATAGAACAAAATATAGTCGGTTATGAAAAGACTGAATCAAAATAACAGCATTGCCTCCACAGCAATGCAGACAAAAACAAATACTATGAAAAACAAGATGAATTTCTTCACCAAGGTCGTGATGATTGTGGTGACGATGGGGATGTTGGTATCTCAGAAGGCTATAGGAGCAAATGTTGATAAAACTACATGGGTGTATTATAGTGGGAAATGGTATATATTTAATACGTTTGATGTTACTGGCCATAATTCAAACGGAGAAATATCTTTAGGAAGTGATAGAACAAATAATTCTGACACATATAAATGGGGAGATACTTATACCGTCACTCCTGTAATAAATAAAGATGCAAACGGATCAGTAACATTCAGAAGTGCTGGTGGTGATTTAAAAGTTTACCCTAGATTTAAAGTTAATGGCACAATAATTAACAATAACAAAAATGTTGATGGAGGTAAATCCCGCACAGATAATTTCACTATAAGTAGTGCAAATATTACTGCAACGTGCCAAGCTGGATATTCTACAACTTGGCTAGGAAATCAAAGAGAGAAATTATTCAAGGTTGAAATTCCCGTTCCATCGCATTGTGCTTTGACTTACAGTGGAGCAAGCAGCAATGACATCAGTTCTTATACATTTGCCGACACAGAAGTGGATAATATACCAACTGTAACCTTGAATTTTTATTCATTCTGTTTTACGTCTGGATTTTCAGTTGCGAATAGCAACACTACCGATTTTGAAGTTACAACAAACATGCTTGGTACAGCAAATTTCTGCGGACAACCAGGCAAAGGATCGTATTCACCAAGCAGTGCATCTACGTTGCAAAGTCCAGGTTCATATTACATAACAGTATCATTCAAACCAACAACCGCAGGTAACAAGAGTACGACAATAACCATTAAAGATGGAACAAATGAAATTAAAAAGATAACAGTCTATGGAACTGCAATTAGGCACACAAGTTCCATCACAACAAATTCGTCGAGTCAGTACCTTACTACTGATGGAACAAAATCTTTCACCATTGGCACCAGCAACTGTGATTTTATATGCAATGCAGATGAAGTGGTGCAAGGTGTTACCACAACAACTTCAAATCCAAGTTATTTCACCGTTGACGGAACAAATAAGACATTTACAATCGTAGGTGCTGACCAAAATAATGACAATCCCGTAACAGCATATTTAGTAGCCAATTTTGCAGAGACCGATAGATATACGGCAACAAACTGTTCAATACCAATTACAATCACCAAAGTTGATGCTGGCTTGCAAATGCATGACATAGGCAGTCCGTATGTGTTCACAAAAGTAAATTTGAGTGCTGATAAAACAACACCTTCCACAGTAGAATACGCATCATCCATTACTGATAATACAGTATCTGGATCTGAATTAACATTGAAAAAAGTTGAGTCAACAACAATAACAGCAACAACGGCAGGAACAACGATTTATAAAAGTGGCAGTGACTCTAAGACTTTCATTCCCCAAAAAGTCACTCCAGTCCTTTATTGGTCAGGCAGTGAATTAGGCGGTACCAACAAAGGTGGAGACAAGGTCTATCTTGAAAACTATTCATGGTCATTGCAAGAAGTTGCAAATCCATCAGTCAGCCCATTGCCAGGGATTTCGGCTAAGTTTGAGTCGAGCGATGAGGACATCGCAACCCCTGGTCAAGATGAAAATGGATGGTATGTGCAGATGAAAGGTACTGGGTCTTGCAATATAACGATGAGTGTGGTTACGGATGACAATTACAATCCGGCAAATCCAAGTACAATCACGCATCCTGTCACGGTGTCTGGCAAGAGCGACCAGACCATAAATTGGGATGACGACTTCAGCGACATGAAAGTGGGTGACGACAAAACCCTTACGGCAAAATCTGTCAAAGCAAACGCCCAGACTGAAGAAACCGGATTAACGGTAAACTACACTCCATCGCCAGCTGGCATTGTGTCAATCAGCAATGTCACAACACTGACTTGCCAGAAGGCAGGATATGTCACAGTAACCGCATCGCAATCAGGAGATGACGCTTATAATCAAGCAAGTAACAAAGATAAAAGTTTCAAGGTCGATTTTGCAGATGACTTTGTCTTGAATTGTTCAACAGCCGTTATAGGAACGCCTTCGACTACCCCGCTGGACATGTCAGACTATTTCGTGCCAAGCGGAAACTATACGGCAACTGTAACTTCTGGTTCTGAATTCAGTGTCACTGGTGTTTCCGGCAACACCATAACAATACGGTTTGCCCCAACTTCAGTGAACATCGGCAGTGACACTGAGGAAAAGGAAGCCACCATCACGATAACCGACAACGACGGTCAAACTTATTCATTCAAGGTGAAGGCAACAGCCGAGAAATTAGATGCCGTACTGGTACTGGACGCTATCGGCAACCCTGACCCATACGTTTTCAGCACTATAACTCCAAGCCTGAGTACGCAGACCACAGATGCAGCAAGCGTAACATACACATATAATTATAATGGAGGCACCACTACAGGGGTATCGTTCAAACTGCCATCTATCGACCCTGTCAATGTGACTGCAACGACCCCGGCAACCACAGTATATAAAGCGGGTACCAGCAACACGATAACCGTCAATCCACAACCTGTCACTCCTACCATAACTTTCGGTACGATAACAGGTACGGCACATGTCGGGACAAACTTCATACTGAACGGAGCGGACTGGGCGAGTGCGACAAAGACACCTGCCCAACCAGCGAGAAGCGAATGGACCAACGAGCAAGTCAACATAGTATATACCACAAATCTTGGAACGGTTACAAATAACAGAACGCTGAGGAGCGATAAGGCTGGATATGCCACCATTACGGCACATATTTACCAAGATGGAAACCACACGGCAGCAGACAAGGAGCCAACAAGCGGACTGAAGATTGACTTTGCAACTACCTTTGCATTGCAGTTCACAGATGCGGTCACTGTAGGAGAATCAGATGGCCAGACTTTTGACATGGCCGACCGTTTTGTGCCTGACGGAGACTATACAGTAGCTGTGACTCCTTCCGGTTCGGAGTTCAGCGTTTCAAGCGACCCTATTTCCGACAACAAGATAACAGTAACGTTTGCACCAACTTCGGTAAACAATGGTAATAGTAACACCGAGCAAAAAACATGCACCCTCCAGATAACCAACAATGGTCAGGTCTATACACTCATGGTGAGAGCTACTGCCGAAAAGAGGGATGCAGGACTCACGATAAGCTATACTGGCGAGACGTTTGCATTCAGCACCATAACCCTCAGCAACACCAAGGAGACAGATGCAGACGTGACATACAATGCAAACGGTACGCCTGTCACTGGCAGCACATACAAGATACCTTCAACAGCACAAGTAACAATAACCGCCACCACTCCTGCAACCACCACTCATAAAGCAGGCAACAGCAACACAATAACCATCACACCACAACGTGTCACGCCAAAAGTGACAAACTGGAGCGGAAGATATCTTGACCAGAAAGTGGGAACTCCATGTGCCATTGGTCAGGCTGACTGGGATGTTGGCGAGAACGTTGCCAACCAACCTGTTAAAAGCCAATGGGCAGATGGTGAGGTTACAATAACATATACTTCGAGCAATAGCAACATTGCCGAAGTGAGCGGAAGCGACCTGATTTTCTATCGTGCAGGTTTGGCAACAATAACAGCCTCGATAGCCGAGGAGAAGAACCATAACGCCTCTACCAATAATCCTACAAAGTTGGTGAAAGTTGATTTTGACCCTAATGGGATAGATTGCGGCACAGCGTATGTGGGCGAATCGCCTGCCACATACGATATTACTGACATGATTGTTTTGCCGGAAACAGGGACAACGACTGCCGCTTCTGACAACCCGGAATTCTCGGTTGATTTAAGTGACGGAAAGATTGAGATTGCTTACAATCCAACCCATTTCCCAAGCAACGATGGGGTCAACTCTGGCATGATAACATTTACGTACAAAGACAATGACAATAATGAATACGAGTTTCATTTGAACGTAAGTGGTACATGTTTGAGAAAGACCCCAACGATTGTGTGGATGGACAATAAAGCACTGAAAAAGAACGATACTCAAGAGAACCGTCAGATAGTAGAACTGCTGAAGAGTTATTCTCATGTCGATGGTGGAGTGACGATTTCGTCATCAGACACAAGTGTAATCAAGGTGTATAAGGCTGATGGAACAGCATCAGATGACTATGAGGCAGGTATTACCTTCTGGGCATACGGTGTGGGAACTGCAACATTGACAATCA
>JAZRYS010000236.1:0-2334 GCA_045600865.1 Candidatus Aphodosoma sp.
CGACACATTTAGATGGCATGTACGGTGAAAATAAATGTGTCGTCCTTACAGGACTTAAACGGGATAACAACCTCATACACAGGGCTCACGCCCTGCGCTGGTATGTGCCGCCCTTTCAGGGCTAATACTTGCGAAACTTGAAATATTAACTATTTGTGAGGTCTCTCAGTCGTCAGACTCTTCATTCCATATATGAAAACTCCTCAAGGGTTTCTGTGACGTCATCGTAGACAGCGTATGACCTTTGTGCAAAGAAATCATTCAGAATCATCAGGTGCGTGTTGCGCAACATGATGTTCAATCCTTTGTGACGGTGTCCCATGATTACATAATCAGTTGAGATGTCGTTTTCCTTCACCCAGTTCAGCTGTTCGTCCATGCTCTGTTCCCTGTCATTGTCCGAAGAATGAGGGGCATAGTAGTCTATGAACTGGTCTTCCTTTTCTTTCTCTTTCAAAGGATTGTGTTTCAAGTGGGTTTGAGCACTCCAACTCAGGCCGAAAGCAATGCCGAGTTTAGGTATTATGAGGTGGCGGAAAGCCCATTGACATGCTTTCGACTCAAATATTGTGTTGATTACCTTGTCAACCTTGTTTCTTGTCCTGAGCGAGTGGCCGTGGGCAAGGGTAAACCGTTTTCCCTTGATTTCCACTTCGCTGATTTTTTCGTGAACGGTAAGGCCTATCTCATTCTGTAGGTATCCGTATGTCCATTGGTCGTGGTTGCCGGGGATAAAATGTATGTTCCTGTGCCTTTTCAGTTCGTCAAGCACATCGTCATACAAGTGAGGAACACTGTGGGCAAACTCAAACCAGAAATCGAATATGTCTCCGAGGAAATATATTTCTCCGGTTTCGGGGTCAGCCTCTTTTTCTCTCAGCCAGTCGATGAAATCTCTCTCCACTGCCTCTTTGTCAGGCAATGATTTGCAACCTATGTGACTATCTGCCACGAAGTAATGTTTCATATAAAGAGTAAAGTTTTTTGGGACTTTCCTTGAAATCATCAATGCCTTTGTGGTGCGTTCTCGGATTGTCTATGAATCTTTTCATGGCCTCGGCCAACATGTCTGGATTGTCAGTCTCTATAAGTTCAATATGGTCTGTGTATTCGGGTGCTATGCCAACAGGGGTGGATATTATTGGCAATCCGACAACTAATGCTTCCTGCAATACGACACATGCCGTCTCGTAATTGGAATTCAGCACAAGGCATGAGGCTTTGTGCATCAGCTTGGCCACTTCTTTAGGCTCAAGTTGTCCTGCAAACTTGATTCTATTATCAACACCTTGTCTGTGAGCGTAATTCATCACAGATTTTTTATCTTTACCATCTCCTATGAAGGTGAAAATGAATTTCTCGTCCTTTATCTTCTTTATGGCATCAATTATGCCAGTCAGGTTTTTTGCTTTGTTGTTGAAGCATGTGACATTGATGAAATTGCAAACAGGCTTGTCTTCTTCAGTGTTGGGACAATTTGTTTTTTCAATGAAATTGTGTGGCATTGGGGCAAAGAAATCTGGAACTATGTTGTATAATAAAATTCCGTTCTCAGCCAAATGCAGTTCTTTCAATTTTTTGATGAAATCCTGTGAAACAGCAGTGACAATTTCTGCCTTTTCGAAAACCTCTTTTACGAATGATTTGCTAATAGATCCAATGATAGGTCGCTTGCATAAGTGGTCAAATGAACCGTTCTCTGGATAATAACCTGTCCAATGTTCGGTTATGATGTAGGGGATGTGGTAAAATTTACGTAACCATAATGCTATCAATCCTTGTTTGGTTACAACGTGCAAATGTACTATGTCTGGACGATTGCGCTTTCTTGAATAATGAACCAGTCCCTTAAAAATGTCAATGATGCTCACTTTGGAAAACACTTCGTGCACGGCTCCCAATCTGGTTGTTTCCACAACAAAATTGCGAACGAAAATTCCTGCCATTGCGTCCTTTTTTGATGGATACCATGGGGTTATTGTGAGTACTTTCATATGTTAAAAAAAAATTACGATGCAAAGGTACAAATTTTTTGTGTAAAAGTTTGGCCGAATGAAAAAAAGTTTTTAACTTTGCAGTCGGTATATTTGACCTAATAATATTGTGTATGAAAAGGTTAGAAACTTGCTTGACGAGGTGTATCTTGTCAGTGGCTATTATGCTGTGTGTCAGTGGTATCGCTAATGCGCAGTTTACGTCTTTGCCATACTTCAACGGCTTTGAGAATCCTCAGGACACAGTGGGCTGGACGTTCAAAAAACGTCCGAAGACTACAGGTTTTGAGGTTGGCAGTGCCGTACATTGTCTTGGATACAAGTCGATGTACATCTCTCC
>JAZRYS010000237.1:0-2214 GCA_045600865.1 Candidatus Aphodosoma sp.
CCTCAATGGCAAGGAGAATGTCAGTGTCCGAAAGAACTATACAACGTGATTTGGAAGTACTCCAGACTAAAAATCTATTAAGACGCAAAGGAGGCAAAAAAGATGGATATTGGGAGGTCATTGAACCACATGAATAAATGAACATGTTGTAACAATATTATCACAAAATGACCGATGAGGACAAAAACATGTTACCTCTGAAAAACATCGCTTTCTTGGGAAGTAATGAATGAACCCCAAATTTTGCACCAAATTGGTGTAAAATTATAAAAGACTGAAAATAAAATATTTCAAATTGTTTCCCAATTTGGGGAACAATTTAAGAACTACTATGAACAAAACCAAAATACAAGACCTCCTCCAGAAAGGAGAACGCATCAGCCTTGAATGCAAGAAGGCTTCAACGAACGTCCCTGAAAGTCTCTGGGAATCTTACTCTGCTTTTGCCAACACTTACGGTGGCACAATCTTGCTTGGTGTAAAGGAAGATTTGGCTGAGAAGGATAGGCAGAAGCGTTTCGCTATTGTCGGTGTTGACGATAGCGAAAAGATTGTGAAGGATTTCTGGAACCTTGTGAACAATGCACAGAAGGTTAGCATGAATCTGCTGAAGGATGATGACGTGGAAGTTGTGGATGTTGACGGAAAGGATGTGGTTGTCATAAATGTGCCTCGTGCAAGGTATAATGAGCGTCCTGTTTTCGTGGGCAGCAAAATGACCGTGGGGAATGTGTTCAAACGCAATCATGAAGGTGATTACAAATGTACGCAGTCTGACATAAACGCAATGATACGTGATGCAAATGAGGATGGCAATGACGGCATACTGATAGAGTATTATGGTATGGATGACGTTGATGAGCAGACTTTGCGTGAATATCGTCAGGAGTTTCGTGACGAGAATGCCGACCACCCTTGGAATAAATGTGACGACAAGACTTTCCTGAAGAACTTAGGCGGCTATGTTGTGGAACGTGGTTCTGACAGAGAAGGTCTGACGTTGGCAGGACTATTGATGTTTGGCAAAGGATTGTCTATTCGTGAGAGATTTTCAAATTTCAGGATGGATTACATTGATTTCTCTAACTGCAAAGGCGAGGAGAGGTATCGTGAACGCCTGACTTACGATGGACGTTGGGAGAACAACCTGTACCAATTCTTCACAACGGTTAGTCCAAAAATCACCCGTGACTTGCCTCGTCCGTTCAAGCTCGTAGGGATGAAACGCGAGGATGACACTCCTCAGCACAAGGCTGTCAGAGAGGCACTAACCAACTCAATCATCCATTCGGACGTGTTCTTGGCTGGTGGTATCTTGCGTATAGAGAAACATAATGACAAACTCTGTTTTCGTAACCCAGGTACACTTAAATTGCCTTTGGAAGAGATTTACGAAGGTGGCAACTCCAAGGCCCGTAACCCCAAGATGCAGGACATGCTCCGTATGATAGGTTTTGGCGAGAACTTGGGCAGCGGCTTTCCGAAGATTCTTGACGCATGGAACGAAGCAAAGTGGAACGCTCCTACTCTTGAAGACAGATTGACCACAGAGGAGGTGCGGCTGACATTGCCAATTCCTTTTGCAGAATTTACTGTGGAAACTACTACCCAAGAAACTGCGGAAACTACTACCCAAGAAACTGCGGAAGCTACTATTCAAGAGACTAACAGAGAAACATTTACTGACACTATTGTGACTACCCAAGAAACTACAGAAACTACTACCCAAGAAACCATTCTTGCTGAGATACGCAAGAACCCGTCAACCACTCGTGAACAACTTGCAGAGATAGTGGGAATTAGTAAGGAAGGTGTTAAATGGCATCTTGACAAAATGAAGAAGTTAGGTCTGATTAAGCATGTCGGGTCAACGAAAGGTGGGTATTGGAAAATACAATGACTTGGCGACTCTACCATCAGTATGGTTTTATAGAAATACGAACAAAGGAATCACTGATAATGTTGTCGTAAAAGGTGTCGTAAAAGAACTTGTAAGAGAACTTGCTGAAAGACAGTAGAATATGTACACTCTTATGAGAGCTGATGTCGTAAAAGGTGTCGTAAATACTGCTGCCTCAATGGCAAGGAGAATGTCAGTGTCCGAAAGAACTATACAACGTGATTTGGAAGTACTCCAGACTAAAAATCTATTAAGACGCAAAGGAGGCAAAAAAGATGGATATTGGGAGGTCATTGAACCACATGAATAAATGA
>JAZRYS010000238.1:0-1482 GCA_045600865.1 Candidatus Aphodosoma sp.
GATAACCAGTCTCGTACACAAGACCTACACCTTCGAAGAATTCAACGAAATCGCCGCCGCCCGCGGCTGGATGGGAGAATTCAAGCCGTATGAATTTTAGGAGGAATGCCCTATGGTTGAAGAAAAAAGATTACTTTTGTATGTTAATATCATGACTATGGAGTGGATTGAAAAAGCAAAACAGGCTCTGCACGATAGTTTGCATCCAATACCATCTGAACTCAATCAAATAGATTGGAAGAGTGGACTATCACCTGATTCCAAAAGGCTGGCTCAACACATTTGCGCATTTGCAAACGAACAAGGAGGCGGCTTCTTTGCTTTCGGCGTGGAAAATAGCGGTGTTGATTTCTGTTCGTTTTCAAGAGAAGATGCCGAAGAAATTGCTAAGAAGATGGGGAATATTGCAAGCAACAACCTCTGCATTGCCGTCAAAATTGAACACTCACTTAAAGATTTCGAGGGGCACCCCGTTCTTTTCTTCCATGTCCCGGAACAAACTATAAAGCCCGTTTATCTGAGAGGGCAGGACGTGTATGAAGCATATTACCGGACTGCAGGTCAGACACGAAAGATGCCCAAACACATCGTAAACAGACTTCTAGCCCAACAACAAGGAATCTCTTTTGAAGAAATGACAGCCAAAGACGGTCTGTCAGTCGATGATGTCCTATCGCTCGTGGACTATAAGTTCTTGATAAAAAAGATTGACAAAGGAGAGCCTTCTTCAAAAGAGGCCATAATGCGTCTGCTTCAGGACTATAAAATTTGTCGCAAGAATGAAGATAAGTGGGAAATAACTAATCTTGGCGCTATTCTGTTCGCCAATAATCTTGCAGATTTTCCACGATTCGAATCCAAATACGTTGTCGCCCGCAAGTATCAGGGAGACAGTAACAGATTTCTGGAAAGGGACCTGTTCTTCCGCAAGGGATATGCATGTGAACTGGAAGATATGGTTGACCAGATTATGAAACTGATGCCACGTAAGGAAGATTTCAGTAACACTGCAAGGGAAGATACGTATCCGTATCCAGAGGTCGCTGTGAGAGAGTTGCTGGCTAACGCCTGCATTCATCAGGATCTGGATGCGGAAGGCACAAATGTCTGCGTTGAGATTTTTGACAACAGACTCAGTATTTCAAATCCAGGAGCACCTCTCGTAGAAGTCAACCGAATGATTGATACTCTCCCTGTTTCCCGAAACAACAGGCTTGCAGAAGTAATGTTCTATCTTCATCTTTGCGAGAAACGAGGCAGTGGGATGGATAGAACCGTTGCGAGTCTTGAAGAAAAACACCTTCCTCCATACAAAGTCGTAAAAGGTCAGGAGTTTACTCGGGTATTCATTTACCCCGAGAAGAGTTACAAAGAAATGACCAAACAAGAGAAGATTCAGGCCTGCTACCAACACGCCTGCCTTTTGTTTGAAGACGGAAAACAGATGACCAACCAGTCTCTTCGAGAAAGGCTGTCAATCGG
>JAZRYS010000239.1:0-1100 GCA_045600865.1 Candidatus Aphodosoma sp.
GGTTTATACATAAAGGTTGACAAGGACGATGCCGAAAAACTGGAATCATATCGTCAGCAGCAACTGCGTCACTTCTACAGCAGTCTGCTGGAATATGGCCTGCCACAAGAAGGAAACCCCTCACCGACAAACTGGTTGGACGCTATGAATCTGCTAAAGAAACTGTTGTTAAGCAAGCGCGCCCGCCGAAAGGTTATTTTTATCGACGAATTGCCTTGGTTGGCAGGACCTCAGTCCTCCGAACTTGTCAGTGAGCTTGGATTCTTCTGGAATCAATGGGCCAGAAAACGCAAGGACATCTTCCTGATAGTTTGTGGCTCTGCAACAAGTTGGATGATGGATAATGTTATACGTGAATATGGTGGTCTATATGGAAGGACTACTGAGACAATTCCTCTCAAGCCATTCACTCTGGCAGAATGTGAACGCTATTGGACAAAAAGAGGTTTCCATCTTTCCAGATACGAAGTGGCCCTGACGTATATGGTCATTGGCGGAGTGCCTTACTATATGGATCGTTTCCGTCCTGACAGGACTATGGCGGACAACATCAACACCATTTATTTCGGTAAGGATAAAGCCAGGCAGGAGTTCAAGGATGTCTATGCCGGACTCTACTCGACATCCGAGGTATACATCAATGTCATCCGCCAGCTTGGAAAATTCTTCTACGGAATGTCACGGACGGACCTTCTCAATGCTTTGGGCAAGAAAGGAGGCGGCAACTTTTCTGATGTTCTTGACAACCTCATTGATTCCGGCATTATCCGTAGTTATACCCTCTATGGCGGCCCTCGCAAAAAGACCATATATCAGCTTATGGACTTCTTCACGCTGTTTTACCTTCGTTTCTGCGAGAATCCGGAGTTTACGTCGTGGCGTTCAGTTCAGAGGAGCAAGCCATTCTACACTTGGGCAGGCAACACATTCGAGCTCCTTGTCATTGAGCATATGCCCCAGCTGGCCGATACTCTTCGAATCAAGGAATATGCTACACCTTTCAGTTGGCGCGGAGATACGCCGGATGGCATTGGAGCCCAGATTGATCTCGTAATCCCTGCGACAGCAGAACGTGCCGATTATATCTGTGAAATCAAGTT
>JAZRYS010000240.1:0-1173 GCA_045600865.1 Candidatus Aphodosoma sp.
TGCCCCTGCGTCCTGCCAGTCTCTTGTAACGTGACGATATGAAGGTGTCCTTGGTTCTGCTTGCCGCCCATGCGCATTCGGTGATTACCGCTTTCGTCGCTTTGTTGCCGTGGTTCGTGTGCGAGCTTTTTTTTTGCCTGCGCTCTCGTTGTTTCCCGGACTCAGTCCCGCCCATGACGCAATATGCGCATCGGTTGGGAACACTTCCATATTCACGCCAATCTCAGCAAGTATGTCGATAGCGGATGTACGCTTGATTCCCGGTATTTCACACAGGAGCGACACTTCTTCCTCGATGGGTTGCATGTAGCGGTTGATTTCTTCGTCTATGACCTTTATCTGACTTTCGAGGTTCTCAATACTCTGGCGGATGGCACGAAGCATGAACTTGTGATGTTCCGTGAAGTTGCCTTCCACAGCAAGGGCGATTTCCTCCTGCGAGCTCTTCAACTTCCAGTGGGTGCAAAGCGAAGCAAGGAATTCTGGATCCGTATTGCCTGCAAGTACATTGTCAATCACCTCCGTGCAGGTCTTGCCCGTCACATCGCTGAACACGCTGGAGAGCTTGAGGTTCGCATCCTCAAACACACGTATCATGCGATTATGCTCGGCTGCCACATTCTGTACAAGCTTGCGACGATAACGTGTTAGGTCACGCAACTCGCGCTGTTCCTTTGGAGGAACAAAACTTCCTTTGAGAAGGCCTGCCCGAAGCAACTTGCATATCCAGGCGGAGTCTTTCTTGTCTGTCTTGTGTCCAGGAACATACTTGATGTGTCGGGCATTGACCACTAGGATGGTCAGTTCTTCACTCTCAAGAATATTGAACACCGGCTTCCAATAGACGCCTGTACTCTCCATCGCTACATGGGTGACACCTAATGACAATAGCCATTCTTTCAATTCTGTCAATGATCGCGTTGTGGACTTGAAGGTGCGTGTTTCACGCTTGATTCCTTCGCCTTCCACTGTCGCCACAATCTCCACTTTGTGGACATCCAAACCGCAGCATCTCGTTGCTATCGGTTCAAACTCTACGTTCTTCTTTGTTGTCATATGCTCGTCGATTTAATGGTTGTGGCGACAAAAGTAATCAAAATACTCCACATACGTGCAAATACATATCACTTTTCATTCCCTTTGACGAGCCGAAGGCCTCATGTACGTTTCATA
>JAZRYS010000241.1:0-1628 GCA_045600865.1 Candidatus Aphodosoma sp.
ATTCTTGATCATTTGCGTAGCATAATTTAACATTTAACTTATTGATATTCAACTGAATATATTTTGAAATCTGAAGGGAAACTCGTAACTTTATAACTGATTAACAGTCGGTTATGTCAGTTACGAAAATCCCAACAGATAGAGTGATTAGCGAAATGGAGAGACAATGCATGATAAGCTATGACGAACGCCAGAGACGCCAGTTCCTGGCTAGCAAAGCGTGTGCATTGGGTTATCATGGCGTGTCCTTGGTAGCGCAAGCTGCAGGAGTCAGCATAGACACAATCTACAGCGGCATCCGCGAGCTCAAATCCATGTCCAATGATACCTTTCCTAAGAATCGCGTGAGGAAGGCGGGCGGAGGCAGGAAGCCTGTACTTGAAAAGCACTCTGAGTACCTGTCAGTCTTTGATGAGATCGCAGAAGCACATACTGCCGGTTTGCCTCAGGATCCTGATGACATCTGGCTGACAGTGTCCACATCACAGATAGTAGCCCTATTCAAGAAACGTGGTATCAATGTCAGTCCCTACCTTGTAAGGCAGATGAAAACTGTCAGAGGTTTCAGGGACAGAAGCTTCACCAAGTCCTTGACGTTGAAGGATGTGAAAGACCGCAATGCCCAGTTCGAGAAGATAAAGAGCGTGTTGAGCGAATGTAAATCTGCTGACATTCCTGTTCTCAGCATTGACACCAAGAAGAAGGAGATGATAGGCAACTTCAAACGTGCGGGAAAGGTATCCTCCAAAGGAGGAACACCAAAGAGCTACGACCATGACTTCAAGACCTTTTCAAAGGGAACCATCGTACCACACGGCATTTTTGATGTCAACGCCAACAAAGCGTATATCACATTGGGAACAAGTCATGACACCTCAGACTTTGTCTGTGACAACAACGAAAGGGTGTGGACGGAACATCTGCAGTGGCTGTATCCCGACACCGATACCATATGCATCCTTTGTGACGGGGGCGGATCAAACGCCTGCTCACATCATGTCGTCAAACAGGCTTTCATGCGGTTGTCTTCCAGGCTTGGGCTCAACATCATAATGCTGCATTATCCTCCATACTGCTCGAAACACAATCCAATAGAGCATTGTGTTTTCGGACCAATCACAAGGAGTTGGAGCGGAGCTCCGCTACTTACAATTGAGGATGCTAGAGTTAGGGCTGAAAGTACAACCACCAAGAAGGGACTCTCTATTATCGCTACAATAAATCAAAGAACGTATGAAACGAAAAGACCCATTATGGAAACCTACGAATCGGAAAAGAGCAGCAGAATCGTTTTTGATGACTCACTGCCTAAGTGGAACTATCTTATTAAGTGCTCATAGGCATGAGAAACTTTAGGAAGTTATTTTTTAATCATTACTTAAAATGAAAAAGCTATTAGTTTGCTGTGCATTATTATGTGCAGGTGTAAAAAATTATGCTCAGACAGAGGGCATGACAGTAGAAGACAAGAATAACGGAATCTCATACAATGTTACAGAGAGTTCTGTCATTTCTTCAAGCATATCATCTACAAAAGAAGACGAGTCAAAAGCCAAGGCTGATGACAAGTTGACATGTTCTCCACTTCCAGGATTTGAGTACCTTTCTCAACCTTTCATCAACTTCGA
>JAZRYS010000242.1:0-22769 GCA_045600865.1 Candidatus Aphodosoma sp.
AATTTTGATAGATCCATAATATTGAAATTTTAAGTGGTTAAATGTACTTTCTCACGGCGTGGATGAGTTCCGCGCTGTAACCGGCACTGCTGTTGTTCACGAACAGGGTACCGGCCTCTATCTGCTTGCGCAGGCTGTCCAGATCGTAGTTCCTGGTATATACACCCACCTTGTAGCGGTTGCCCGGCTTGCTGACATCAATCCGGACGGCCTTCGGGCTGGTGTACCAGTGGTTGTAATACAGGCAGCCAATCAGGTGCGGTGTATTGTCGCAGTCGTATGCGTTGAGGACCTCCTTCAGACGGCCAAAGTCAAACCAGTTCGGGAGGTGTGTGCAGTGGTTGTGTGCGGGCTTACCAGCCTCACGCAAAGCAACCGCACTGCGGTACATACTGCGCTGAAAATAGTTCGCTGACTCCGGATTCCCCGTCATTTCAGTTCCTATCCACTTGAGGGCCTTGATGTCCTTGAGCGTAACGGGATTGACCGGATAGATGTCATCGTTGCTCCAGATGCAGCCGGGGAAGGTGTCACCCTCGAGGTTGTCGCAAAAAAGCGACATCGCAAAGCGCATCTTTCTCGCTATGTCCAGAGCGGGTTCCTTGGCGTGCTTGGGGTCCCTCTCTGAAGGAAGGAACATAACCTTCTGCTGCGCAACAAGCTTTTTGACGGCAGGTGACTCATCGCCGATAATGGCAATCTGCAGGTCGCCCTTGAAATTCTTCAGCCATCCGTTGACGGCTGTTTCCAGTTCCCCTCCCTGGGCCGCTGCCCGGAGGTACGGAATGATAAGCAAAGTCTTCTTCTCTTTCATGTTCAATGGGGTTTAACTCAGTTCCTGTATTTTCTTGTAGATGGATTTCCACGAGGGAATTCCACCGATATTGTGATCATCAATATAGACATCCGCATAGACCTTGCGCGTGTCTACGCCGTAGGTATTCAGAACGGTCCTGTCGTGCTCGTTGATATAGTCGAACGGAATCCCGATGCCGTCAAGCCACTCAACCATATCATCGTAATACCGTCCGGCCCTGCAGCTCCAGATGATGATGGTGTGTCCGTCATCGTGGATCCTGCGCATCATCTCTACAGCGTCCTTCACCGGTTCCCCGATATTGGGGTACTCGGCATCGTGAAGTGTTCCGTCAAAGTCAACAGCGATTATCATTTTCTCCTCCCCTTAAGCTCGATATACTCCGAATAGATAATTTTAGTATGCGGGTTGCTGCTCTTTATCTCTTGCCTTATGCCCTTGGTTCCGTATGGTATGCACAGGAACCTTTTTGGCACCCGGTGTACGACCTGATAGAGGGTGTCCACCGTCATAATGTGAACGTCCGCCTTTTCGCCCTCGACCCTTACTCTCAAGGACACCCACGGGTCGCGCCACTCTATTGCACCGGTCGTCAGGGAGGCAAGGCTCTCCAGCGGCTCGATCCTTTGGAGTTTCAGGGTGTCCGGGATAAAAGGCTCCTGCAGGAATTTTGCGACAGTGTCAACACGTGTCTCCATAACGGTCTGCTGAATACTTTCCATCCTGCGGATCTTTATATTCAAAGACTCTATGACCTCCTTCTGCTTCATTCTCGCGCCCTCGCTGGCCTCCAGCGCCGACTTGTACTCATCGACCGTCAGCTCCAGCCGCTTTGTCTCGGCGGCATACAGCCCGTCCTTCGTCTTGTATGTCACTATGTCGGACATCAGATGCTGCTGGTTGCCCTCCAGACGACGCACTTCCTTGGCCTTCCCGACCAAGGATGTCACGGCAAGCACCGCCGTAACTGTGACCGCCACCACATACACTATGGCAGCAATCTTCAAATAGCCTTTAATTGTCTGTAAAACCATATCTAATCAGTTTTAGTTAGTCCGTTAACAGGAGCTTCGCTGGCCCTGCGACATGAGCACTGCGAGAGCCACGGCCTCCGCTCCGGCAATATCCTTCTGCTTGTTGACAAAAGCGTAGTAACAGTTGCGGAGCCTCTCAACCGGGATCTTGTTGAAGTCATCATATCCGGTACTGCGGCAGGCAATACCCTTGATGATATCGGCGTTGCTCTCGTGGCCTATTTTCTTCAGGTACCCACCTATCGCGGCCATCACCTGCTTGCGGAGGCGGTCTTTTGATGTGTCCCTGTTCTGACCGAGCTGCCCGGCGAGTTTGTTGCAGACATCAATCAGGTCGTGGGTGTTGATGTCTGCGCTGCTGTCCACTCCGAAGGAAGCCACGACGGCGGCCTTCTCCTCCGGAGTCATACCACACGCGCTGCACAAGGTGTGGAACTTCCGCAGGATCTTGGAGTGCAAGTCATTCATTGGATCTCGTGCCATAATAGTCTATATTTTGTCGGGCCAGTACCGCGCTGCGCCCTGTTCCCATATTGTAAAGTCCTCACCGCCTTCACCGGCCTCTGCATCCTCGAAGCGTGAGGTTACGAATGCCCTGTAACCCTCGACGTGGATCTTGACGTCGCTCAAGCAACGGATATGCTCGGCCACTGCGGGGTGGGCTTTTTTGTTCTTCTCGTGTGCGATGAAAATGAAAAGCTTCTGGGGGAAGGCCTTGACAAGCTCCGCATAATCGCTTTTGTGGAAACCCTGTATTGCCGTGATGGAGTCAATGAGAACTATCTGCGGGCTCTTTGGCTTGGATAACTTCTCCTTCAGGTCTTCCAGCTGTATCATATTGCCGAAGACAATGCCCCTCCCGGCCTCCGACATACCCACTCGATCCCAAGCAATCTGCATTGAACGGCTCAAGCCCTGCTCGAGGGAGTCGTACATCGTACGTCTGAACTGGGAGAGGTATTTGCACAGCATAAGCGCGAATGTGGTCTTGCCGCTGCCGCTGGTACCGAAGATGGTCCAAGTCCCCTTGAGCTCCGGACGACCGAAGCTGGCGAGCCAGTCACCGTCGAAGTTGGCCACGTCAAACGTGGCCTTCGATACGTCGCAGTTACTCAGCAGCCTTTTCATCGCTATGCCTCCCTGCGTCTGTTCTCAGCATGTACCAGACGGCGCACACGGCGCAGGTCGTAGTCACAGTTGTCAATGATCTTATCGATGGTGTCTTCATCGGTCACGCCGTTGGCGCGGCACACGGCCTCCACATCGTCCCCGTTGACCTGGTCAATCGGGATGAACTTGCGGCCAATGCGGCTGAAGATTTCCTTGTACCCTTTGCGGTTGGCGGCCACGCCCTTGTTGATTCGCTTCTCCAGATAGTTCGTAGCGCACAGGATTATGCCGCAGTCATCCTCGAGGTGATTGTACAGGCTGATGAAGAAATACAGCACCTGATCCGAAAGTTTGTCGGCTTCATCGAGAATGATAATCGGGTTCTCGCGCTTCTTGATGGTCGATATGATATCGCTCATCATCTCGCTGACCGTATAACCCGCGCTGGCGATTGAGAGCTGCGCAAGCATCTCCGTCATGAAGTTCTTACGGTTCCAGTTGTAATCGGTAACTTTGCATCCCCCATTTTCGGAAAAGTTAAATCCCCCACCTGATGGGGTAAAAAAAAGTATCCATAAATTTGTAATAAAACAAAACCTACAAAAATATGGATACTTACGAACTCACGAGCCCGGAAAGGAAACTCGTTATGTGGTGCAAATGTAAAGAATTATTTGAAAAAGGCCTATCAAAAAGGCAAATTAGTAGAGAATTGTGCATTGACAGGAAAACTGTCAAGCGCTACCTTCGCATGAACCGTGAAGAGTTCGGTTCAAGCGCCGTCTATCAAAGACATTACCGAAGGATACTTGATCCTTATGAGAGTTATGTCAGGACAAGTTTGGAAGCTCATCCGGAGTTATCCAGCAGTCAGATATATGACTGGCTGCGCGAGAGATATCCCAATCTTCCCAATGTGTCAATAAAGACAGTATATAACTACACCCAGTATATCCGTGCCAAATATGGTATATTGAGACCAAACCTGACTAATCCCAGGCAGTATATGGTTGTTGAAGAAACGCCGTATGGTGAATATGCCCAGGTGGACTTTGGCGAGACCTGGATGCGTTATGAGGACGGCAGACGTGTCAAGATATATTTCTTTGCGATGGTTCTCTGCCGCAGCCGCAAGAAATACGTATGGTTCAGCAAGACACCATTTACCTCAGAACTGGCAATCTATGCTCATGAGAAGGCCTTTGAATATTACGGAGGCAAGCCTCTCAAAATCATCTACGACCAGGACAAAGTCTTTATCCACGATGAGAATCTCGGTGATTATATTCTTACCAATGTATTTGGAGCGTTCGTGAACAGTGAACGCTTTGAGACCATCTTCTGCCACAAGTCGGATCCGGAATCCAAGGGCAAGGTTGAGAACGTGGTGAAGTATGTGAAGAACAACTTTCTCCGTTGCCGCACTTTCGTTAGCATCGGGCAACTGAACGAGGAAGGTGTCCGTTGGTTGTCACGTACAGCCAACGGTCTTCCACACTGCGGCACCAGACTGGTTCCGGATGAGGTGTTTGAGGAGGAGCGCAAACACTTGGCCGCATATAACGGCGTCCCGAAAATGCCTGAACGCCAGATGCGCGAGTACAAGGTCCACAAGACCAACGCAATCAGCTATTGCGGCAATGAATACAGTCTGCCTTCCGGTTCGTACAGGAATCCGGACAGCAGGGTCTGGGTGGACATAAAAGGTTCCTGTCTTTATATGTATGACAAGGAAACCGGCAAGCAGGTTGCACATCATGTTATATCCGAAGAGCGCGGGAAATACATCGTTGATCCGTCGCACAGAATACGTCCCAAGGTAGGGATGAGCAATCAGGAAAATGATATCCTGTCATATTGCAATCACGACGAGCTAGCCATCGTCTGGTGCAAGAACCTCAAAGCCGACAAACCGCGTTATTACAGGGACAACTTGCGGTATTTTGTCCGCGAAATGCGCCACTTCGAGCCTGCAACGCTACATGGAGCCTTTGACAAGTGCCTGGAAGCTGGAATGTACAACGCCAAGGACTTTATCGCACTGTGTGACAGAATAGGCAAGAGAATCCCAATAAGGGAATCTTCGGAGTTGTTGCATGACACCCTTCCCGATGTCGTGAAGGAATCTCCGGAAAAGACAAAAATATCAACCTACAACCAATACTTCTTATGAATCAGACAGAAAACATAAAATCATACTGCACACACCTGAGACTGTCATACATACAGCAGAGACTCAGTTCTATCATCCTGAAAGCCCAGGAAGAGCAGCCTACATATATAGACTTCCTATCTGACGTCTTGAAAATGGAATCTGTGTTACGGGAAGAAAATACAAGGTCGAAGCGAGTGAAAATGTCACACATCCCAACGAGACATGATCTTGATGAATATGACTTCAATTTTGTATCTGGGATATCGGAACGGCAACTTAATGAACTTAGACAACTCGCATGGCTTGAACAGGCATACAATATTGTTTTGATGGGACCATCCGGAACCGGTAAAACATATATTGCAGCGGGACTTATCTATGACGCTATAAAGGCTGGAAAGAAGGGGTATCTCTTCACTATGCAAGAACTCATAACTTGTCTGAGAACAAAGGATATATCAACTGCAGCAATGCAAACGTACTCAAAGATAATGCATGCGGACCTGCTGGCAATTGACGATATAATGATGTTCCCGGTCAAGAAGGAAGACTCATCAGCGTTCTTCAATCTGATAAACTCCTTGCATGAAAAGATATCGCTTATAATTACAACAAACAAGGCTCCAACTGAATGGGCTGAGACTCTTGATGACGAAGTGCTTGCAAGTGCACTTCTAGACAGACTTCTCTATAAGTGTGAGGTTATAAAGCTATCAGGAACCAGCTACCGTATGGAAAATAGACAAACAATATTTAATTTAAATCAATAAATCAACAGGGCAAGTGAAGGAGTATTACTCATAACATCAGGTGGGGGAATCAACTTTTCCGAAATTGGTCCATCTGCATCTTGCATATTACAGGGACGAGCAGTTAGTCAGCGTAGCGCTAACTGCGAGCGTCCGCAGCGCATATATCCAAATACGTAAGCGCATGGGACCATACGGAATGCTAACTGCGAGTGTCCGCAGTGCAAGCGCAGTGACCGTGTCTGATTCTTGCTGCATTTTCCGCACGGTCGGCTTGCTGTCGGCTTGCGTTTGGGCGGCGTGCGGGGCGGGAGAACAAAAAAAGTGACCATAAGTCAAAAGACCTATGGTCACTCTATGTATAGGAATGGTTCCCTGTTCACATGGCGAACGGAACCTGTCCCCTGTTCGCAAAATTCCAGATCAGTTGTTCTCCGGACGCAGACGGCGTACAACAGCGCCTGTCTGCCACATCTCACTCTCACGCAAAGCCTTTAGTTCCTGCTCAAGACCCTGGCGATAGTCAGGTTTAGAGTTGGCATCGATAGAAATCTGAGCCTCGTTACCGGTAACAACACTGTTATACAACTTCTCAACAACAGGCTTGATAGCATCGTGGAACGGACCCATCCAATCAAGAGCACCACGCTGGGCAGTAGTAGAACAGTTAGCATACATCCAGTCCATACCTTTAGCTGCGAAGAGCGGGCCAAGGCTCTGGGTAAGCTCCTCAACAGTCTCGTTGAAAGCCTCTGATGGAGTATGGCCATTCTCACGCAGAACCTCGTACTGAGCAAGAAGAAGACCTTGGATAGCACCCATAAGAGAACCACGCTCACCAGTAAGGTCACTGGTAGCCTCGCGCTTGAAAGTAGTCTCGAACATATAACCTGAACCGATACCGATACCGAAAGCAAGAACCTTCTCAAGAGCCTTGCCGCTGGCATCCTGGTAAACAGCGTATGAGCTGTTCAGACCGCGACCCTCAAGGAACATGGTACGCAAAGATGTACCTGAACCTTTAGGAGCAACCATGATAACATCGATATCCTTTGGAGGAACAACACCTGTACGGTCATTCCAGTTGATAGCGAAACCGTGAGAGAAATAAAGAGTCTTACCTGCAGTAAGATAAGGCTTTACAGTAGGCCATACCTGCATCTGGGCTGCATCTGAAAGCAACATACAGATAATAGTACCCTTCTGGGCAGCCTCTTCCAAAGAGAACAGAGTCTTGCCAGGAATCCAGCCGTCTGCAACAGCCTTGTCATAAGTTTTGCCCGGACGCTGGCCAACAATAACGTTGAAACCATTGTCACGAAGGTTGCAAGACTGGCCAGGGCCCTGAACACCGTAACCAAGTACTGCGATTGTTTCGTTTTTCAATACTTCGCGAGCTTTCTCCAATGGAAACTCTTCGCGGGTCATTACCTCTTCAATGACACCGCCAAAATTTAATTTAGCCATTTTGTTTTTTTATTATAAAAAAGTTACTGAAATTCAATTTTTTGCGTAGCGGCGGGAAATCTTGTCCAGATATTCGCTCACGTGCTCAATGCGGGCACGCGTAATGGCAATACGTCCGGAACTGACAAACTGCAGAATACAGCCTGTTCCTGCCAACTCGCGGTTCAAATCCATAATATGGTCCTTTTTACCGGACTTTTCAACAACACTGAAAGTAGGGTTAACCTCAATAATGTTAGCCTGATACTTTCTGATAATCTGAGAAACCTCAGGATTACTCATCATGACCGATGTAATAATCTTGAAGAGAGCAATCTCCTGCATGAAGATTTCGCTGTCCTCAAAGAACTGGCACTGCAGTACATCGACCTTGCGCTCAATCTGCAGTACTACACGCTCAATTTCGCTGCGTGTGGCATATGCGGTAATAGTGTAGCGGTGTACGCCTTCAATAGACGATGCCGACACATTCAAACTCTCAATGTTAATCTGACGACGGGTGAATACAGCCGTTATCTGGTTCAGAATACCGGCTACGTTTTCGGAATGTACAATCAGCGTATAAAGTTTCTTTTCCGTTTCCATTGTCAATTCAGTCTTGAGGTCCGTAATATACTTGGTCAACATCCGAGCCCGGACGAATCATAGGCCAGACATTTTCTTCGTCTTCAACTACAACTTCCAGGAAGAACGGCCCTTTGGCGGCAAGCATTGCCTTTATGCCGGCCTCCAGATCCTGGCGTTTTTCCACCCTTATGTAATCAAACCCGTATGCTGCGGCAATATCCTGATACATAGGGCTGAGCATGTGTGTCAGAGAGTAGCGGTCATTAAACATAAGATGCTGCCACTGACGTACATTTCCAAGATAGTGATTGTTCATGACAACCATCTTGACAGGAATATGATACTCCATTATGGTGCCGAATTCCTGCATGGTCATCTGTATGCCACCGTCTCCTGCAAACATGATTACCGGTCTTTCGGGAGCGCCTGTTGCTGCACCGATAGCGGCCGGAATGGCAAATCCCATTGTACCCAGTCCTCCGGACGATACAATACTGCGCTTGGCAAGGTATTTGAAATAGCGCACTGCAAACATCTGGTTAAGACCAACGTCTGTAACCATGACTGTGTTGTCCGGTGCCTGAAGAGCAACCTGATGTACCGTTTCACCCATCTTAATTGGACCCGATGCCGGCGCTATAGCCTTGTCAATGACAAGTTCTTTCTCTTTTTGTGCCAAAGGAGCAAATTCCTTTATCCAATCAGCGTGGCTGTTCTTCTTGATGCGTGCTGTAAGCATAGGCAGAGACTCCTTGCAATCACCTAAGATAGGTACATCGCATGGTACAATCTTTCCTATTTCAGACTTGTCTATATCAAGATGTATAATCTTTGCTTTCTTTGCATAATTGGCAACTACACCCGTTACACGGTCGTCAAAACGCATTCCTACGGCAATAATTAAATCTGCCTGATTGGTAAGAATGTTAGGAGCAGCGTTGCCGTGCAGACCGAGCATACCCATGTTGAGCGGATGGTCTGACGACAGGGCGGACAATCCCAGCAACGTGCGTGCTGCCGGCAGATTGCCTTTCTCTATGAAATCTTTCAATTCCTGCTGCGCACCTGCAAGCTCAACACCCTGGCCTACAAGAACCAACGGCTTTTTGCAGTTGTCAATCAGTTCTGCAGCCTGCCCAATTGCGGCGGGGCTGACATCGGTTTTGGGTATATAGCTGCGGATATAGTCTATTGAATAGGGCTTGTATTCCGCAAGACCTGCCTGCGCATCTTTTGTGAAGTCAAGCACAACAGGACCAGGGCGGCCTGTGCTTGCAATATAGAATGCTTTGGCTACAGCCATTGTTATATCTTCAGTGCGGCGAATCTGGTAACTCCATTTTGTAATTGGCTGGGTGATGCCAACCAGATCAACCTCCTGAAAGGCATCGGTGCCAAGTGCTGTACTTGCAGCCTGTCCTGCAATTACAACAATAGGGGTGCTGTCCAGCATTGCATCGGCAATACCGGTTATGGTGTTGGTCACACCGGGTCCGCTGGTGACTATTGCCACGCCCACTCGGCCTGAGACACGCGCATAGCCTTCTGCTGCGTGTGCGGCACCCTGTTCATGACGTACCAGAATCTGGTTGATTTTATCACGATAGTCCATCATTACATCAAAGACGGATATGATGTTACCGCCGGGGTAGGCAAAGATTGTATCTACCTTCTGCTCAGTAAGTGCTTTGAGTAAGATTTCGGATCCTTTGATTTTTGCACCCATAGTGTAAAAGTTATTCTATAATTCTAACACCGCCTTTATCTGCAGAGCTGACCATGTTGGCATAAGCTTTCAGGCTCTTTGCAACAACACGCTTGCGCTGCAACGGACGCATTGGGCGAGCTTCAAGTTCAGCTTTGCTAAGGCGTACGTTGATTGAACGGGATGGTATGTCAATCTCAATTATATCTCCATCAATTATTTTTCCTATTGCTCCGCCGCTGGCAGCTTCCGGTGAAACATGTCCAATGCTGAGACCGGATGTTCCGCCGCTGAAACGGCCGTCTGTTATAAGAGCACATTCCTTGCCAAGATGGCGTGACTTGAGGTAAGATGTGGGGTAGAGCATCTCCTGCATACCCGGTCCGCCTTTCGGACCTTCGTGTGTGATAACTACAACATCACCGGCTACAACCTTGCCTCCAAGAATTCCTTCAACGGCATCTTCCTGTGAATCAAATACTTTTGCAGGACCTTCAAAGTGCCATAAAGACTCATCAACACCTGCGGTTTTTACAACGCAGCCGTCAACAGCAATATTTCCCTTCAATACGGCAAGACCTCCGTCTTTGGTGTAGGCATGCTCCATATCGCGTATGCAACCCTGTGCACGGTCTGTATCAAGTGTGGGGTATGTGCAGTTCTGTGCGCCCATCTCTATGCAGAACCTGTTTGCCGGGGCACTGCTGTATATGCGCAGGGCGTCGGCATCGGGCTGTGCTTTGCTGAGCGAATATTTATCTGTAAGCTGTCCGTAGTTCATTCCGGTTACGCTTTTTGCACTGCGGTCAAGCAGTCCGGCTGCGGAAAGCTGTGCAAGTATATTGAGTACACCGCCTGCGCGGTTTACATCCTGAACGTGATATATCTGGGTGTTCGGTGCAACTTTGCACAAGCATGGAACTTTGCGTGACAGAGCGTCGATGTCTGCCATTGTAAAGTCAACTCCTGCCTCTTGGGCAACTGCCAGCAGGTGCAGAATTGTGTTTGTTGAACCGCCCATAGCAATGTCAAGAGACATGGCATTGAGGAATGCCGGTTTTGTGGCAATGCTGAGTGGCAGCACGCTGTCATCGCCGTCACGGTAATATTTGAATGCATTCTCAACAATCAGTTTGGCGGCATCTTTGAACAGCTGAATGCGGTTTGCGTGGGTTGCAAGCACAGTTCCGTTGCCCGGAAGTGCAAAACCTAACGCTTCAGTAAGACAGTTCATGGAGTTTGCAGTGAACATACCGCTGCAGCAGCCGCATGTGGGGCAGGCTGTCTTTTCAACCTGTGCTACATATTCGTCTGTGCACGATGTGTCTGCAGACTTGATCATGGCGTCAATCAGATCAAGGTTCTCATCTCCAAGTCTTCCGGCTTCCATAGGACCACCGCTGACAAAAACTGTAGGGATGTTCAGACGCATTGTTGCCATAAGCATACCCGGAGTAATCTTGTCACAGTTGCTTATGCAGACAAGGGCATCGGCTTTATGTGCATTGACCATATACTCAACACTGTCTGCAATAATATCGCGTGAGGGCAGTGAGTAGAGCATACCGTCATGACCCATGGCGATGCCATCGTCTATGGCTATGGTGTTGAACTCTGCTGCAAAGCAGCCAAGTTTCTCAATCTCTGCCTTTACAATCTGACCTATTTCATGCAGATGTGTGTGTCCCGGTACAAACTGTGTGAAAGAGTTTGCAATAGCAATGATGGGCTTGCCCATCTGCTCTTTCTTCATGCCGTTGGCGACCCACAAAGCCCTGGCTGCAGCCATTCTGCGGCCTACGGTTGTATCATCGCTTCTTAATGGATGTTTCATTATTTATCCCTGATTTTTCAAAACTTACAAAATTACACCTTTTTGCAGTAAAAGGCAAATTGTATAAATATTTTTTAGTGGCATCCGCAACCGCATCCGTGGTCGTGGTCTCCGCATCCGTGGTCATGTTCGCAACCGCAGTCGCAAGAGTCACATCCGCAGCCGCATCCGCCGCTGAGCTGTTTTGCAAATTCTGCAACCTCTTCTACGGTAGCCTCTCTGTTCTCCAGTATCACACCTTTGAAAGTAAGGTCATCGCCTGCCAGAGGGTGGTTAAGGTCAACAACAACCTTCTCTTCAAGAATCTGTGTAACGAGAGCATTGAAGGTCTGTGTTCCGTCAGAAAGAGGAATAATCTGTCCCTCTTTTACATGCTCGCTGTCAAACTTTCCGTTACGCATGAATATGCCTTTGTCAAGTTCAAGTACGTTTTCCTTGTCATATAATCCGTAACCTTGAGCGGCAGGGATAGTGAATTCAAAAGATGCTCCCTTTTCAAGTTTTACAACATTCTTTTCAAACAGGTCAAGTGTGTAGTTAAGGCCTGATACGAATTCAAACGGTTTTTCTTTTGGGGCAGCCTCAAAGAACTGCGGCTCTTCTCCGTTTTGTGAAATGTATAACTCGTAAGAAAGAGAGATGAATTTGTTTTCGTTTTCCATTATGTCTATTTTTTTAGTTGTTTAATACGTTTGTTGGTATGGTGGCTGCAGCACCCAGTATGGCGGCATCTGCCCCATTGAGTGTAGAAATGAGAACCTTGCACTTGCCACGTAGAATAGGCATTATGTTTTTGTTCATTTCTTCTTCAAGAGAGGGCATGAAGAACTTGTTTGCTGCTGCAAGTCCGCCGAACAGCACTATGGCCTGCGGGTCGGTGACCTGAATAATCAGAGCCATCGCCCGTCCAAGCTGCTTGCCCACCGTTTTGAAAATCTCTATTGCAGTCTGGTCCCCACTGCATGCTGCGTTATATATTTCAAGCGATGTCAACGCCTGTTTGCTATCGCCGTACATCTCTTTGGCTGTGCGTACTACGCCTGTGGCTGAACAGTAGGTTTCAAGACAACCCTGTGAGCCGCAGCCGCACTGGCGGGCATTGTCGGAATAGTCAATACGCAGGTGTCCAACCTCTCCACCGCAACTGTTTGCTCCGTGAATAAGCTTTCCGTGGCTGATCACACCTCCGCCTACACCTGTCCCCAGAGTAATCATTACCATATCTTCAAGACCGCGTGCTGCACCGTATTTCAGTTCTCCAAGGGCGGCGGCGTTGGCATCGTTCTCAAGATAAACCGGAACGCCAAGCCTGCCCGATAGTTCTTTGCATATAGGTTCTATGCCTTTCCACGGCAGGTTTGCTGCATGTTCAATGCAACCTGTTTTGTAATTTGCGCTGGCCGCGCCTATTCCTACAGCCTTGAGCTGGGCGTCCTGTGCAATCATTAAATCATTGATTGCTGAACTTATGGCGTCTATGTAATCGGGGAATTGCACATATTTGGCTGTGGATAAAGTGTTGCTGGCAATAATCTTGCCTTCAGCACTGACCAATCCAATCTTTGTGTTGGTTCCTCCTATATCTATTCCTGCAACTACGCTTGTCATTTATGCTTTTATTTGTTCAGTTCATCCCAGTTCTGACAGAATGCGCTCATGGAAGGGTAGAGTATTTTTGCTCCTTCCTGAAGCAGAAACCTGTCTTCCAGCGGTCCTGTGTTGAGTGCTATTACATCTATGCCTGCAGCAACTCCGGCACGTACACCATACGGAGCGTTTTCTATTACTACAGCCTGGCTGGGACCCACACCCGCTTTCTGCAGTCCGGCAAGATACGGATCCGGGTAAGGTTTGCCGCGTTTGACTTCGAATGCAGTTACCATCATGTCTCTTGTAACGTATGCTCCAAAATCTGTAAGCAGACGGTTTATCATATCGGGCTGACCGGAACCTGTTACTATGACAATAGTCTTTCCGGCCTGTTTTATTTTTTCAAAAACATCCAATGCACCGGGCATTATATCCACTTTCCCCATTGAACGGAAGATTTCAGACTTGAGACGGTAGATATCCTGGCACATCTGGTCTGTTACATTAAGATCGTTGCGCTCGCGCCCCATGTTCTTTATAACCTGTGGACCAGTGCAACCTTCCTGCATATAGACATCCTCTGTTTTCATGCTTATGCCGGTGCGGTTCATGGCTTCTACCCATGCGCGGGCATGATTTGGCATGGAGTTGTAAAGAACTCCGTCCATATCGAACAGAAAAGCTTGTTTTTCCTTTATGCTGAACGCCATTTCAAACAGGTCCTTATTATTCCAGAGCTTTTATTTTATCCTTGATGAGAGCAGACTCTTTTTCATATCCCGGTTTGTCCAACAGGGCGAACATGTTCTTTTTGTATGCTTCAACACCCGGTTGGTCAAAAGGATTTACTCCAAGCAGATAACCTGATATACCGCATGCTTTTTCAAACATGTATATGAGCTGTCCCAACCAGTATTCGTTAAGCTGGGGCAGTGTGATGCGTATGTTCGGTACTCCGCCGTCAATGTGTGCAAGGCGTGTTCCCAGTTCTGCCATCTTGTTTACCTGGTCAACGTGTTTGCCGGCAAGGAAATTGAGGCCGTCAACGTTTTCGGCATCGGATGGTACTATAAGACTGTGCTGAACATTGTCAACTGAGATTACAGTTTCAAAGATGGTGCGCTCTCCCTGCTGTATCCATTGTCCCATAGAGTGAAGGTCTGTTGAGAAATCAACGCTGGCAGGGTAGATGGCTTTGCCGTCTTTCCCCTCTGATTCACCATAAAGCTGTTTCCACCATTCTGCAAAGAAATGCAGCTTTGGACAGAAGTTGACCAGAATCTCTATTTTCTTTCCACCTTTATATAATAGGTTGCGGGCTGCTGCATATACGGCTGCCGGATTCTGCTCGAAAGGTACACTGCCCAGTGTTCTCAGGCGCATGTCGCAGGCTCCCTCAACAAGTTTCTTGATATCGTAACCTGCAACGGCAATAGGCAGGAGTCCAACGGGGGTCAGTACTGAGTAACGGCCGCCAACATTGTCAGGAATGATGAAACTTTTGTAACCTTCTTTATCTGCAGTAGTGCGGGCAGCACCTTTTTTAGCATCGGTTATGGCAACAATCACTTTGCGTGCCATATCAATTCCGCGTTGTTTTTCGCACTGCGCTTTGAGCAGACGGAATGCAAGAGCAGTTTCTGTTGTAGTTCCCGATTTTGAAATGTTGATTACACCAAAATCCTTGTCTTTCAGAAACTCTGTGAGCTCAAACAGGTAATCTTCTGATATATTGTGTCCTGCAAATACTATTGTGGGATTCTTTTTGTCACCGATCAGCCACTGGAAACTGTTTGCGAATGCTTCAATGACTGCGCGTGCACCAAGATAACTGCCTCCTATACCTGCTACCACAACTACGCTGCAGTTCTCACGCAATGTCTTTGCTGCGGCATCAATTTCTGCTATGAAATCGGGTGTGATTTCACAAGGAAGGTCAAGCCAGCCGGTAAAATCGTTTCCGGCACCGTTCCTGCTTTCAAGAGTGGCAAGAGCAGCGGCAACACTGGCTTTGTAACTTTCAAGTTTGGAGAGTCGTTCTTTCCCTATCTGGTTTATATCTATTGTTATCATAAGCTGATTATTTGAAACAGTCTGTCAGTAATTTGATAGCCATTGTGGGCTGTATGTGTTCATAAAGAATGTTGTACATGGCATCGAGAATAGGCATATTTACTCTGTAGTGCTCATTTATCTCTTTCATGCACTTGACTCCGTAGTAGCCTTCCGCTATCATCTCCATTTCCATTTGAGCTGCCGTTACGGAATATCCTTTACCTATCATTGTACCGAATACGCGGTTGCGGGAGAACTTTGAGTATGCGGTAACAAGAAGATCGCCCAGATAAACTGAATCGTTAACGGCTCTGTCCGGCCATGGTCTTGCCACTTCAAGAAAATGGTTCATTTCCTGAATGGCATTGGAAATAAGCACTGCCTGGAAATTGTCTCCGTATTTCAAGCCGTTGCATACACCGGCAGCTAAAGCATACACGTTTTTAAGAACGGAACTGAACTCTATTCCGGCTACATCTATGCTGGTTGATGTCTTAACGTAGCTGTTTGTGAATTTTTTTGCCAAAGCAGCGGCCGATTCAATGTCCGTGCATCCTATTGTCAGATATGAACGGCGTTCCATTGCAACCTCTTCAGCGTGGCACGGACCTGCCACTACGGCAATGTTTTCCTGCGGCACTCCGTAGAACTTATGGAAATACTCTGACATGATAAGGTTGTCGTCAGGAACAATACCTTTGACTGCAGAAACAATGAATCTGTCTCTGAGCGGCAGTGTCAGATTTTTCAGATGAGTCTTGAAATATGGCGACGGAGTCACAAATATCAGAACCTCTGAATCTCTTACAACCTGATCAATGTCTGAATAGAAATTAATCTGGTTGATGTTGAATTGTACGCTGGTAAGGTATGCCGGGTTGTGTCCCAAGCGTTTGAAATCCGCAATGCGGTCCTCGCGGCGTATGTACCAGTTGATGGAATCTTCGTATGTAAGAATGATTTTGGCAATGGCAGTAGCCCAGCTTCCGCCACCCATAATTGCAAGTTTACCTTTTGGAAATCCCATAAAATAAGTTTTATGTTAGTAATTATTCCTGTTTCTCTGCAGGTGTATCTTTTGGCTCAGGCTTCATCTGAGGGAAGAGCAGAACTTCCTGAATTGTAGGTTTGCCTGTAAGAATCATTACAAGACGGTCAATGCCGATGCCGATGCCGCTTGTTGGAGGCATACCGTATTCAAGAGCACGTACAAAGTCCTGATCAATGAACATGGCCTCGTCATCTCCTTTCTGGCTTAAGCGCAACTGATCCTGGAAACGCTCATATTGGTCAATAGGGTCGTTCAGCTCGCTGTAAGCGTTGGCCAGTTCCTTACCGTTGACCATCAGCTCAAAACGTTCTGTAAGACCAGCCTTGCTGCGGTGCATCTTGGTAAGAGGAGACATCTCAACAGGGTAGTCAGTAATGAATGTAGGCTGTATGTATGTACCCTCGCAGAACTCACCGAATATTTCATCAATGAGCTTGCCCTTGCCCATACTTGGGTCAACGTCCATTTTGAGAGCTTTGCATACGGCACGGATTTCGTCCTCGGACTTGCCTTCAAGGTCATATCCGGTTTTTTCTTTTATTGAGTCGAGAATGGAAATACGCTTGAACGGAGCCTTGAAACTGATTGTGTTTTCTCCGATAGTTGCTTCCGGTTTGCCGTTAACTTCGGTACATATCCGCTCCAGAAGTTTTTCGGTAAAGTCCATCATCCATATATAATCCTTGTACTGAACGTAAAGTTCCATACATGTGAATTCAGGGTTGTGGTTCTTGTCCATACCCTCGTTACGGAAGTTCTTGCCAATTTCATACACACCCTCAAAACCGCCTACAATAAGACGCTTAAGGTAAAGCTCTGTTGCTATGCGGCAATACAGGTCTATATCCAGAGAGTTGTGGTGGGTAATGAACGGACGTGCTGCAGCACCACCTGGAATGGACTGCAGAACCGGTGTCTCAACCTCTGTGTAGCCGGCCTCGTCAAGAACGGCACGCATTGTCTTGAGAATCTTTGAACGTTTCAGGAAAGTCTCCTTTACGCCGTCATTTACAACAAGGTCAACGTAGCGCTGGCGGTAACGCAGATCAGGATCGTCAAAACGGTCATATGCAACACCGTCTTTGTATTTTACAATTGGCAGCGGACGCAGGGATTTTGCAAGAACTGTCAGGCGCTGTGCATGAACTGTGATTTCTCCCATCTGTGTGCGGAATACAAAACCTTCAATACCGATAAAATCTCCAATGTCAAGCAGTTTCTTGAACACTTTGTTGTACATGTCGGTGTTTTCGGCATCGGGACAAATGTCATCGCGGGTAATATATACCTGAATGCGTCCTTTTGAGTCCTGAAGTTCAATGAACGATGCCTTTCCCATAACGCGGCGGCTCATTAAACGGCCTGCAATGCATACCTGGCGTTTAGGTTCCTGATCGTCTTTGAATTCTGCCTTTATATCTGTAGAAAATGCGTTTGTAGGGTACATCGCTGCCGGATACGGGTCGATGCCCATGGCACGCAATTCATTCAAACTGTTTCTTCTGTATTGTTGCTGATCGTTTAACTCGTTAATATCCATAGCGTAGTGTTGCGAATATGTTTTTACTTGTTGTTGATTGAAATTTTAAGTTCGTCAAGCTGTGACTGGTCCAGATAGCCGGGGGCATCGAGCATGACATCGCGGCCGGAGTTGTTCTTTGGGAACGCAATGCAGTCACGGATGCTGTCAAGTTTTGCAAACAGACTGACAAGACGGTCGAGACCGAATGCCAGACCTCCGTGAGGTGGTGCTCCGTATTTGAATGCATTCATCAGGAATCCGAATTTCTGCTGTGCCTGTTCAGGTGTAAAGCCAAGAACCTTGAATATTTTCTGCTGCAGTACTGAGTCATGAATACGTATGGAACCGCCGCCAACTTCAACGCCGTTGATAACCATATCGTATGCGTTTGCCCTTACACTCTCCGGATTGGTGTCAAGCATATCCACATCTTCCAGCTTAGGCGATGTGAACGGGTGGTGCATAGCCATAAGACGGTTTTCTTCCTCGCTCCATTCGTACATTGGGAAATCAATAACCCAAAGACATACAAACTTGTCCTTGTCTCTTAGTCCAAGTTGCGATGCCATCTCAAGACGCAGTTCCGAAAGCTGCTTGCGGGTTTTCATGGCATCGTCTCCGCTGAGGATAAGAATCAAATCGCCGGCCTCGGCATTGAATGCCTTTTTCATTTCCTGAAGAACATCCTGTGTGTAGAACTTGTCAACGCTTGACTTGACGCTTCCGTCCTGCTCAACGCGTGCGTAAACCAAACCTTTGGCTCCGATTTGCGGACGTTTTACAAATTCTGTCAGGGCATCGATCTGCTTGCGTGTATAACTTGCAGCCCCTTTTGTGCAGATACCGCCAATGTATGCGGCACTGTCAAATACACCGAATCCGTGTCCTTTCATTATGTTGTCAATCTCTACAAAACGCATGTCAAAACGCATGTCCGGTTTGTCGCTGCCGTAATACTTCATTGCATCCTGCCATGTCATGCGCGGGAAAGCTTCTTTCATGTCGATGCCGAGTATTGTCTTGAACAGATGTTTTGCAAGGGATTCAAAAATTCCTATGATATCTTCCTGTTCAACGAAAGACATTTCGCAGTCAATCTGTGTGAATTCAGGCTGACGGTCTGCGCGAAGGTCCTCGTCGCGGAAACATTTTGCAATCTGGAAATAACGGTCAAAGCCCGATACCATAAGAAGCTGTTTCAGAATCTGCGGGCTCTGTGGCAGGGCATAGAACTGTCCCGGGTTCATGCGTGACGGAACAACAAAGTCACGTGCACCTTCCGGAGTTGAGTTGATGAGAATAGGAGTCTCAACCTCCATAAAGTTCAAACCGTCCAGGAACTTGCGTATTTCCATGACAATCTTGTGACGCAACTCCAGATTTGCGCGTACTGCTGTGCGGCGCAGATCAAGATAACGGTATTTCATGCGGATGTCATCTCCGCCGTCTGTATTGTCTTCTATTGTGAAAGGCGGTGTAAGAGCCTGGTTGATGACGTTAAGCTGTTCAACAAGAATCTCAATGTCTCCTGTTGGCATTTTGGGGTTCTTTGAACTGCGTTCGCTTACAGTTCCCTTGACCTGAATTACAAATTCGCGACCCAGTTGCGATGCCGCTTTGCAAAGTTCTGCATCTGCACTTTCATTGAAGACCAGCTGTGTTATACCATAACGGTCACGCAGGTCAACAAAAATCATACCGCCCATTTTACGGACGCGTTGAACCCAACCTGCCAGTGTGACTTTCTGTCCGGCATTTTCCAGTCTGAGTTCTCCACAAGTTTTTGTTCTGAACATATTGTATTGAATAATTATCCGTTTCTTTGGAATCTGTTGCAAAGATTCTTGGTTTTGAACCGCAAAATTAGCAAAAAAAATAGTTATCCATACCTTAATAATAAGAAGAAATTTGTTTGCAGACGTATTTTTCCCAATAATTTACCGTGATTTTTCCAATTCCAACTGGACTGTTATGCAAAATAATCTTATTTTTGCAACATATCTTTGCGCTTTTGTCAATGAAATCCGATTCAGTAAAATCAAATGCTATAGAATGGCTTAGATTTTTATGTATTGTAGCAGTTGTCTTTATACATGTGGATGGTAAGCCTTTAGACGGGAATGATGTGATTTCATGTCGTTTTGGTGTATATGATACAATAAGAATCTTGATTTCTGAAGGTCTTTGCAGATTGGCTGTTCCCATTTTTTTTATTATTTCAGGATATCTTTTTTTTGTTGGAATGGAAGAATGGAATATGGAAACTTGGGTCAATAAACTCAGGAAAAGAGTAAAAACAATACTTGTTCCATATGTCCTATGGAATGTAATTGCAATCTGTTTTACCGTATTGGCGCTTTATCTGGGTTTCATTACTGACGGAAGCGGTGAAAACTGGTACCAATACATAGGCGGACCAAGAGCTTTCTGGAGTTGTGATGCATATGGACAACCTGTCGATTATCCTTTGTGGTTTATCCGTGATTTGATGGTGATTGTGATTCTGGCCCCAATTATATTTCAGTTTGTCAAGCGAACCGGCATCGTGGGCTTGTCTGTCCTTTATTTGTCATATGTCTTTCAATATTGGATAGAATTTCCGGGATTCTCATCTGAAGGATTTTTCTTTTTTGCTTTGGGAGCCTATTTCTCAATCCATAATATTGATTTTACGGTTTTCTTTAGAAATAAGATAGTTATTGTAACGGTTATAGCATGCCTGCTTTTTATATTGAGGACTTTAACAGCCGGGTATCATGATGTATTGTATGGGTATGTACACAGACTGTTCAAACTGTTTGGTTCTGCTTCAACCATAGGTGTTGTTGCTTTTCTTTTTGAGCGGAACCTCCTTAAAGTCAATCCGTTTCTTTCGGCCAGCTCATTTTTCATATTTGCCGCGCATGAGCCGATATTGCTTCCTGGTATTCGTACTGTCCTGAGTGGCTTTTTGCCAGCAAATCAGATTGGCTTGATTGTCAGATACTTTTCAGCTCCGGCAATTACGATTGCTATTCTTGTCTTATGTTATTATTGCTTGCGCAAGTTGATGCCACGGACAACCTCTGTTCTGATGGGAGGTAGAACAGGTTAACCGGAAAAGCCTGTTTTTCAAAAAAAATGCTGATTTCTTGCATTTGTTTAAAAATAGATGTAATTTTGCACCGCTTTTTAGAAGAAAGCATTCGGGATGTAGTTCAGTCCGGTTAGAATACCTGGTTTGGGACCAGGGGGTCGAAGGTTCGAATCCTTTCATCCCGACAAGAAACCGGTAAAACAAAAACAGAGAGTTTTGCTCTCTGTTTTTGTTTTATGGACATCTGCCCGTGAACAAATTCATTTGTGCACGGGCAGATGTCCATAAAAACATGTAAAGCGGTGCGTGCGCCGCTTTATTTTGTTTTACCGGGTTCTTTCAGCCGACCCGCGGTAGCGCAAGGATGGAGCGACCGCAGGGTGGTTCATCTGCATCTTGCATATTACAGAACTGTACGGGAAGGTGTTTGCCGACAGGGAATATATCAAGCAGGGACTATTCGACATGCTGTTCGAGCAGGGCATACAGCTCGTGCATGGACTCAAGGCAAACATGAAGAACAAGCTCATGCCAATGTCTGACAAGATAATGCTGAGGAGGAGATACATCATCGAGTGCATAAACGAGCTCCTGAAGACAAAGGGAAACCTTGTACATTCACACCACAGATCTGTACATAATTTCATCATGAACCTATGTTCGGCACTGGCTACATACTGCTTCTATGACAACAAGCCAGCTGCACTGCCGGTACATGTGGAAAACGAATTGCAATTGGCTTTATTTTGAGATTTCTTATCCCGAACTCGTGTATAAATAGTTAAAAATGCATATAAATTGCGTTTTTCAACATATGAATTGATTGAAATTGAGAAAAAAGTATTACCTTTGCGGTCTTAGACCGCGTAACCGCTCAATTAAGGGCATTAATTATTTGAACAAAATAATAGGATTTGACGATATAACAGGTGATAACAGACTTTGGGCTGTACACTATGAGGGTAACGAAGACAACATCCTCAATACTGTATTTGACCAATGGGATGATGTTTTGTGGCTGCGCGAGTTCTTCAAGAAAAATTATGCAGATCTCCAGAACTACTTCCAAATTACCGATGTTGATGTTGCTGTAGATATGACAGCAGAGGATAGTGATATCCTCCAGTGCAAGATTCTTGACATATCACCTGAGGCAAACCTTGACGAGTTGTTCCGTCCACTCAACAATTGGCAAACAACGGAATTGACATTGAATCGTGAGAAAGCCAACCCCAAGACAATCACCCATCATCGTTCATGGTTGAGAATATATGCTTTAAAACTTCAGGATGGATGTTACATTATCACAGGTGGAGCAATTAAACTGACACGAACAATGCAGGAGCGTGAACATACCTTGATGGAACTGCTCAAACAAGAACATGTTCGTCAGTTTCTCTTACAGAACCATATCATAGACACTGATAGTTTTGTTGACTATTTGGCAGAAACTAATTAAAGAAAGGAGAGTTGTCATGTACGAAACAGCAGAAAGACTCAAACAGTTTGCTTCTCCAACTCCATCACGTTGGAGGGAAAACGCAGAAGCACGCCTTGCCAATCAGGAAACTCGTCGCAAGGCACGCAAGGTGGCAATGAATATGCTCAATGCTATGGAAAACAAGGGCATTAATGAGGTTGCACTCTCCACTTTGCTTGGTATTTCACGCGCTGAGTTAATGCCGATACTTAAAGGGCATGAACTTCCATCAGCTTGTATGACACAAGCCATTGAAAATGCACTCAACATTTCCTTGTGATAGTCATTAATTTGAATTTCAATAAGAGCCCAGCCATTAGGTTGGGCTTTTTTCTACCTGTTCAACGTTGAAATATTGGAATCATCATGGGAATGCAATTGTTAAGTTATGATGATGCAAAAATACGTTGATAGAACCATAATTTGGCTAAACTTGATACACACGTAACTGTTTTGTCCGTAAATGAACAAAAAAAGAATATTATTTTACCTCATCATTTTTTACTAAAAATAATGTAAAAAAAAATGATTGTCCGCATTTTTCACAAAAATAATTT
>JAZRYS010000243.1:0-1099 GCA_045600865.1 Candidatus Aphodosoma sp.
TGCCATCGAAGGAATGTCAATCGGTGATTTGTCAAAGCTTATCATTGACAACAACCCAGCATTCCAGAAGGGCGATGCTCTGACATTCTTCGCATTGAAGCAGGTTGATTTCATGGGCACTCCTTACGTTAAGTGCGAACCAAACCAAATCGTACTTGACCAGGCAGACACAAATCCGCTTCCAGCAGGACTTGGCTTCGACGAAGTAATCGACGGTTGTCTTGCTTCTGATTGTAGCGAAGTAGTTGGTGCTTACGGTTGGGTTCATGCTCGCAAGAGCAGCCGCAAGGTTTCTACTCAGTATCTCGCAGCAAACGATTTTGAACTGATCGAGCAGTATTCAAGCGACGAACAACTTGAAAGAGCAGCAGCATCTTACGGTGAAACTCAGGCAGACGCTTACATCTTTGGTGGTGAAAGCACACGTCCTGAAGGAATGTATCTTCTGACCGTTCAGAGCGAAGACACAAACAAGGGTACCGTAAGCGGTGGCGGTTTGTTCGCTGAGGGTGACAACCCAACATTCAGCGCAAACGCAAAGAGTGGTTATGAATTCGCTGGTTGGTATCGCGGTGGCGAAAAGTTCTCAGACGATGCAACATGCACAGATTTTGACATGCCAGCAACTGATGTAACAGTTGTAGCTCACTTCCAGGCAATCCCACCAGCTGAGCAGGTAACCGTTTCTTTGACTGCTGGAACAGGTGGTCAGGTTCAGGCTGGTGACTCTGCACAAGGCTCAACATCTTCAAAGACAATTGCTAAGGGTGATTCAATCGTCATTAAGGCAATACCAAGTACAGGGTATCAGTTCAAGAAGTGGAGCGACAACGACACCAACCGAACACGCGCCATTGCAAACGTTCAGGCTGACCTCACTCTGTCAGCAGAGTTTGAGGAAATAGCAGGAGGTCCTTATGATTGTGAACTCACAAAGGAAGTGGTTGGCTCGGCTCCAATTGCAGCCTCTGCATTGGTTGTAAAGATTGACGGTGTTGAACTTGGAGCAGGTCAAGTATCAGCAAGTACAACTGTAGAAGCTGGAAACCACACAATCTCAATTGAGGCTGTGCCATCTGGTGGCACTGGAGATTCACTT
>JAZRYS010000244.1:0-2011 GCA_045600865.1 Candidatus Aphodosoma sp.
CGAACCATCTGGAATGTATGCCGAAGCCAAGGTTATCTCTTGGATGTGACTTATCCCTTCTCTAATAAAAAGGAGAAGCATCTGGTTAGTATTCCAAGGAGCAAGGTGAAGAAGAAAGTCTATCTTAAGAGAGAGCAGTTCACCGAACTATACAACGTGTTTGTCAACAAGAACTATCCTGACACATGGAAGAAAGGATATGCAGAACGTGCCCACTACTCCCTTGGTCTGTTCTTGGCTCAGTATCTATGCAACGGTTTCAACCTTGCAGATGCAGCACGCTTGCAGTATAATGACTACTATTTCCAAACTGGCAAACGAGCCTTCCTCTTCAATCGCAAGAAGACTGCCGATAGAAGTTCCAATGATTCCGAGGTCGTAATACCAATCATCGAACCTTTGCAGGTAATCCTTGATGAGATAGCAGCTACTCCTTCCCGTGATGGCTATGTATTCCCCGAAATATTCAATGGGGTAACGAGCGAGAAGGAACGCAGAAAGCGTACAGCACAAGAGAACTCGAACATTCAGGATCGTGTCACTAAGATTTGTCATGATGTTCTTGGTTGGGATAAGGCCATCCGTCCATCAGGCACATGGTGTCGTCACTCATTCGCTACCAATCTCCGTAATGCAGGTGTTGAGAAGACCTACATTGATGAAAGTATGGGCCATTCTACTAACTCTAATGACATGACTAATGTTTATCTCGACACCTATCCACTTGAAATGCAGATGGAATACAATTCAAAACTGCTTGCTCTTGATGATGAATCCACACAGCGTGATGAACTCATGTCGAAACTTTCCAAGTTGTCGAACCAAGAACTCTTGCAACTTCTAAATAAAGCAGTATAATCTCTATAATAATATATAATGTGTACCTTTGATGAAATTTGCAATGTAGGTAACATACCAAAGTTGCGTGAAGAAACAGCACTCAATATCTGTGCATGGAAAGCAGAGCATGAAGATGTGTATGCTGAGTTCAAAAAGAAGATGGATAACATTAGCGTTGGCGACACGTCAGCATTGGAATCAATGTTTGATCTTGTCTGCGATTGCTTACCAGACGAATTGGTAGAGGACGACAACCCTTCTTTACCAGGCTATGGTTCACCCGATGACATTTGGGACAGCCTACCACAATATGCAAAGTCTTGCATTGCAGATGCCTGCAAGGAAGATGGGAAAGCAGTTACGAAGGATAATTGTCTGTCACTCGTTGAAGAAACTACAGAATACATGGACACATGTATGTCTGCTGTTCCTCAGCTCTTGTGTAATCTGCATAACAAAACCATCGATGACGGCAATGACCTTATCCGTTGCATGTATTACTACATGATGTATGACGGTGGCGCAACAAAGATGGTAGGAACACTAAATGACATTATGACCGATGACATTTTAGACCAAGAGGACATGGCAATGATTCATTCTTGCATCAGTTCTTTGGTTCCTGGCTGCATTGATCTCGGTGTTGAGACCAAGGAGTCATGGACTGACGCTGCAGCAAAATGCGATCCCGAGATTTGGAAAGATGTCACCTATGAACTTAGCAAATCAGGAGGCAATCGTGGAAGAAAAGCAGAGATTGTCAGCATTGATAATCTTCTGAAGGGTAACAAAGCTGCCATAAAGCAACAGATACTCCGTTTCCTTGAAGAGAATTCCGGTCCTATCTGCCTTGCTTATCTGCTGAAATCTCTAATACGAGCAGGAGTAATCAAGAGGAACGTGAACTACACTACATTCCATCGTGCAATTGAACATCTTGCTGAACGTAAGATTGGAATTGACAGCCCTCAGAAGCGTTTTGGCGAACTAAAAAACTTCAGACTACAAGAGTCCCATAAGGGTTGCTGGGCTAAGGCAAAGACTATTATCGTGAAATGGACAGAGATATTTGAAGGAGTCGCATAAGGCGTTTCTTGCTGTTCGAATCTGTGTTAGGCGGACAATCGGCGTAATAGCTGGTTGCCCGCTTATTTTGTTGATATACTGTTAA
>JAZRYS010000245.1:0-13200 GCA_045600865.1 Candidatus Aphodosoma sp.
AAGTTTTGCACAATTTGCGATTCTGTCAAAAATTGAGTCGAAAATCCGCTTTCTTTGCAGGCAATCAGCTGAAATATCAGCAGAACAGCGTTTTAGCAGGCTGTGTGTATAGGGTGTAAAATACGGGATTCTTTAATAAAAAGGCAGGGGCTTGGAGGGAAGCCCCTGCACTGAGCAGACTATCCGGTTGGGGATTAGTCTTCTTCGGCAGCCCTTATCTGGGCGATAAGGTCTGCCATGATGAAGCCACGCAAGGTCAGGTACTTGGTCTGAGCCTTGAATGCAGACTCGTAAGGTGCCCTTTGGGTAGAGTTTGCCATGACGGTCTTCAACTGGGCAGCAGCCTGGGCGAGGGTGGTCTGTGCAGCCATCTGGGCAGTGTTGAAACTGTGGACGCCGCGGTTGGTCCATACGAAGTTCTTACCGAACTTGACGTAGAAGACCTGATCGTCTTTCTTGTCCAGCTTGCCGCTGATGCTCTTGAGCAAGGAAATAGGTTTTGCTATTGCCATAATTTGGGGGGGAATTAAAAGGTTTAACAATTAGTTTTTTTGTGTTTCAGTATGATTTAGCCATTGTTGGACATCGAAGTAGGGTTCGTTGTAGGTGGGGTCGTCGGCGGGATAGAGGAGGGAGTTTGCGCCGGTGATGGTGGCGGAGGGATGGCGGATGTGGAGTTGTCCGATGAGGAAGCGGAGTGCGGATTCCTGTGTTTCGTTCATCGTGTTGCAGAAGTCGCCTGTATCGCTGTCTTCGACAGGGAGAATGCCACCGGCGTAAGCGACGGAGATGCTGTCGCGGGAGAATCTGCCACAGTGGACACAAAGTTCGCGGTCGGGTTTTCCTTTGAGGATTTTGCCGTCGGTGTTGACGATGTAGTGGTATGGCATTGGGTCGGAGTAGCGGTCTTCGGAATACAGTGCCATGATGTCGTCTTGGGTGACAGGCAGGTCGGCAGGGGTGTCGGTTGCGTGGATTATTATCCGTTTTTTCATAGGCTGATGTCTTTTTGCTGTTGGCTCGGGAGTTTTGCGCCCTCACTATGATATACCACATTTGCGACGGTTTTTCAAGCAAAATGTCGATTTTTTTTGTTGGATGGGTGTTTTTTTGGGGAGGAGGCGATTATTCTCTGTATGGGCTACGTTAAGTGTACGTTTGAGGGTTTGTTGTGTGGGTATTACAATTGTTACAATTATTACAGTTAAAAACGTGGGGGTACTTTAGAAACACATTATAAAAATAAATATATATATACTTTTCTATTTGTAATCGGTGTGGGGGTTGAGGGCAGGTTTTTAATTGTAATAATTGTAACAATTGTAATGGGATTTTTCAAAATGGCTGAAAATCAAGGTGTTGAAATTTTGAAGTTTTTTGAGAGGGGATGAGGAGAGGCTTACCGGGAGGAGATTTTGGCAAAAATGAGAGGCGAAAACGGATGGTTTTTGGTGATTAAATCGTCAAAAATGGATGAAAAATGGGGGATTTTGAAGTGGATGAACATTTTCGTGGGGTCACGAAAATGGGCGAATTGGATGGCGGTTCAAAGGGTTATGTGGAAGGTTATATATAGAGTCTTAGGTCTCTTAGAACGCTGCGCTTTTCCAGATGTTCCAGAAGTTCCAGTTATAGAAGAAACGAGTAACAAAAAGCACCAAGTAGCACTATGGCAAACTACGAAAACTGTGGGACATGAAGAGATTTTATGAGAGATACAAGGATGCCGACGAAAAAGTGCGTCACAGTGTCGCACTTTTGCCATGGAAACATAATATGCTCATATTAATTGCCTTCGGTTTGCAATAATTTTGGCATCTTGCTGATTATTAGTCGGTCACAATGCCCGCATTTACCTCCGTCGCAATCGGAGATTGCTCCCCTCGCTGCGGCCGTTTTGCTAAAAAGCAAAACTATAAATGCCTTGCTACGCCCTCCTTCCGCACAGCAATCCGCTAAAAATAAACTTCAAAATCGTCTCAACCTAATTAATAGAACCACCCTATAGATAAAATGGAATAATTTTTGGGCTGAAAGTTTTGTCTTTTCCAAAAAAAATCACTAACTTTGCCGCGGGCGAAAAATGGATAATAACAAAGAAAGATGGCAATAAAGAAAACGCAATTATACAGTATGTTGTGGGAGTCGTGCAACCAGTTGAGAGGGGGCATGGATGCAAGTCTTTACAAGAACTATGTGTTGGTGCTGCTGTTTGTGAAATATATGTCGGACAAGCAGAAGGCTGGACGGGAGATGATTTTCGAGATTCCAGAAGGATGTACTTTTGACGACATGTGGCGTTTGCGTAATGATGAACACGTGGGTGAGGAGATTGACATAATGCTGGGGAAATGGGCAGAGGAATTCAAGCTTATCGGCGTGCTTGACAAGGCTTCATTTCAGGACGAGAGCAATCTGGGCAAAGGCAAAGACCTGGTGAAAACGGTTGGCAAACTGCTGAATGTGTTCCAGTACTCAGGGCTGAACTTTGCGGACAATCGTGCTGAGGATGACGACCTTATAGGAGACGCATACGAATATCTGATGAAGAATTTTGCCGCGGAGAGCGGAAAGAGCAAAGGGCAATTCTATACCCCGGCAGAAGTGAGCCGTCTCATGGCGTGCCTGATAGGCATTGACAAGGAGAAAGATGGTTATATCACCATATACGACCCGACATGTGGTTCAGGGTCGTTGCTGCTCAAAGCTTCTGCTGCATACAGCCCTTCTGAAGGCAGGAGAGTCTGCGATATATTCGGACAGGAGAAAGACGTGGCAAGCGTCAATATGGCCAAGATGAATATGTATATCCATGGTGTTGAAGCGCCTGAAATAGAGAATAACGACACACTAAATTCTCCGGAATTCAAGGAGGGAAATTCACTGCGACAATTCGATTACGTAGTGGCAAATCCCCCATTCTCTGCAAAAAGCTGGCGAAAAGGCGCACAGAAACAGGATAAGTATGGGCGTTGGGGAACAGTGAGAAAAAACAGTGACGGAAAGGAATATGTTGACATCCCTACGCCACCAGAGAAGTGCGGCGACTATGCTTTCCTGCTGCATATCATCAAGTCGATGAAAGACAACGAAGGCCGTGCAGCGGTCATATTGCCACACGGCGTTCTGTTCCGTGGCAATGCAGAGGGTGACATCCGCCAGAAACTGGTTGAGATGAAAATCATTGAGGGTATAATCGGACTGCCAGCAAACCTTTTTTTCGGCACTGGCATTCCTGCCTGTATATTGCTTTTGGACAAACGTCACACGCGTGCCCGTCAGGGAATATTCATGATTGACGCAAAGGATGGTTTCAAAAAAGAAGGACCTAAGAACCGTTTGCGCGAGCAGGACATCAAGCGTATCACCGATGCATGGATGCAGCGTAAGGAGATTCCACATTTCGCACACCTTGCAACATTCGACGAGATAAGGAAGAATAAATACAACCTCAACATATCACGTTACATAACGCCCGTAGATAAAGATATCCATCAGTGCATTGATGCACATCTGCATGGAGGGATACCCGCCGCAGACATTGACGCAATGGGAGGATTATGGGCAATATGTCCGACACTCCGCACCAAACTTTTTGAAGAGATGCCAGCACGTAAAGGGTATTACCGACTCACGTGTCCTGCCGAGAGTGTATATGACATCGTTAGCGAGGACGACAGTTTCAGACAGCAGAGCAAGTCATTCCGAGAGATGATGGGAAAGTGGTTTGCAGAGATTCGTCCTGAACTCGAAGGCTTGACTGAGGGTTGCAAACCAAAGAGGCTCATTCCTGCCTGGGGACAACTCCTGCAGGACTATGCCGCTGATTGTCGTTGCCTGGTGGAATGCTATGATGCATACGACCAGATGCTCAACTATTGGAACGAGACTATGCAGGATGACCTATTCCTGATTGCAGACAGTGGATGGACGGCAAAGGCTGACGCCCCACAGGTGGAGGACAAAAAGGCAAACAAAGGCAAAGATAAGGATGACATAACTCCCAAGACGATGAAACCGAAAGAGAAATATTCGTACAAGGAACTTGTCACCGACCTATTGCCTGTTGACATAGTCATCAGCGAGTATTTCGCAAAAGAGAGGTCTGCCATTGAGGAGAGAGAGGTTGCACGCGAAGAGTTCATTGGCTTACAGGGTATGCTCATTGAAGATTTTGAGGAAGATTTCGACGAGTCCTTCTTCGAAAAGCAGAAATTCAACAAGGCAAACCTGAAGAAAGCCCTTGTTGCAGCCAAGCGTGCAAACAAGGATTACATGACAGACACGATTAAGCATTGGGAGGAGTGGTTGGATTATGACGATTCGGCAAGTGAAATAAAGAGGGATATAAACAGGCTCGTCAAGGAGTTGACTTCAAAGGTGACAGAACGTTACAGCACCCTCACGACAGAAGAGATCAAGCACCTTGTCATCGACAAGAAATGGGGTGCAAGCATCATGACCCTATGCGAGCAGAAGATGCAGGAAAGTATTCAGAAAGAGGTATCGAATATCACAGCGATGCACGAGCGTTATGAGTTCACGCTCAGTGAGTTGGAGCAGACTCTCGACGAAGACCGTGATAAGGTGAAAGAGTATCTGCTGAGAATGGGATATAAGTTATGATGGTGCAGACGGAAATAGGGTCTTTGGGTTCTACTTTTACAGGATTAATTGGCAAAACGAAAGTTGATTTTGGACATGGTGATGCACTGTATATCACTTTCTTGAATGTCTTATCTAATCCGATCATTGATTCAACTATATTTGAAAAAGTTGATGTCAAGAGTAGCGAAAAGCAGAATCTTTGTAAAAAAGGTGACTTATTCTTTAACACATCATCCGAGACGATAGATGAAGTTGGTTTATGTTCTTACTTGAATATCGATGTTGAAAGATTGTACCTGAATAGCTTTTGTTTTGGGTTTCGAATAAAAGACCAAACAATTGTAGATGGTAAGTATCTTGCATATTATTTTAGAGGGAAGGAAGGACGTCAATTAATGACAATGTTAGCTCAAGGTTCTACAAGATATAATCTGTCGAAAGATTTTTTCTTAAAATCAACTATAGAAATTCCATCACTTACCGAGCAACAAAACATAGCATCAGCACTATCCAGCATCGACAAACTGATAAATGACCTTGAACGCACCATCCATAAGAAACAACTTATCCGTGAGGGGGCAATGGAAGAACTCCTCAGCGGAAAGAAAAGATTGCCTGGGTTTACTGATGAATGGGTGGAAAAAGAAATTGGCAAAATAGGCAAAACGTATTCAGGTTTATCTGGCAAAAGAAAAGAAGATTTTGGACATGGAAACGCAAAATACATTACATTTCTAAATGTATTAAATAATGCAATACTCGATATTTCCATATTTGAGCCAGTAGATGTGAAACTTACGGAAAAACAGAATGCAACCCATTATGGAGATTTATTTTTTAATACTTCATCTGAAACACCAGAAGAAGTTGGAATTTGTGCATGTTTAAATGCTGAGATTCCTAATCTATATTTAAATAGTTTTTGTTTTGGTTACAGATTGAGTGATCCAGAAGTGTATGGTAATTTTCTGGCTTATTTCTTTAGAACAAAAAGAGGTCGTGAAGTAATGTGCACATTGGCTCAGGGCGCTACAAGATACAATCTGTCAAAAGAATATTTCAATGATATAAAGATTCTGATGCCATCTACTATAAAAGAACAACGGGAGATTTCATATTTACTTGAAGCTATGGACGATGAAATCTCCGTCCTTCAAATAGAGAAAACAAAATACGAGCAGATACGCTCCGGAATGATGGAGGAGCTGCTGACAGGAAAGAAACGATTGAAGTAATAGGATATTAATTGAAAATGATATAGATATGAAAATCAAGAAAATTGAAATACACAACTTCAGAGGACTTACTGATGTTGTCATTGACAATTTGGATAAAAATCTTAATTTGCTAATAGGTATAAATGGAGCAGGAAAATCAAGCGTGTTGGATGCAACAGTATTGTTGCTTCAACCGTTCACGGCAAGATTGACTTCAAGTGCTGGGAGAGGAATGTCTATACGTTCAATAGATGTCAAGAAACGCACACAAATGTGTAAATTATATATTGAATTAGAAAATGGGGTTTATTGGTCAAGGTATAAATCAAGAGGTTTAGAGAAATCAGAAGGGGGAGATTTGTCTCGCCTGATTGAGTTTACTTTGCAGACAAGAATATCGCTTGATAATAGTGAGAACATAAATCTACCGATAATTATTCACTATGGTGTAAATCGCACAGTTCCAATTTTGCAAGAATTTTCGATTGTGCGTAGATCAATGGACAAGCAAGAAGAAAATAAACAATCGGATGCTTATAGTAATTGGGTGATAGGCGGAGTGTTCTTTCGCGATTTCATGTTATGGTACAAAGAGGTAGAGGCAGAGGAAAATCGCAAAAGAATAGACGAAAATCCAGAGTATAGGGACAGAGGATTACAAGCAGTCAGAGAGGCAATGAAAATAATATTTCCTGAATATTCTGAGATGCGTATGATGAATAGTCACCAGATTGGATTGAAAAAGGGAGATAATAATCTTTTGCTTGATCAACTTTCTGATGGCGAGAAATGCTACATAACATTAGTGAGTGACATAGTACGTCGTCTTGCGATTGCTAATCCAACAGGCGAAGTGCTAAAGGGAGAAGGCATCGTGCTGATTGATGAGGTTGACCTGCACCTGCATCCATCGTGGGAGGTTACAGTCATGGAAAAATTGAATTTGGTATTTCCTAATATCCAGTTCATCGTCAGTGCGCACTCACCATTAGTAGCCAGTCACTTCGACGGACAAGTGTATGGCATGAGGAATGGTGAAGTAGATGCACTACCGCGCCTTCATGGACTTGATTACAGCACAATACTACTGCAGTATATGGGTGTCCGTCCGGAACATAGAGAGATAAATTCGCTTGTTGAGATGTATAGGTCTTATATACGACACGATATGCAAACGCAGGCAGAGGCTGTTTGGAACAGGCTGGTTGAACTGATGGGTGGAGATTTGGAAGCTCCAGTGTTGAAGAATCTGAAACGACAAAACTGATGGCATGAAGTATATAGATAAAAATCCGTTAAGGGATTGTTTTGACGAATATACGAGAAAGTATCTTAGTGACGCTTTTCAGGAGGGGAAATTTTCCCCGAAACTGGCATCAACGACAACGTACGAAAATTTCAGTAAGACGGAATATAAAGATACCGCTATTCCTGCCGGTTCTGCATATAATGGATGGTTGAATGTATTGTTTGCCGAGCAGGATAACCTTTGCTGTTATTGCATGCGGAGAATAGACAGAAATAGTGTTTCTGTCGAGCACTTGATACCAGAGCGTCTGCCTAAAGGAAAAGAGAATGAGGAATATGAGTTTTATGCGAATTTATCTCCTGAAATCAGAGAGCATGTAATGACTGGACATGCTTTTGACAAACTTGCCGAAAATCGAGCAATTGAAATTGACGGGCTACAAAATATGCCTCATCTGATTGCCCATAGCAATCTTTTCCCTGCATGTAGTACGAAAAGTCATGGATGTTGTTGCAACAATCACCGTGGCAAAGAACGGATTTTGCCAGTAATGCTGATGGAAGATATTGAATCTCACGTAATTTATAGGGAAGAGGGCGAATTGGAATTTAACTACGATGAAAATACTGAAGAAGGAAAGATGGCAGCAAAAACACTTGAACATCTTGACATTAATTCTGTTCCACTAAAATTGATACGAAAACTGTGGTATAAGTTCAGTCGCAAGAGAATGTTTGTTGAATGGAACGATCCAATTTCATACCAGAAAATGGATGATATGGTTAGAAGAGCATTGGAACTGACCATTGATGACGTTATACCATTAGAGTATCAAGACTTGATGGCAGAAGAAAAAGACGGTAAGTTGTTGAATTTTTCCGTTTTCCTGCAATACAACTGGTTTTACGACTATTACATACGGAAGTATCCATAGGTGAGTCCTATAAATTCACCGTTTAAGATAATAGAATAATAAACGTAATAACTATACTTTTTGGTGTTTATGAAGTTTCTTTTTGATAAATTACGCTGCACCTCAGCAAATGAGCAAGCTCTTTGCTTTCGGTTTGCAGTAATTTTGCATCTTGCTGATTGTCAGTCGGTCACAATGCCCGCATTGCTCCCTTCTTCCGCACAGCAATCTGCTAAAAATAAACTTCAAAATCGTCTCAACCTAATTAATAGAACCACCCTTTATAGAACTCACATAAAGAAGGAGAAGGAAAATCCGAGTATCGGAGTATTGCTTTGCAAGGACAAGGATGATGAGGTGGTGGAGTATGCACTTTCGAGAAGCCTCTCTCCAACCATGGTAGCAGAATACCAACTGTGTCTTCCTGACAAAGCCCTTCTTCAGCAGAAGATACGAGAGCTGGAAGAAGAGCTAAGCACCGGAGAATTATGAAAAATAAGCGACGAGATACGCACTTTCAATAACGAACATTCAGAGAAGAACTGATTATGACAACAACATTAGACCTTCATGAACGGCGTGTGCAAGACGAACTCATTGAGTTGATGAGACAGGAGCTCGGCTATCGCTATATGGGCAGGTTGGATGGAGACATCCACGAACCTGACCATAGGGATGTCATGCTGCAGAAAGAGACAAAGCTGACGACGGCCAAGATAAACAACAAAAATATCAAAACTGCTGAATTGTCGGATTTCCTCAAAAAAAAGGGATGGACGGATGCTCAGTGTCAACAGGCTTATAACACGCTCCGGAATGTTGCTGAATGCCATTCGTGGAAAGAACTGTATGACGCCAACAAAAAAGTATGGGACCTGCTGACATCGTTCACTACGGTAAGAGCTGAGCAGGGAAAGATTGAACGTACAGTAAATTTCATAGACTGGAACAATCCTGAGAACAACGACTTTGCAGTGGCAGAGGAGGTGACAGTGCTGCGCGAAGGGAGCAAGGACGAGACTCGAAGACCAGACATAGTGGTTTATGTGAATGGCATTGCATTGGTGGTGATTGAGCTAAAACGTGCTGCCGTCAGTGCTGCCGAAGGCATACGTCAGAACTACCGCAATCAGCAAGACGGAGAGATACCTGGTTTCTTCTCGACAGTCCAACTGGTGATGGCTGGAAATCCGAGCGAGGGATTGCATTATGGCACAATAAAAACTCCTGAGAAATATTTCGTCAAGTGGAAAGAACCAGTAGGCGACGCTGAAAACGAACAGGAATATACAAGTCCGTTCACCCCCGAACGTATTCCGAACGAACTATACCGCAGCGTATTGCAGATGCTCGACAAGAGGCGTCTGCTTGAAATAATAAGATACTGCACAATATTCGACGGAGGGGTAAAGAAGGTGGCGAGACCGAACCAGTTTTTTGCATTGCAGGCTGCAAAGCCACGCATATTGGCAAAAGACAGCGGCATCATCTGGCATTCGCAGGGTTCTGGCAAGTCGTTGACAATGGTTTGGCTGGCGAAGTGGATACACGAGAATGTGAAAAATGCCCGCGTCGTGGTGATTACAGACCGAGATGAGCTCGACTATCAGATAACAGAGCGATTTGAACTGACGGGCGAAGATGACGTGAGCAGGGCAAGAAGCGGCAAGCAGCTGATAGAACTGCTGAACCAAGGCGAAGAGCCTTGGCTCGTCACGACGCTTGTCCATAAATTTGGTGTGGCAGGCAGAGGCGGACGAGATGCAAAGCAGGGCGAGGTGACCATAGAGCAGTTTATAAAAGAGTTGCGAGAGAACCTGCCAAAGGGATTCAAGGCAAAGGGCAACATATTCGTGTTCGTTGACGAATGCCACCGCACGCAAGGCGGAAAACTGAACCGAGCGATGAAGGAGATACTGGGAGAGGATGTGATGTTTATAGGATTCACTGGCACACCGCTGCTGAAGAAAGACAAAAACGTGCTGACGTCAAAAGACAATTTCGGTCGCTATATTCACAGTTACCGATTTAACGAGGCTGTTGACGACGGAGTAGTGCTGGACCTGAGATACGAGGCAAAAGATATAGACCAGCAACTTTCGGATGCCAACGCATTGAACCAGATATTCGACCACCAGACGAAGGCATTGACAGAGAAAGCCAAAATGGCATTGCAAGACCGTTGGGCTAAATTGCAGAAAGTTTATTCGAGTAAGGAGCGAATGTTGAGGATTGTGGGCGACATATTAAAGGATATGATGCTTCTACCTGCCCTGTATGAGGGTTATGGCAATGCAATGCTGGTGGCAGAAGATATATATACAGCACTGAAATATTGGCATCTGTTCAATGAGCAGGATTTCGGTCAACATTGCGCCGTCGTATGTTCGTACAACGACATCATAAACCTGGACGAGGGATATACCGGAGAACAAAAGACCGAGGAGGAGCAGAAAAAAATTTACTTTCATCAGATGATAGGCGACAAGCCATACGACCAGTTTGAGCAAGAGGTGAAAGAGCGTTTCATCAAGCAGCCAGCAGATATGAAACTGCTAATAGTTGTTGACAAACTGCTGACAGGTTTTGATGCCCCATCAGCTACATATCTCTATCTTGACCGCACGTTGCGCGACCACAATCTGTTTCAGGCTATATGCCGTGTGAACCGTGTGAATGGCAGTCAGAAAGAGTTTGGATATATAGTGGATTATAAAAAACTCTTTACCCACATACAGGGTGCTATAGATGATTATACCAACGGAGAGGGCGCATTCAGTGGGTACGACAAGGAGGATGTGGAAGGATTGTTGAAAGACCGTCTGAAAGAGGCGCGTCGTGAACTGGAGGGTGCTCTGAAAGAAGTGGAATTGCGCTGCGGCAATGTTGAAGAGCCAAAGGAACTTACTGACTACCTTGATTACTTCTGCGTTCACCATACAACACCAGCCGATATGCGTGAGGAGGAAATAATAAAGAACTCTACCCGCCGTGACGGATTCTATCAGGCTGTTATGCGCTTGTCTCGCAGATACTCAATGATAGCAATGCAGATGGACGAGGCTGGATTTACAGCAGAAGAGACAAATGAGTATGCGAAAAAAGTGAAGATGTACGACGAGTTGCGGCACGCAATAATGAAAAGCTCGGGCGACTATGTAGATATGAAGATGTACGATGCCCAGATGAGGGCACTGCTTGACCGTTATATCGTTGCTCCACGAAGCGAGAAACTGGAGTCGCTTGACGATTTCTCGTTCCTTGACATAATACACATATCAGATGGGAAGATAGAAGTTGACGAGGAGGCAGAACGTGAATTGGGCGGGGAACGAGGCGTTGCAGAGACAATGGCAAGCAATGTGCGGCGTGTAATCAACCGTAAACGTGAGAGCAACCCTGAGGAATACAGGAAGTTCTCCGACAGACTGAACCGCCTGTTGGAAGATTTAAGACAGAGTAAAATAGAATACAACGATTTTCTTCGCGGAATGAAGAGTTTGACAGATGAGATGCGTTCGCAAAACGAGGATCCATGGAAAGGAAAGAGCCCTCAGAAGAAGGCTTTTTACGACAACTTCGGACAAGACGAGGCATTTGCCGAATACTTGTATGATGCCGTACACAATGTTTGCAAGACGGATTTCAAGATAAGCCCAATGAAGAAGCGTATAGTAGAACGAACAGTAAAGAAAGCCCTGATAAACACTGATTATAATGTTGATGAGGTTATGCGCGTTATCAGTGCGCAGAATTGGTGATGCAAATAGAAGATATTAACATAGACATAGAGCGCAAGCCCATAAAACACATACATCTGGCGGTATATCCACCAGAGGCTCGTGTGCATGTGTCGGCACCGGAATATCTTGATATGACGGACATAGAGTCATTCGTTTTGCAGAAACTTTCATGGATTCACAGGCAGAGAGAAGAGATACTGGAGCAGCCACGGCAGACGGTGCGGCACTATGTGTCGGGTGAGAGCCATTATCTGTTCGGACAGAGAATGTTGCTAAGAGTGACAGAAGAGAAGGGATGTACGCCACGCGTCAGCAAAATGGGAGAGCAATTGCATCTGGTGGTTCGTCCAGGTACAGGAGAGGCAAGACGTTGTGAATTGATAACGGAGTGGCAACGTGAGAATCTGAGAAAATATCTTAAAGACGCCGTGAAAAGATGGAGCGAGACGATGAAAGAGGAGAATGTGGATTGGAAAATAAAACAGATGCGCGCTGAGTGGGGGTCGTGTCAACAGAAGAAACGCACTTTGCTGTTCAACCTTGAGCTGGCAAGAGTGCCGATGCCCTGTATCGAATACGTCATAGTACACGAAATGGCACATCTGATGGTGGCAAACCATAGCCGTTTGTTTGAGAAACGCATGGAGCAGTTTATGCCAAACTGGCGACAACTGCGTCAACAACTGAACAAATTCATAGCCGCATACAAGGAGGATTCAGGAACATATCAGAAAGAAGCATGACAGTTGAAGAAATCATAGGAGAGTTTATGCAGAAGTTGGATAATCAACTCAAGGAGCATGATGACTTCATCAGTCAGTGGGACAATAAAGACTGGTATGAACGTTATGTACTGATTGACAGATTGTTGCACGGAATGTGGAGAACGTACGAAGATGCTGAGGATTTGGCAGACGAACTGAGAGAGACCTTTCCACCATATCCCTTTGCCGAGATACGTAAAATAAAAAAATGGCTGAAATCGGCAACGCATAAAATTGAGGATTTTATTGAAGATGATTATACGCAGACAGACACAGATGATTATATGAAAGCATATCAGGCGTTTCTCAGCAAAGTGTGCAATGATGTAATCGGTAACTTTGAACCCGCAATTATCGGTAAATAAAAACCGACAGAAATCGGTAAATAATTTCCGGCAAAACATTATTATCAAATCAGCCAAAAGTGTTATAATTGCAATTGGAAAAACAAAAGAATCAGTTGCATGAGACACAGAGGCATAATCAAGGAGAAAACAATAATGTGGAGCAAAATCCAAGAGATGCGATCCCAGGGGATGAGCAAGAGCAAGATAGCCCGGGAATTAGGCATTAACAGAGAGACGGTAAGCAGTTATCTGTCAATGGATGAGAATCAATACCATTCATGGGCGGAGAAAATCAAGGCAAGGGTCAAGGTTCTGGAACCATACCGGGACAAGGTTGCGGAACTGCTGAGGAAGGACAG
>JAZRYS010000246.1:0-1003 GCA_045600865.1 Candidatus Aphodosoma sp.
ACCAAGACAAAGATTACCGGTTCCAACCTGTTTATGCGTCTGAATTACTGGGTACTCTATTGTGGAGGAAGCATTATGACAGCACCTCCTGCTCTCACCGGAGTTGATGCTCCTGCAGATGCAACCATCACTCTCACCGACGCGGCGTTCACTTTCAAGCTGAACTCCGTGCCTTCTGTCACCACCAACCTCAAGCTCATCATGTGCGCTTCCGCTCCCCAGAGCAACGGTATCAGCCGTGCCTATAGCAAGGCAGCAGAAATCGGTGGCCCTGAGACTCCTTCCACAACGGCAGTCGACATCCAGGATGACTACGAGGCCAAGTACGGCGCAGTGTCAGCCGGCAATCCGAAAGTGTTTTTCAAGTACTTTTTCGTGAATACCTCCACCGGCGAGAAATCGGGCGATATGCTTGCAGTAGCAAAGTTCACGGCTTCTGAAAACGACGAAGACTGACCACCTGCTCCGGACAACGATAACAACTTTCCCTCGGCGAATCCGTAAAAAGATTGCCGAGGGATTTTTCGTTTATTTGGCCCGGGTTCGGTTTATTAAAACTCACTTGTTCCAGACTATGTCGTCTGCAAAAGTCTTGGACAATTGGTCATTGGACTTGATGACCCAAAATTTGAAGCCCAGATTTTCCTTTGTAAACTGCAGTTCGTTCCTGACAGCCGCTTCGTTGTCATCTGAAGGATCAATCAGAAAATCCAGAATTATTTTTGTGAAATTGTTTATGTCGGCCAGAATCTCTTTGAAGAAAAGTTCCTCTTTGGTCTTCTTGCATTTGAAAGTACCGTTGTAGATTTTTGACAGCAAGTCAACTGTCTTCGCTGTTTCTGGCCTGGTGTCAAGTGCAGTAAACTTCGCAACCCTGTTTGCAAAATCAATTTCCTGTTTTACGATGCACTCGATATCGTCCTTTGTCGGGTCGAGAATATCATCATAGTGGTGCAGCTTCTTCTGATTGCAGTATGAGCAACTGAGCAGAAGATTATTCCAA
>JAZRYS010000247.1:0-5297 GCA_045600865.1 Candidatus Aphodosoma sp.
CGAAACCCTCGGTGGCGTAATGACCAAACTCATCGATGCTAACAGCACCATCCCCTGCAAGAAGTCGCAGGTATTCTCCACCGCCGAGGACAACCAGCCCGAAGTGACCATCCACGTCCTTCAGGGTGAGCGCACCCTCGCTGCTCAGAACAAGAGCATCGGCCGCTTCAACCTCGCCGGTATCGCCCCCGCCCGTCGCGGTGTGCCCCAGATTGAGGTAACCTTCGACATCGACGCCAACGGTATCCTCTCCGTAAGCGCCAAGGACAAGGCCACTGGCAAGGAGCAGAGCATCCGCATCGAAGCCTCCAGCGGCCTCTCCCAGGAAGAGATCGACCGCATGAAGGCCGAGGCCGAAGCCAATGCCGAAGCCGACAAGAAGGAAGCCGAGCGCATCGCCAAGATCAACCAGGCCGACTCCATGGTCTTCCAGACGGAGAACTTCCTGAAGGAGAATGGCGACAAGATTCCCGCCGACCAGAAGCCCGCCATCGAGGCAGCCGTAGAGAAACTCCGCGCCGCCCACAAGGCTCAGGACATCGCCCAGATTGACGCCGCCATGAACGAGCTCAACACCGTCATGCAGGCCGCTTCCCAGCAGATGTATCAGCAGGCAGGTGCCCAGCAGCCCGGCCCTGATGCCGGTGCCGGTTTCCAGGGCGGCGCAGGCTTCCAGGGTGGTCAGCCCGGCGGTCAGCAGCCCGGTCAAGGCGCCAACGACAACAACGTCCAGGACGCCGACTTCGAGGAAGTGAAGTAAGTTTGATAAACAAACCATAAACAAAAATAGGAAATCCGTGTGACTCACGCAGTTACACGGATTTTTCTTTGTGTTAAATTTTGTAATTCTTGGCTTGTTTTTGGATTTTTATCGTAATTTTGCACCAAATCGTTGACGTGACATAAAAGTTGACGAAGTGAAACAAAATACAAATCATATCTTTAGATTTAGTCTATATGGCAGAAGCAAAATATCAAATCCGACGAAAATGTCCTATATGTGGCACCATTTTCCAGATAAGGACTATAGATGCTGTTTACTGTTCGCACAATTGCTCTGCAGTAGCACACAAGCGAAGGGTTGACAGAGAGGCAAAAGAGGCAATGTATGAACGCATAGCCAAAGACATCCCTGATATACGGGAGTATCTTACGGCAAAGGAAGTCGTAGCAATGTTTGAGGTTGAACGTGGCACACTCTATCGAGAGATTCACCAAGGAAAGATTCCATCAGTCAATCTTGGGCAAAGGCAGATTCGGCTCAAACGTTCAGATGTAGAGGCGCGTTACCAACTAAGAAAGAAAGTACGCAAGGCAGCAAAGAAACCTATACCTAAGAAATATAGTTTAGAGCCTGAGGACTGCTACACCATTGGAGAAATATCGCAGAAATACCGCATTCATGATTCAAGTGTGTATGCTCATATCCGCAAGTTCTCCATCCCTACTCGACAGATTGGCAACTTCGTTTATGCTCCCAAATCAGAAATAGACAAACTATACAAATCCATAAAGCTATGAAGACTCCGATGAAACGCACAGTATTCAAAGTAATACTTCGCAAATCCGAATACAAAGAGCAGTGGTCACTAATCATTGAGAGCTTTCCTGTTTTTGTTCCAGGACGAGAGAAACCAATGAGAAAGCATGAACCACTGGGACGTTTTGTTACTACTCCAATCTGGGACAAGAACAGTTCGGGGCGTACGCTTGCTGATGGTAAGGCTTACTATAGACCCAAACGTGACGTCAATGGCATCATCCAATGTAGATCCACCATTGACCAAGAGGCATGTATTTTTGCAGATAAGGTTCGTGACATCCGTCAGCATGAATACGATAACCAATCGCTATACACGGAAACTGAAGCAGAACAGGCGGCACAAAATGAAAGGTCAAAATGTGACTTTATCAAGTACTTTGAAGACTTGAGGGATAAGCGTCATCAAAACAGCTCAAAATCTATCCGAGTAAATTGGGATCGCGAGGCTAAACTCATGAAGATGTTTACCGAGTGTAAGCCAATGATCTTTTCAACTATTGACATGAACCTGTTGGAAGATTACAAGAATTTCCTAATCAATGCTCCTCAAGGAGGTTCAAAGAAAGGAACAATTACGCGCAACACCGCTTCTACATATTTCTCTATATTCAAAGCCGGACTGCATCAAGCGTTCATTGATGGGTACCTTACTGTTGATATTGCGGCTAAGGCAAAGAACATCGCCTATTCAGACAAGCAACGCGAGTACTTAACTATCGACGAACTCAACACTCTGGCAGCGACTCCATGCGACAGACCTATAATGAAAAGAGCTTCACTTTTCTCTGCATTAACTGGTATGCGCCATAGTGATATACAGAAGTTGAAATGGAAAGAGATAATCAAGGATGGCGAGCACTACCGCATCTTGTTCACTCAGCAAAAGACAAAAGGAGTGCAATATATGCCAATATCAGATCAAGCATATCAGCTTTGTGGAGAAAGAGGAGAGCCTGACCGTTTGGTGTTTGAAGGACTGCAAGACCCATCATGGATTAACAAACCATTGGAACGATGGATAAAAGCTGCAGGCATAACTAAACATATTACTTTCCATTGTTTCCGTCACACTTATGCAACGTTGCAACTAACAAACGGAACGGACATCTACACCGTAAGCAAGATGCTTGGACATACAAAGGTTACTACGACCCAGATCTACGCAAAGATTGTTGACGAAAAGAAAGAGCAAGCAGCAGACACCATCGTAATTGCTACTGATTTTACAACATAGCCAAAGTCATCACGCAGGACTTACACTAACAGCGCCATCTACGAGTAAATCGTGGGTGGCTTTTTTTATTTGTTTATGCTGTAAAACAACGAGTTTTGCTTACCAAAATAAGAAAAACTATACTTTTTTGAACTTTTTTTATTGCGACTAAATGGGAGAATTATCGCATTGAGTCGTCGATAAAAAACATTGTAATTTTGCCGTCGCATTCCCGGGAATGTTTCTTCATGCATATCGCTGAAGACAACATTTTATGCAAAATTATAATATGAATAGTAAACCTTCATTTGAGGACATGCCAATGATGATATTGGCCCTCCAGCAAAAGATTGACTCTCTTGAGACAAAGATAGACAGTCTTTCTAAACCATCTCACGAAGAATCAGTATGGTTCGACGTGAAAGGTCTTCATGACTATTTGCCAAGCCATCCTTCTATTCAGACCATCTATGGTTGGTGCAGCGCAGGCGTTATACCTTATCATAAACAAGGTGATAAGGGTAAACAGAATCTCTTCCTGAAATCAGAGATTGATGAATGGATCCTGACAAGAGGTCGTAAGGCTGACTATATGTTAGAGGAAGAGGCTATGGCTTATGTTAACAGTAAAAGAGGATAGACAAGATTCGACTATGGCAGTAGAGAAAGACAAGAAAAAGATGAAGAGCATCATCTTGTATCTGGACAACATGGCTGCAATCAACTGCTTGAGCGATGCCAGTGCAGGTCGGATATTCAAATCAATTCTGGAATATGCCAATACTGGCATATTACCAGAATTTGAAGAAGAAGGCATCAAGGCGCTCTTCATGATGTTTGCTGCACAGATAGATCGCGATACGGAAGCATACATCACAAAATGTGAGAAGAATGCAGAGAATGCTCGCAAGCGCTACGAGGCAAGAAAGACTACGGCTGCATGCGATGGCAAACCACCGCAAGCAAATGGTTGCCTAAGTAAGAGTAATACAAATAGTAAGAATAACAGCAATAGTAGTGATAATCGTTCTAACGAACAAATTATCAAGGGGGACTCTGCCCCAATAGTTGTTGTAGAAGTTGAGACAGATTATCCCTTTGAAAAGGTATGGGCATTATATGACAAACCTGTTGGTGATCAAGTAAAACTTCGTTCCATGTGGAATGCTCTTACGGAAGAAGATCGCAAGCAATGCTACGCATACATTGGCAATTATGTACAGATAAGAACACAACAGTACAGAAAGAACTTTGAGAATTTTATCACATTAAGAACTTGGATCAACGAACCACTAAAACTGGAATCAAATGGAACACATCTCGAAAACATTACAGTTCATGAAGACAAACGGAACACTGTCAATGCAGCAATCGGCGCCATGCAAAGACTCCTTGCCGAAAATCAGCCCGTCCGTGAGGAATAAGATACAGATACTTCAATCTACGGATGCTACAATAGATGAATTTCTGTTGTCTCACAATCCAAGTGGTCAGATGGAGCTGTGCCACTCCCCTGACCTTTGTTACTTCGGTGATTCGCCAACGCTTTCATTGCTCAAATTAGCGTATGGAAACAGAGCTGCAGAGCTATGGTTGGTTCCTCAACTCACTAGTGTAAGCAACTATTGCGGACTGAAAGAAAAGGTGTCAGAAGAACAACTGTTAGAACTGTCCAAACTTATTGCGACATACTACCATTGGCTGAAAACCGATGAACTGATGCTCTTCTTCGCTCGTTTCAAGGCTACACAATATGAACGTTTCTATAGCTACTTTGATCCTCAGGTTATTCTTTCAAGTCTGAAACAGTTTCTGGTAGAACGTAGTAGAGCATATGACAGGCGAGACCAGGAAATCAGGATGCGCGAGATGGAAGAAGCCCGTAAGAACGCAATCACCTATGACGAGTATCTTAAGATGAAGGAAGAAAGAACACTTCCAGAATACAATGCGTCAACTGAAAACTATCAAAATTATGAGGCCCTAAAATAGGGCGCCATCAGACACATAGCAAGTATTGTGACCTTTACTTGGTTACCTTGCAAAGCCTTCTGAAAACCTCCCGAAGGGCATAGTCAAAGTGTAGTCAGCTAAACAAGAAGTGTCATTGTCCGACACACCAGGGGTTCCCCCTGTGTTTCGACCTGCTGACTTCTTGCAATACTCGCAGGCTCGCATTGTCATTCATTCTCTCTTATAAACTTAATTTCAATGATTTATACAACTATGGATTCAAATGTAAAACCAGAAGCAAAGGTTGCTAAGAAAAAGAAGAAAGTACGCAACCCACGTATCACGGTGTGCTACTCACCTGAGGATTACGCTACGATTCTTGAAGAGTCTGCTAAGGCAGGAATCAAGAAGAGCCAGTATGTTCATGACAAGTCGCTTGAAATAACACTCTATCAGCTTATGAACGACGAACAAACTAAGGCTCTTATCTCTCTTGGGGATGTCCGCAGCGAACTTGTTCATATCCACAATGCACTCGGAGGAAAGACTCAGGAGGAGCTGCTTAGCTACTTCCACGACGCTGAGTTC
>JAZRYS010000248.1:0-5098 GCA_045600865.1 Candidatus Aphodosoma sp.
AGAGAACCACTGTCATACGCAGGCATGAAATCCATTATTCGCGGAGCAATCCTGGAAAAGAATATGGACGACTGGACCATTTTCAAGGACAAGAGATACTTCAAGCCATACCAGGAAACAGAAATGTCTGAAAAAGAACGAGAAGAATTTAAACAGAGTGTTACATCAGATAACAAAACTGTTACATGGGTAGGCCACGAGGATGCGAGCAGTGCGCAGCATTCGACGGCCGGTGGTAAATCGGAGAAACCTGAGATTCAGGTTTCTTCCAGCTCAACTGAACTCACTCCAGAGGACATTGAACTCTGTAAGAAGGTTATTCCGCCTGCACAGTTCAAGTTCACAATGGAACTTACTGAAGGCGAAGAAGGTGAATTCTTCAAGAACAAGATGAAGGAAATTGCCGACACTTACCGCAAAATCAATGTTGATAAGGAACTCATCAACGAAGACGGAACTCATACCGTTGGTTTCCGCTACTTCCTCGGTGACACTGAAATCTTCCTTTCAGAAATCGACTCCGACGGAATCGGATTCGGCTACAACATCCTCAACGGCGACCTCCAGATGTCAGAATGGAGTTCAACTTCACTTGAAGAAATCATGAAGATTCCTTACATGGAAATGGACTATCATGTTCCGGAAGGAATCACTATTGAAGCCATGCTTCATAAGGAACACCCAGATTATTTCGAAACTCCGGCTGTGAAAAAAGACACTGAAATTGAATCATCTGAGGCAAAAACAATTCGTGCAGAATACCCTAACGGTTTGGATCAGGGTGACATTGAAAATCATGTCTCAAAAACTCAAAAAGACCAGATTTCCAAAGAAGTTCTCAAACTAGAACGTGAAAGAGGATGGGCATTTAATTACGACGAACTTTTGGACTACATCAACCAGTATGAAAAAGCCGTAAATTCAAATGACTGGGAAACAATCTATAAAATTGACTACCATCTCACAGACAGCAATTTTCATACAGAATGCTCGTTGCTTGCAGAATACAAGTTCGAGGAATGTCGTAAACTCATCGCAAAAAATTTTAACATCACTTTGAAAGATGAATCAGTTTCCTGGGATGAACTCAAAAACTTCTTTAAAGACAATCTCCGTGACTGGCAGGCAGACTTTGATACAACAAAGCAGGAAGTCCAGAACGAGAAATACGAGACAGAACGTGAAGAAAAGGAAGAAACAGCTGGTCGCCTTCTCATGGACAGCCTTAACTGGGCAGACTATGCAAAAGACGGACAGGACACAAAAGACGATGAACTTGCCGCAAAGGTACTCGAAGAAAAATGGTCTATTGTAGAAGCCGTGGAAGCAGAAATCGTTACCGGAAGAGTAAAAAATTTCGACGAAGCCCAGATTATGGTCAATGACAAAATGCTTAACTCAGAACTCTATAAAGAAGTTCACGAAAAGCTCAATTCAAAGCCATACAACTTCTTCGTAAACGACACTGCTAACCTGGATCTTGGAATTGGTGCTGAATTTGAACCTGTAACAGGACTTACTGCAGAACAGGCAGTCGTTAAATATGCAGAACTCAAGGACAAAGGTTTAAGCCCATACATCGGACTTAACATTCCGGGAGACATTGTATTTGATGACAAGGACGGACAGGGAGCAGGAATCTTTGCAGAAGTTGAAGGAAAACCTTCTTTCTACATCGGTGACAACTTCGTGAAAGGCCTCAAGGAAAACGATGAACACGCAAAAAATGTCATCGCTGCTTACAAGGAACTTTATGAAACTGCCGACAAATACATCCTCGGTATTGAAAAACCTTCGTTTGTTTATGAAAAGGAAACTGAACTCAATAAACCAGCTGAACCGCTTAAAGTCTATACTTTCTCTCCATTCGGCTATGAAGGAACAATCGTTCAGGTTGAAACCGACCTCAGACGCGGAATCCCGGCTTATGACATCGTAGGAATTGCTGATTCTGCAGTAAAGGAAACAAGGGAAAGAATCAGGGCCGCATTCACAAACTCAGGACTTGATTTTCCTTCAGAAAGAGTTCTTCAGTCACTCTCTCCAGCAGACCTCAGAAAAGATTCTCCAATGGATCTTTCTATGGCTCTCGGAATTCTCGGTACTTCAAAACAGTATCCTGTTTCAGAACCAGTTCTTGCTCTTGGAGAACTTGAACTCTCAGGCAGAATCCGTCCTGTACGCGGAGCAGTGGCCGCTGTGAACAGTGCAAAGGCTGCAGGTATCACTAATATTGTCTGTGACCCAACGACAGCAGAACTTCTCAAGAACATTGACGGAATCAGCATCCTTGCTGCAGAAAACCTCAAGGAAGCTGATGAAAAATTAATGTCTCCTGACTCATTTGCCGTAAAAACAGAACCTAAGCTCTACAAGGCTGAAACAGTTCAGTTCAACGAAGAATGGCTTGAAGACTATAAGGAAGCTCTTGAAAACCTTCCAATGGACGGACACTTTGAAACCATCCGTGCCATCGAAATTGCAGTAGCAGGAAAGCACAACATTCTTGCAACCGGTGCTCCTGGATGCGGAAAGACACTTCTTACCCAGACTCTGATGCCAGCTTTGACACCAAAGATGACCGAAGAAGAATCTCAGAGCATCACAAGAATCAACTCCCTCGCAGGCCTTGATTCACCAAGACACGACAAACTTGTTCCTCCATTCCGTATGCCTCACCAGACAGCGACAATCGAAGGAATCTGCGGAGGCGGACCAAACTGCAGACCAGGAGAAATCTCCCTTGCACATCATGGAACACTGTTCATGGATGAAACTGCAGAGTTCCGTTCATCAGTAATCCAGATGCTCAGAGTACCGCTCGAAAGCCGTCAGATTACATTGAGCAGAGCCGGACGTTCAACTTCCTACCCTGCTGATTTCCAGCTGGCTATGGCTATGAATCCATGTCCATGCGGATGCTACGGTTCACCTGATAAAATCTGTCTCGACAGTGCCAGAAGTATCGAACAGTACTGGAAGAAGATTTCAGATCCACTTCTTGACCGTGTAGAAATCAAGACTTTCGTTCAGAAGGATGAAAAGGACACTCGTAAGATGTCCATCGACGAACTGAAAGCTCAGATTGCAACTGCCTATGAAATCCAGAGAAAACGTGGCGTTTACAACAGTCACATGACTCCTGAAGAAATCCAGAGATACTGCAAACTGGATAAAGAAGGACAGGCATACCTTGAAAAGGAAGAAGAAAAACTCACTCCAAGAGGAAAATCAAACCTTTTGAAGCTTTCCCTTACTATCGCAAACATGGATGGCCGTGAGGAAATCCGTATAAACGATCTTAAGGAAGCCCGTGAACTTTCAGCCCCTGTCTTCGAAAAACCAAAGCAGTTTGTTTATAACCCAAATCAGTCAGAAAAGGTAAACGTAAGCGTAAATGATGAAGGTTATCTCTCAAAACCTGTTGATAATTTCCTTGAACTTCTCACTTCAACAACAACTGAAAAGTCAGAAGCTCATGTCTTTGAAAGGGATGCTGCTGACAAACAGATTAAATTCCTCAATGAAGAACAGAAAACCTGGGGAACAAACAATTCCTTCAAGATTGAAAATCTTCCTGAAGTACATGAGGAAATTGACGGTTATTCAAAGGATTCAGTATTGTTCAACTATCCTAATTTCGGCTCAAGGGAAAAGATTGAATATAAACCCAGCACGAGAGGTGGTGTACGAGAAGGATCTGGAAGACCTAAAACAGGCACAGCAACAGAATGTATGACACTCACGCTTTCAATCCTCCAGTCAGAAGAATTGAAACGCCGGGCTAAAAATGAAGGACTCTCTGTTTCTAAATATCTTGCAAAAGTTCTTGAACTTGATAATGCGAATATTGAAGAAATAAATGACATCCTTGAAAAGAATAAAACTGCAAAAGAAAAACTGAAGGTTAAACCTATTGAATCTTCCCTCACCCTTGATGACACAAACATCTCAAGGTCACAGATAGAAGACGCAGAGGCAGAAAGAAAAAGAATCACTGAACCGATTCTCAATGGTGAACGCACTGGCATGTACAAAGCCTTTAAGGATTTTGAGGATAAAGGTGTTTTTGACATTCAGGGAACACAACTTAAACTCGGAAAAGCCGGAAACATAACAAAAACAGGCTGGAAACAGCTTCAGGCAGCAATGGAAATCTACCGTTCTAAGAAGTTTGAGACCTTCCGCTACATCATGATTGACCGCAAAACAGGAGAAATCGCAGACCAGCTTGCTATCACAAGCCACATGCCGAACTTCTGCAATGTTTCAAAGCCAAATGATGAGACACTGAAACAGGTAATCAGCCGTGCTGAAGAAAAGGACTATCTCATTGCAGTATGTCACAACCACCCAAGTGGGAACACAACTGAAAGTTCATTTGACCGTGAACTTACAGATTCCCTTGACCGTTCACTCCGCCGTAACGATGGTTTGAACCGTTTTGCAGGCCACATCATCCTGGACCACGATACCTTCAACCTTGCAGTTCCTTCGGAATCACGTCCTGGTAACTGTCACTGGAAGAAGATGGAACCAATGCAAGTGACTGAAATTGACCGCTTTACTGCAGAACCAAAACCAGAATGGGCCGGAAACTATGTTGGCGGAACAACTGCACTCAAGGAAGTGGCAAAGAAGATTAACGATACTGAAAACTGGAACGATGACTTCATTCCTGTTGTTTTCACAAACGCAGACAGAAACATCACTGGCGTTCAGTATTATTCGAAGAACTTCTTTGAAAATGAATCGGACAAAATCCGTAACGAATTCCAGTTCGCCGCTATGGAAGCAGGAGCAATCGGTGCCTTCCCTGTTATCACAGATGCACTCTGGGAAAAACTTGGAAAGGAAGCAACTGATTTTGAAGCTGTAATGAAAGCCCACGTGTTGAACGACGCATTTACAGATGTTGCCTTCAACCACACCACAATGACAGAAAAATATGACATTGAGGCTGGCAGAAACTACTACAGTTTCTATCGGGACCAGTGCGACAGAAGAATCGATGTTGTTTCAACCTGGACACCGGAAGTTAATCCTCGTCTCTTCCCTCCAGAAGGAGTTGGAGAAATCAGGGGTGAAAAAGTCTTTG
>JAZRYS010000249.1:0-1097 GCA_045600865.1 Candidatus Aphodosoma sp.
TTTGAGCCAAGGCTTTTTCATTTCGGTTATGGCAGGTAGCTTATGCTTCAGGAGCTGGCTTATGAGATAGCACATTCTCTGCTTCTCGCCATCAAGGATTCTGACAGGCACAAGGGAGGCACGCAAGTTAAAGAACTCGCACAGGTCGAGTTTGGTAGCCGCCTCAAACTGTTTTCCGTTGCAGTATCTGTAGATATGGGAACAGTCTTCAACATCCAGGTAGTTGTGATGGTGGTCCAATGGATATGAATTTACTTCTGCCATGCCTATTCTCCTTTCGCTGTAGTGATGGTGTCGATGATGGACTGGGCAATGCCTTTCATGTAGTAGAATACTATAGAAAGGTCTTCAAGAGAGAATATCAATGCACCACTGCATCGCTTTACCTCGTTATCGTATGCAGAATGCAGTTCGTTCACCTTGGCATGGTGGATGTCATATTCAGCCTTTACTGCATCGCACTGTTCCTCCTTTGTCTTGAACTCGTCGCTATCCATTGGGATATAATCAAGTCGGTTGCTCAGATGCTGGTATTCCTTCCAGAGTGGAGTGGCAATGTCAATCTCCGCTTGTTCTGCATCTTGAAATGGCTTTATGTGTGCCTTGAAAAGAGACTTGCTGTCAATGGAGTCGAATGCTTGTTGATTGTCAAGGTACAACTGGTAACCTTCTGCAACATGTTCCTTCAATACTTTGGCATCTGCAAGAAGCTGGTCAATGCCTTCGCCGGAATTGAGGACAGCCTTTGCATAGTCAATGATAGGGTTGGTGTTGTTGTACTCCTTATATAATATATATAGAGAGAGAAAGTCTTCAAAACAGGATGGAGTCGGCAGAAGCGACCTCATCAGTTCCTTCATTCTTGCCAAGTCGGCATTGAGGGTTTGGATGTAATTGTCCATATCGTGTGATTTTTAATTTGTTGTTGCAATTTTTAGGCGAAAGCCTGGTCAATGAGACTTACAGCATCATCTTTCTTCTTGTTGATGATCTTGGCATAAATCTGCGTAACCTCTACCTTGGTGTGTCCAAGCAACTTGCTTGTCGTATAGATGTCTGCTCCAAGGGTTAGCATCATTGTTCCGAAGGTATGTCGG
>JAZRYS010000250.1:0-1294 GCA_045600865.1 Candidatus Aphodosoma sp.
ATCGAAAAGTGTTCATTCAAGACTTTATAAAGGCTCATAAACCTTATAGATAAAGGTCTTGCAAGAGATTTTAGGGCTCTTTTTGACACTTATAAATATGTTACCCCTATTTCAGGTCTCTTTTTGACACTTACACCGAAATTTTGGTTAAAAATGACCGCTGAAATTAAGTGCAAATACGTGCAAGAACGTGCATCTACGTGCAAGCAAAAGTGCCGTGTGTCCGTCTTGCAGTTGCTCAAATGCGGTACAAATTTAGTCAAAACACATCAAAACGAGAAATTTGCTAATTTTGAATTGTTAATACGAAAGTGCCTAAAATCAACGTGTTACAAACTTGATTTATGCGGATTTTTGACGATAAGGACTCCATATGAGATTAGTAAAGAATCCATGTTTAACTCCGTCTTTGTCCTCCTGAACCTTCACGTCATAACCAAGTGCCTTGATCCTGCGAACGTAGTCATCCCAAGAGTATGCACGCATTTCTGAGAGAACCTTGTAACAGGCATCAGTAATCTCCTTGACGTTCGCCTTGTGAATATCCTCGGGCAACTCCCAACCCTCTTCAACATTGATAGTGTGGACAGCCATAGTGCAACGATTACCAATGAAGCGGTCTGTCATCAGATTGCCGTCAAGGTCGATGCGATTGATTAGAATATGAAGGTGAGGAATGCCAGACTTAGAGTCATGATGGACACATGCGAACAACTGTGCTCGGCTCAGGTCAATGGCAGGTACCTTCTTTTCTTTCTTGCCTGACTTCTGTGATGCCTTAACCAACTCATCAAGGAATCGGATGGCATACCTTCTCCAGTCCTCAGATGTCCAGCCCTTTGACTCTTCAAGGGATGGGGAAACCTCTATACGGAAGATGGGCTTATCGACAGGCTTCTTGCGGAACTTTGGTGCATACTTCATCTGGATGACTTGCATCTCATTCCACATGCCCAAGGGTGGCAGACCTTCAGACAGATTCTTGGTGTAAACGATGTCTGCTCTGTTGTGCCTGGTACAGTATTCCGTCATCCGAGCACCATGTTCGATAGGTGTACATTCAGCGACCATGAGTCTGCAGATACTTGAAATGATTCTGAATATCTCCCCAGCGACGAATGAGGTATGTTGTTGCCTCAATCCAGTTGTTCATGAACTCAGCGTCGTGGAAGTAGCTAAGCAGCTCCTCCTGAGTCTTTCCTCCGAGTGCATTGTGGATATGAACAAGTTCGCTGCGGACATCCCCAAGAGAGATAAGAGCCTTAGTTTGTTCGTCGTTCATAAGCTGATAGAG
>JAZRYS010000251.1:0-1332 GCA_045600865.1 Candidatus Aphodosoma sp.
GGCTGTGAAGATGCCGTAATCGAACTTCTGCAATCAAATCTGGTCCCGTATGAAATAGATGACAAGACTAATGCGGGGCATCCCGTTGATGTTTCGTTCAAAGGAAATCTTTATCCGCATCAGGCAGAGGCGGTACAATCAATGCTTTCGCACGACACCGGCATACTCAATGCCACCACCGCGTTCGGGAAAACTGTGGCGGCAGCGGCAATCATAGCATCAAGAAAGGTGAACACTCTCGTGCTTGTCCCGACGCGTGCTTTGCAGGGACAATGGAAAATGAAATTGGAACAGTTCCTTGAGATCAACGAACCTGTTCCTGATTCCGCAAGAACGAAACGCGGTGTAAGAAAAAGTTTTTCTCAAATCGGTCTGCTGGACGGTGCCAGGAACAGCTTGCACGGCAACATCGATATTGCGGTATATAATTCGGCATTGACAGACACCGGGGTAAAAGATTTCACTAGGGATTACGGGATGATAATTGTTGATGAATGTCATCACGTGGCCTCTGTGGGACATGAACGCCTGATGAAATATGTGAATGCCAGATATGTATATGGCCTAACTGCGACATTGTCGAGACCAGACGGAATGGAGTCCATAATGTTTATGCAATGCGGCCCTGTCCGATACAGGTATGATGCCAAGGATCAGATGGCAAAGCAGTCATTCGGGCGCACATTGATTCCCCGATTCACCGCATTCAGGTCAACAGAAGAAAGAAACAGTCCAACGCTATATTTTGAAGATCTGGCGAGCGATGAGGCAAGAAACAGGTTAATTGTGGATGACGTAAAGTTGGCATTGGATAATGGAAGGACGCCCATTATTCTCACCAAGAGGAAGGAGCATGTGGCTATTCTCGCTGAAATGCTGGAGCAGTGCTGCCCGAATGTAATAAGGCTAATTGGAACTGCTCCGGCAAGGGAAAAGAAGGAAGCAATGGAACGGCTTATGGCAATTCCAGCCGAGGAACCGCTGGTTGTTGTGGCCATTGGAAAATATGTCGGGGAAGGATTTGATTTCCCGAGGCTCGACACTTTGTTCATTGCCCTTCCTGTTGCGTATGCCAATATTGTACATCAATATACAGGGCGGTTGCATCGTGAATATGCAGACAAGCGGGAAGTGCAGGTTTATGACTACATTGACATACACGTGCCTGTTCTTGCCAGGATGTACGGCAAAAGGATGAAGAGTTATGCACCGATTGGTTATACACAGCAAACATCAGATATCCTGGAAGAAAATCCGCAGGACATTATTTTTGGCAGGGATAATTTCTTCCAACCTCTCATTTCCGATATCAGGGCGGCAAAGAAAACCGTC
>JAZRYS010000252.1:0-16984 GCA_045600865.1 Candidatus Aphodosoma sp.
GTGTGCAGTCCCTTCTTCTGCTTCAAAAAAATCAGAATACCCCCAAGCAGGAGGGAGGCCACCAGGACTATGAGACCGGCAATGAATCCAATGATACAGTAGGCTAAAATGAAACCAATAATGGCTCCACCTACAGCTCCAGCTGCCCAATAGATGTAGCGTCCCTGAATCCCCATAAATTCAAGAGGTTTCTGTAACCCCTTGAACAATGGGAAGTCAATATAACTGTCATCGCGATTATCTTTAGCCATATCGAAGATGCCTGTAAACACTGACTTAGAGACCGAAGAACAGAGGAAGAGCCTGAGCTGCAGCTACGAGGAAGATACAAGCACCGACGATCATCATGATCGACTTCTTGACATCCTGCTCCTCATTGTTCATCTTGATATGATTATTTTGAAAGATTTGGAACGCTGATATTCAGCTATTTAGATGATTGGAACAAATGTTATGTTCCCAAAGTGTTCCAACATTGGGTAGCCAAAATTGAGTCCGTTAAATTCGTTCGTACATAGAGCTTCAAAATGGTCAAAAATCGTGATTTTGGCAAAAATCCACTAAACACATTTTAACAGTGAATTTACATTTATTAACCGTGTTTTTTCATGTAAATAGGGTGCCAGAGCCATGTTGCACATAGGAATAGGAATGCAAAAAATGACCCTATAAAACTACATGATTCAGCCTTTACATTTATGTAAAGGTAAGGGTGTGAAACATGATAGAAGGGAAAGAAAAAGAGAAGTGTCAAATGGATTTAGACTTCCAGTTCACGATGCTTGGCGGTTTGCCGACAGATAGCAATCGAGATCTGAAAGTTAGAAGCCAGTTGTCTCTTCGACAAACCGTCACTGGGCATTGTGTCAGATAGGACTCTATGCACAGATTCGTATAATTACGACGAAAGAATGTTAGTTATGGACTACAAAGAAGTACATAAACGATGTAATCTAATGATATTTAATATAAAATATGAAGAATCCTTCGTGTTTGTCATTATAAATTTATAATTTTGCACGAAAATTAAAACTTTTGTATTATAATGGCAAATCTAAATAGACTCAAAGTTGTTCTTGTAGAACATGGAAAAACTGGCAAATGGTTAGCGGAACAATTAGGAAAGTCTAATTGTACCGTAAGTAAATGGTGCAGTAATACTGTTCAACCAGACTTGCAAACTTTGGATAAAATCTCAAAGTTACTTAATGTAGATAAGCGTGACTTATTAACTCCATAATTCAAAATCAACTTTGACATGAATATATTCTCCTTTTTCTCAGGTGCAGGTTTTCTGGATTTGGGGTTTGAGCTACAAGGTAATTTTGATGTGGTATTCGTCAACGAGTTCCATCAGGCATTTAACCATGTGTATCAGTATGCAAGAGAACACATGGGGATAAATCCACCAATGTACGGACATCATGTCGAAAACATCTTGCATTATTTGGATGGTGAGCATCCTGAAATGTTGGAAGAGCTGATTCATTTAGTAGATGAATCAAAACATAATCAATTGACAGGCTTCATTGGCGGACCTCCTTGTCCGGACTTTAGTGTAGCCGGTCGAAATAGAGGTCAAGAAGGTGAAAATGGTCGTTTATCAGGGACTTATTGTGACTTGATATGTGAAACGCATCCAGATTTCTTTGTATTTGAAAATGTAAAGGGGCTTTATCGTACCGCAAGGCATCGTGCATTCTTCGAAGAGCTCAAGCAACGATTCATAGCACATGGCTATTATTTGACCGAACAGTTGATAAATGCGATAGAATATGGTGCACCTCAGGATCGAGATAGAATTATCCTTGTAGGTTTTTCGCAAGAAACAGTCAATGACCTGCATCTTCCTGTCCAAGAACACAACTTGTTGGATTTCCCATGGGAAGAGCATAAAATATATAATCTTGAAGCTGTTAAAGCATTGCCATGGCCGATTACAAATCCGTATCAAGAGAATGTTCCTACAGTCATGCCTGATGGGATAATTGAAGAATTGACAGTCATGCATTGGTGGCAACAAAATGATGTAGAAAACCATCCAAATGCTAATATGTTCTTTCAGCCACGTGCCGGTTTGATTAGATTCCAGACAAAGGATGAAGGTGATATGGAACGAAAATGTTATAAAAGGCTTCATCGTTGGAGATATTCTCCTACAGCTGCTTATGGTAACAATGAGGTTCATATACATCCTTATCTACCGAGGAGAATTTCTGCGGCAGAAGCATTAGCAATACAAAGCCTACCGGCAAATTTTATTTTGCCACCGGATTTGACGCTTACAGATGCATTTAAGACAATCGGAAATGGTGTACCATTCGTTGCTGCCAACGGAATTGCAGCATCCATTTCAGACTATATACAGAATCATGAAAATAACTAAATAATTGTCGACTATGTCAGGTATATCAGCATATAACATTGTGAGAGCAATTAGAAATATTCCTGCTCTCTTCAATACCGATTTCAACTATATTAATCCAGAAAATCCCGGATTGTTTAGAGTGGTTAGTATTGACGGACTTGATGGACCTATCAAGATTCGCAGATGGTGGCCGAATCATCGTGAACCAAAGAAAAGGACTTATGCAGAAGCTCAAACAGATAGCATATCAAGAGGTGCATTATGGAGAATAGCAAATGCAACTTCTGAGGGCGAACCATTCAATGTTGATAGAATCTTTGGAGGTTCGTATAATTGGCGTTCCGTTCTTGAAACTTTATTGGCATTAACCCCTCAATTCTATACATGTAACCCCGGAAGAATTGAGAATATAGGTGGTAAAGTATCTATTAAGAATGGTCAAAAGCATTTGTTATGGCTCCCACAGACACCACATGAAAATGGTAAGATTGAGTTCATGGAAACTCAAAATATGGCTATTTCTGAGGTTCCGGCGAAGACTGTAGTGTATGATAGTATTGTTTTCCCAGATAGTACTCTTGTCACAGAAGGTTTAGACATCGAAGCCATGCGTAGACACACCCAAATCCAAATAGCTCTCTATCTCATAGGACATCAGCTTGGATTTAGAACATGGATTGCAAACAACGACAAAGGTATTGTATTCAAGGACAAACCATTGTGTCAACACGAAGGAATCATTCCGTCTTTAGAGTCTGATACAAATATTGTAACAAATAACCATGCAGCAAATTCTGCCTTGTTAATCGATTGCATTTGGTTTCAAAACGGAAGGCACATGCCGGCTGTAATGGAAGTAGAACATACAACAGGAGTAATAAGTGGACTTGATAGAATGAAAGGACTTTATGACCTAATCCCAGATTTCAAAACCAAATATGTAATTGTCGCACCTGATGAAGACAGGGATGATGTAATTGAAAAAATCAATTTGCCAAGATATAAATGCTTGGAGGCAAGATATTTCCCATACTCTTCAGTTGAAGAGTTGTATTATCTCTGTTGCCATCGAGGATTGCATGGTGTAACACCAGAATTTCTTGATTGTTACATGGAAAAGGTTTGTATTGCTTAAAAAACAATTACAATCTCAAGAAGTTAAATTTCTATCAACGGACATATTTAGGTGATGGAATCTATTCCTTTTTAAGAAAAGCCGAACCATAAAGTTTACATTAACATCTTCGCAAGATTGACAACAAACTAAATAACCGACTGATTTTAAGCGTTAAGCCTAAGGTCAGTCGGTTGTTTTGTTCCCGAATTGAGTACCATCATCCCAAATCACTCCATTTTCCAGAGTTTCTTCAGGACTGGTTGAGCGTTGACCAGAGAATCAATGTCATGGTATTCCTTGGCTTTGACTGGATCACTCATGACATGATTGTAGAAAATGTGGTTGATTTGCTCCAACTTCATCACTCGACTCTGATATTCCTGATGCATTACCATGATTGCCATCAAGCCGAGAAGAAGCAAATACCACTTCCACAATTGCCATTTGTCGGTTCTCTGCTTGAACTTCTGCCACCTAACCCAAGTTTGACATCTTATTAGTCGTTTTCTCTGCTATTCAGGTTTTTGCAATTTTCATTTGCGGTGCTGTGTACTACAAACTTTTCTCGATTTTGATTTTTCTGAAAGGCATCTTCTTGTACTTTAGTCGTTCGAAAATGTCATTGGCGGACTTGTTCGGCTCGCTGCACAGCCTCATGTGGACTTTCTCTCCCAGAGCGTTCGTAGCTTCCGTTGTGACCGCCTTCTGCGTTGAGAGCCTGCGGACTATCTCCGTCCAGAAGCACGTCTCGCCTGTCTGCTTGAGCTTATATCGGATGGTGTTGACGATCCAGTATGAGAGCAATCCGAGGAAAAGGTGGGCATCTGAGCGGTCATCCTTCTTGTGGTGGATTGGCCTCAGGTTGAGGTCGGTCTTCAGCTGGCGGTTGGTACATTCTATCTCACGCGTGAGGTTGTAATAGTCCCAAGTGGTCTTCTCATCAAAGGTGGGCACGTTGGTCCTGAGGAAATAGATACCGCTCTGCCTGTCCACATTCTCCGGTACTGCGATGCGCCACTCGATGTCGGCCATGTTCTTCGGATTCTTCGGATCGTCGGGTATGTAGTCGATGACGTAGTACTTGGAGATGGACGGATATTTCTGCCTTGCCCTGCCCACGCGCTCAATGACCTTCTCATAGGCCTTCGTCCCGTTCTTCTTCGTGAGCGAATCCCTGGCCCTCTGCAGTTCCTCCTCGAAGCGTTCCTTGAATTTGCGGTTCATGGATGTTTCCTTGATCTGTTTGGCGGGGGAGTTTATCTCGAGGTAATAGTCGCCGTCCTCCACATGCTTCACCTGAGTGAGTTTGATGGGCTGCTTCTTGCTGTCGAGCACCGTGACGGTCCTGGCGTCAGGGACAATCTCGTAGTCGGTGAGCCTCCTGCGGCTGACGCACAGGTAGTTGTATCCCTTCTCCTTTATCTTCTGGAGGTTATCCTCTGTGGCTATTCCCGCATCAAGGCAAACGAGCACCTTGTCCTTCGGATCATTCGGTACGCGTGTCTTGGCATTGAGCGTATCCACCATGTCGGGCAGCGAGTTGGGGTCTGCCGTATTGCCGGCAAGGATGGACGAGTATCGTATGAAACCTTCCCTGTTGATGCACAGGGCAAGTACGAGCAGCTTGCAGTCGGAGCGTTTCTCCTTTGAGCGGCCGAACTGGGCCTTTTGGCTATTGTCCTTGCGACCTTCGAAGTAGAAGTTTGTGAGGTCGAAGATGGCTATCCTGTTTGTGATGTTGAACAGGCCGTCCGTCTTCTGGCAGAGATGGCTTTCGAGTTTATCCTTCAGTTCATAGAGTGACGGAGCCACCTTATATATGGATTGGAATCCCGGACGCCATTCCCGGTTGCCACTGATGAGCTCGCATACGGCTGAGTTCTCATCCATGATGCGCATGGACTTCAGTTCCGAAGGAGAGTAGATGGTGCGTGTGATGAGATGGGCCAGTGTGGTATTGATCTGTATCTCGCTCCAGCCTTCTTTCCGTAGGAACTTGTCTATCTCAAGATCGCGAATGGCCTGCAGGCATACCCATTCCGCACCGATCTCACGGGCATCGGTATGCTTGACAGTGTTTACGTCAATGAGGCGTTCTGCCTTCTCGCGCGACTCCTCCATGGTGGCCTTTACGGCATCGATGCTGCCGTTCCTCACCATCTCCTGCCAGAACTCCCTTGCCTTACGCCGTACAAATTCGTTGTAGCAGGAAAGTGGATCTCCGAACAGGTCTGCCTGTCCTTGGTGCTCGCGCATGTATGTAAGGCACTTGCCTATGTCGCGGATCTCCTCCGGGCGATGGGATTCATTGATGAAACCTACGTTCAGCATGACACGGCTGCGAACGCGGCCTGTCAGGTCACGGAATGACTCCTTGATGCGGTAGTACCACTCATCACGCTGAGTCTTCGGGTTGTATCTTGGCTGGGACATGAAGTGCATTGCGACTGCAAAGGTATAACTTTTCTGCGAGACTTCTGTGTACTACAATTGAGATTTGGGAAATGCCGTGACTGGAAAACAGATAGTTATGACTACAACACCCGCGGAAAATTGTTGAAAATAATTTTAGGGTATCAAACTTGGGCTAAACTTCAAATAGCCTTTGATAGTGGGCTCGTGAAGCCCTTTGGCAGCCATGAAGAGTTCTCCGACACATCTCAATTGAGTCTTAGCAAATTCAGGGTCTGATTCAAGCTTGATAGTCCTGTCTCCGATGAATCGCATCCATGTACGAACATCTTCAGGAAATTCTGGAGCCCATTCTGCTATCTGTTCATGAGTCTCAAAGCCTTGAACCCTGCGTCGTGCCTCTCGCTTCTGAAGCTTTTCCTCATCATACTCCTTTCGCTTTTCCGTGTAATTGTCGCTTGCAACACTGAATTTAGTGTATAGCAAATCAGCCAAATCTTCCTTATCCTCGTCAGTAAAGGTCGTTCCAACTGGATGCAACCTAAAGTATTCACCAAGGGCAACAGACACCACTTGGCTTACAACTGATTGTGACACTGTAGGTGGCGGAATAGGCTTGTTGGCAGCTTCTGCCATCTGAGCCATTGACTTCTTGATGTCAGAGACATCTTTAGCCAGTCCTTCATACTTGGTATTGACAGCGGAAATCTCGTCCGTCAATTCCTCAATTGCTTCATCAACTTTAGCCATAATATGAAATCATTAGAATTAGTCTTATCTGTGGAATCCACGACCTGTACTTTGACCTTGTGAGTGTCGCTTCTTCTTTTTGTACTTATCATCGTCACCCCAACCGAGTTGGCTTGAAGAGCCACCTCCACCACCAACGGAGATTGGTCCCTGGTATGGATTGAGGATGATTGCACCAAGGGTTTCAAGTCCGACATGGAACGCTCCGTTTCCTGCATCGGCAACGTCTTCTGCTTTCTGGAGCATATCTATAACGTCCTGATTCGCTCCTACACGTTCCAACTCGTCAAGGTCAGGATAGTCACGTTTCGCTTCATAGGCTTGCTCCTTGAAACGAGTATCGAAGTCAGGGAACAAGGAATCAACTCTATGATGTTCGTTTTCGTCATGCGATTCAAGCCAGTCAAGACGTGCATCCTCATACATATCCCTCGCTTGTTCATGAACGATGGTAAACGGATTGCCGAGTTGCTTACAAATGTTCTGTAACGTAAGACTCGCATCGAGTTGCTTGCCACTGAACGAAACATCATGTCGCAACGACTTCTTCGCACCAGTGCGATCCTTTGCGACTGTGAACGAAATGCCCTCGATGCCTGTTGACTTCGGATTGTATCGGAAGTTGACACGAATACCGAGTTTCGCTAACTCGTCCTTGAACTCCTTCCAGTTGTGAGCGACTTGAAGCGACTCCATGACACCATGCATGACGTGATAGCGAATCGCATCCATCTTGCGAAGTCTATCCTCGTTGACCGCTTCCTTGCCTTTGGCTTTGTACAGTCCATATTCCTTGGTCAGCTCACGGCAGACTTTGATGTTCTTGTCCTTTTCGTGTGAGTCCTTTGTGCAGATGCCTTGGTTGTTGACACGGCAGACTATGATGTGAACATGAGGATGCTTCCTGTCGAAGTGACGGATGGCAACAAATGGGTTATCATCGTAGCCCATCCGCTTCATGTAATCATTGACTATACGCTCCAGTTTCTCGTCCGTCAGGTTCTCCAAGTCCTTTGGAGAGAGTGACAGGATGAAATGTGCCACAGGCTTTTTGCAGCGACTTGACAACTGGGAATGCATTATCAGAGAATCCGTGATTGTCTGGTTACTGCTCAGATTGATGCCACTACTGGCGCAGACGATTGTGGCATTCTTGCGAGGGTCATTAGCATAGTTGACGAGCCCTCCGAATGCTTTGCCATGAAGAATCTTTGCATACATATCTATGAGTATGTTTCAAGATTTAACCTTCCAGAAGTTCCTCGTCCTCTGGTTCCTTCTCCTTTATGGCAAGTCGGCACTTGTGTATTACCGAATTGACCTCTTCCAGTATTACACGGCACTGGTCAGCGATGTCGCTCAGCCCTTCCCTGATAGCCACCTTTGCGATGGCATGAATGTTATTGCCGAAGTTGTTCAAGTCGTGAACCTCCTTCATCAGAGCCTTGGTCACTCTGGCACGAACGATACATTTCAGTGAGCCATCACGGATATGTGCGGAGAGTGATACACCCTGCTTCTTTGCCTTACGCTCCAGACGCTTCATCTGTTTGGCAGTGTAGCGGACAGAGATAGGTGGCAGATACTTCTCATCCTCTGAGAGTCGTTTGCGACCGCTCGGATTGTTGATTACATTCTTTGACATGAAAATCTCCTTATGCTTAAAAGTTAAACTTACATTGTTCCTATAAGAGGGATGAATAAAGGGAAAGGAAAAGCCAGAAATAGCGTTCTGAAGTAACTCTCGGAGAGCAAGTTTTCAATAGGTGATAGCCTGTATCTAACTCTCTGATTAGATTCGGGGTATCAGCGCAATTCGGTCATACCGGATTGCCGTTTTGGTGTATTACCAAAACACAAACTTGCTCCCGAAAGAACGCGATTTCTCCCTTCATTCACTTTTTGACCACTTGACATCGTTCCGATATAGTGTAAACCATAGCGGATCGTGGCGAGAGGTCGGCTAAAGCCCTGCATTTGCAGCCTGACGAGCCAGTTCTTGCTGAGCCTTGTTCATAGGCTGGAATCCGAGCTTTGCCTTGCTCTGGTCGGTGCCATGACTGGCCATCAGTTTCTTGATGTCAGAAAGTGCATAGCGGTTAGAACGACCCACCTTGGCTGGAACGAGAAAGCCTGCTTTCTTCCATGCCCAGAGAGTAGTGACACACACATTGCACATCTTGGCTGCTTCGGCAGAAGTAAGCCATGTTTCGCCATCAGCGGAAAACTTGCTTTCGTTTTCCTGACGTGCAGCATCAAGAATTGCCTGTTCTTCCATGGCACGCTTGATAAGCTGTTCACCGAATTGCATGAGTTCATAGCCAGAAACTTCAACCTTGAAGTTGGCACCGCTCTGTACAAGATTCATTATATCCATAGTCTAAATTGTTTATTGATTATTATACCTGAAAAGTTCAAAATATCACGTTAAGAAAAGTACAGTTCCGAAGGATGATAGTAGTCGGTTTCAGTGGCTTCCATAGTCTGCTGACTGAGGGTAAGGTCAGCCAGTCAGACTTGGAAATACCACCTACACCTATGAACAGAAAAAGACTTGTCTATTTGATAAGGTCAATGAGTTCCTTCTTCATATCATCATCAATGGCACGGTATCTTGCGAAGGCTACACTGCCATTTGCATGACCAGACATTGATGCGACAAGGTTAGGGTCTTTGACCTGCTTATAGAGGTTGCCTATGAAGGTACGTCTTGCCATGTGTGACGTTCCGACTTCATATAAAGGTCGCTTTTCTTCCTCCCTGGTTCTCGGATTGAGAACGGTCACAATGCGGTTAATCTCGGCACGTTTTAGGATGTCACGGATGGCATCATTGAACTTGAAATTGAATCGCATTGGGAAGAATACCTCTGTATCTCCGTGGTTATGTCGCGCCAGAATCTGTTGTGCCTTATCCGTCAGTGGTACACGGACAGTCTGAGGATTCTTGTTGATTGTCTTCAGCGGAATGTACTCCAATACATCACCGCTGATGTTCTCTGGAGTGAAGGTCACAAGGTCAGAATGACGGCATCCAACCATGCACTGGAAAACAAACATATCCCGATATTCCATTAGGTCAGGGCGGTCGGAAAGGTCACATTCAAAGACCTTGTCACGCTCCTGAATTGTCAGATAGTATGGTGTTCCGTAGAGTACCTTCGGCATTTCGTAGCCGACAAATGGGTCATTGTGGCTCGCTCCCTGCTTGCGTACCCAGTTGCAAACAGTACGGAGAAGAGTCATGTTTGAGTTGATGGTATTCAATGATCGAGGACTCTTGATTGCTCGTTCATTGAAGTCCGAATACAACTCTGGATGCTTCTCTCTGATGTTATGTTCATCGAGCATGAAGGACTCAAACTCACGAAGATCATCGGCATTCATAAGGTCGATGTTCATCGTGTAGCCCTTACGCTTCTTGACCTTCTGCATGTACTGTTCAAATCGTGTAATCTTAATCATCAGACCTCTGGTGTTGCACTCCTGATGATGGTCGAACTTCTTTGACTTTAGATATTTGTCAGCCCACTCAACGAGTCGGGTGTTTACAAGTGTGCCATCACTCAGCTTGTAGGCATTGGGATGGTGATAGGCGAAGATAACCTTCTGGAGCCAGTCACTGTTTGCACCAATGAAGTACTCTTTTGATATGAGGTTCTTCAGTTCATTGACCTGAATGTCAAATCTGGCACGGACAGCATCGTCAACCAGAGCGACACGCATCTTGTAGCCTTGTCGTTTGCTATCCCAGTGGTTAGGATTGATGGCTAACTCGCTGACACATTTGATGTCGAGTCCTACATCACGGACACGGAAATACACGTTGCTACGTGCTGATACATTGTTTTTGGCTGCATCTTTATTGCGAAGGAAAGCTGTAACTCTCATAATTTGTAACTTTAGATTGTTATTGATTGAAAGAAGGGAAAAGGAATTTATCTATGGATTCCTCTTCGTGTGGTCTGCTCCTGATAGTCCTCGGCTATATCATTGAGCTGCTCCTGAAGCCAGTTGTTGGCTTCTGGACTAAGGTCACGGATGCACTGGATGCAAACGGCACTGGCTATGCTTTTGCGTCTGCCGATGGTACATTCATGATTGATACCCTTGTTGGCATCAGCCTTCTCACATAGTTCATTGAAGGGATCTCGCATCGAGTACCAGCCGTTGTCAGTCTTGACATAGTGGATGGCTTTCTCGGCACAGTCACGCAACAATTTGCGGTACTGCTCTTGGTCTTGGTTATTGTCGGAAGTATTCATATCTATGATTATTATAATGTACGTGCGTAGTGGTTATGTATTACTGAATCAGTTTAAGGACATCACGCTTTACATCATCGTCAATGGCTCGGTATCGGGCAAAGGACTTGCTCTGTTCGCAGTGTCCTGTCAACGATGCTATAAGTGCAGGGTCATGAACCTGCCTATAGATGTTGCCTATGAAGGTACGTCTGGCAAGGTGGGTAGCTGCCACTTCATAGAGTGGTTTCTGAACAGCCTTGCGTGTAATTGGGTCAAGGACAGTCACCTTGCGGTCAATTCCGACTTCCTTCAGTATCTTCTTGATGTCGGTTCGGTACAAGTCATTGCAGTATCGAACAAACAGATAAGGCATTTCTGGGTCAAGTCTGTCAAGAATCTCCTTTGCCTTATCACATAGAGGGCATCGAACAAGATCCGTCTTACCATTAAGTAGGTTCTTGTGAGGAATGTACTCTATGTACTCCGCTTCAACTATGTGATTCCATGTCAAAAGATTGAGGTCGTTACTACGGCATCCAATCAGACACTGGAACATGAACTTATCTCGGTGGAAATCCAGACGTGGATTCTGCGAGAAGTCATGATAAAACACCTTGTCACGTTCCTCGATGGTCAGATAGTAGGGTGTTCCGTACACCTCCTGGTCAAGAGTGGTGTTGCGGAAGTCGGCAGATTTGAGATAGCCGTTTCTTACGCACCAGTTCAGGAACATGAACAGTCGCTTTGCGCTCCATGACAATGTGTTTGGTGACATAGGTCGTATATCAATAGACTTTGCAAGTTTGAACTGGGCAAAGTGCTCTGGGTTCTCGTCACGGTACTCATGCTCATGACTGATATAGTCAAGATATGTGCGAGTGCCTTGCTTGTCAAAAAAAGCAAGATATAACTTGTAGTCAGCATCACCAGACATCAACTGGAGCCATGCTTCAAAACGCTTGACCTTCTGCATTACTGCGGTCTGCGCTTGACGATGCCAGTCATTAAAGTCGCTGATTTTGAGGTATAACTCAAAGTATTCAACGGCTGTCTTGGTGTCTTGGTCGCTCTGGGCGTTATGTCTAACCATTTGTTTCATTGCTTCTTTGTCGCTTGTGAGGGGATTTTCGTTTCCCTCCTGTTCGTCCTGCTCGGCAGATGGCTCTTGCTCATCGGTGTGCAGCAACGAACTTACTTTATTATTGAGCCATTCTATATCGGCACCTTCATAGTAGTCAGCATAGATAGATGCCAGAACAGTCTGGATAGTCTTGTTAAACTGGCTCCTCTTGGTGGCGGTTGCCACTTCTTCAGGAGTGTCTGCCTTGTAGCCTAACTTATCAGAATCCCAATAGTTGGAATCGATGGTGAGGTTACTTGCAACCTTCATGTCGATTTTTCCGTCACGAACTCGGAAATAGACCTTGGCGATTGCTGCCTTTGGTGAGAACTTTCTCAATTGTACGCTTGCTTTCATACTTGATGCAGTTATTATTTGTTGAACTTGGGAACGGTTGGGAACGGTCAAAAGATGCTCTTGGGAACGGTCTTTTTCCCGTTTGGGAACGATTTTCAGCACATGGGAACGGCTTTTATCGTTGCTTGCCCTGTGACCGCCAAATTTTGGGAACGGTCAACTTCGTTTTGGGAACGATTTAAGGTCGATTTTGACCTTTCGGGCAGTACAAAGTTAGTAACCGTTCCCGAATTTGTTCCCATAAATCCCTAACAAACTGCATTGTCATTAAGAAAGTTTAAGTTTCGGTCATGTCTTCAAAAAGCACTGATTTTAAGGGGTTTTCGTGAGTATTCGTTATTCAAATTCGTTCAATTTTGAGCCTTATGGAAAGGGTATTGTCAATTGCGATGTAATGTTGCTGATAGATGCCGACCATTCCTACAAATCATATACGGACAGATACAGCATAGAGGCTCTGGGCTCCATAGCCAAATACTTTGAGGAACATGGCACGACGGAGGAAAGACTGCGCTCTGCCTACCTCTATGGAGCCACGCTTTATGAAAATGACAGCATTGTCGAAGCCAGCAAAGTCCTGATGGCGGGCGTTCACTATGGGGAGCAAGAGAATCTCTCGCCCAGTGGATATGCCTGGCTGAGCAAAATCTATAACGAATTGGGAGGGCTTTATGCAGGAGTAAATGCCGCAGAGCAGTCGGACTCTTATTATAGGCGGGCTGCCGACTGTGTGGGAAAGAGCGGAGACTCACTCCTTATATGTATGATACGAGAAGATGTTGCCGGCGTCTTCAGGGAAGAAGGAAAATTCGACTCGCTCATCTGGCTGGAACGGCCGATTTATGACTATTACATTCGCCATCATTACGATATTCGTGCAGATTTTTCCGCAAAGATTTTGGTTGACGCGTATTTGTACAAAGGCGACCCTGACGCGGCTGCGCCTTATATCAAACACCTGTACAGACACAAGTCCTCGGAGGGAGGCTTTGGGCTGGTCAACTATGTTTTGGGCAAATATTATGAGCAAAAGGGAAATACAGACTCTGCCCTTTATTACTACCGGAAGGATGTCCAACACGAGAACCTCGGATATCGTCTGAACGTCATCGGCAATATGCTTGACATCTTTGACAGGCTGGGAGCCACAGACTCCATCAGAAAATACGCAATTCTCAACATAACAGACCTGGAGGAGGAAATAGAAACCACCAACACGCAGACATACCAGCAGATTCACGAGTTCTATAATTTCGACTACTACAAACGCCTGAGCGAAGAGGAGAAAAGGAGCAACCGCATATTGCGCCTCGCTTTTTTGCTGGGAGCCCTGGCCTTGACGGCCTCTGCTGCCGTCGTATGGGAAAGGATACGGAGACGCGCACAAAAACGCATTGCGGAAAAGGACTCCGCCTACAATCTGCTGCTGAACCAATATTCACATGCGGAAGAGCAACTGAACATTCTCCAGAAAAATCTGGAAGAGGAAAAAGGCAACAAGGCACAATTGGCTGAGGATATCAGCGCTGTCCAAAACGAAGTGAACGCCCTCCGGGAACAGATAAAGGAATATACCAACATCGAACTGGGCGCAGGCAACAGCACGCTCATCCTCACGCCCATCGTGCAGTCCTTCCTCACCATGGCCACGGCTGATATCGCCCCCACGCCTGACAACTGGGAAGAACTTCGCCGAGCCTTCGAACTTTACGACCCTCTCTATCTGAAACAGATACGCGCCGTCCAGCCCGGCATAAAAGAGCAGCAGGAACGGCTCTGCATGGTGTGCCGCATACATTGCTCGCCCACTCAGATGGCCGTCCTTCTCTCCATAAGCCGAGGCGGACTGGCCAATGCGCGAAAGCGACTTTACCGCTTCCTGACGGGAGAGGAGGCCGACTGCCCCCAGAAATTGGAGGAGTACCTTCTGTCTTTGGGCTGACGGCAGGGAGGGCACTTCATTCTTTGGCCATTCTTTTTGCATTTGCCCCCGCTGACAGCCTTCTTTATTTCGGATTTCTTCAGGAATACACAAAAATATGTCCCCGAAAGGTGCCTTTTTCGGAATTTATTGCTAATTTTGTCCCCGAAAAGGGCTATGGAACTATTTGTGTAGTCATTTTTCCGCTGGGGCGAATTCGTAGAACACTCTTTTATCTTTACCACAATGCCAATAGGTCTTTACATAAGAAACAAGAGAAAGCTGTATAAACTCACGCAAGCAGAACTGGCGGAGCGCACCGATGTGGGACTTCGCTTCATAAAGGAACTGGAAGCCGGTAAGCCAACAGTGCGAATGGACAAGGTCAATCAGGTACTTGGACTTTTTGGCGAGGAACTGCAACCGGGAAAAATCGTAGCAGAACATGAAGAAGGCTGACATTTATCTGGACGAGGTTCTTTGTGGCATACTGACAGAGGACAATGACGGTTTCCATTTTCAATACACCGAAGAATATCTGCTGAGGGAGGATGGGATGGCCCTAAGCCCCACGATGCCTTTGTCACGGGAGATTTATGAAAAGGAAGTTATGTTTCCGGTATTTGACGGGCTCATCCCCGAAGGTTGGCTTCTTGATATTGTGTCCAACAACTGGAAAATAGATGTGCGCGACCGCATGTCGCTCCTTATGAAGTGCTGCGCAGACTGCATAGGAAACATTAGCGTTAGGCCTCATGTGTAAGAAATGCTTATACTGCTACGGCAAACTGGAAGCAAGCGAAAAAGACTTCCATACCAGATGCTCCAGGAAGATGTTTGGGTCGGCCTCTGCTCCTGATTTGCCCTATTCTCGCGAAAACATTTCTGAACTCGCGATGAAAGTCTTGCAAAGTCGGATGTCCGTCACGGGTGTGCAAGCGAAACTCTCCCTTGATATTGACCACGGCATAAGGGGAAAGAAGGATAAACTCACCATCGTCGGCCTATGGGGACATTACATCCTCAAACCGCAAAGCGAGGTATATACATCAATGCCCGAGCTTGAGGACCTGACAATGAAAATGGCCAAGGTTGCCGGCATAGAGACTGTGCGACACAGCCTTATACGCATGGCAGACGGAGAGCTGGCCTACATCACCAAGCGCATAGACCGCGGCAAGGACGGGGAGCGCTACTCCATGCTGGACCTATGCCAACTGTCCAATCGCCTTACGGAACATAAATACAGAGGATCCTACAACCAGCTGGCCGACACCATCAAACTCTATTCTGCAGCCGGCGGCCTTGATGTCCAAAAGTTTTGGACCATCGTTGTTTTTAGTTTTATCACGGGCAACAGCGACATGCACTGCAAGAACTTTTCCCTTATTGACACAAAGGACGGAAGAGGCTATACCTTGTCACCCGCCTATGACCTGCTGGCCGTCTTGCTCACGGGGCTGGAAGACTCCAACGAACTTGCAATGACACTGACAGGCGCAGGAGTGGATGACTCTGCGTTCATCGGAGGATATAACCGCGCCTCATTCATGGAGGCCATGCAACAGACAGGCATACCCGTACGCGTGCAAAACAGAATCATAGATAAACTTACGGAGAAAAAGGAACACTGGTTTACGCTCATTGACAACTCCTTCCTGTCCGAAGATCTAAAAAACCGATACAAGGCTTTCATACGTGGCCGTCTTGAAAGGCTTTCTGTCCCCGAAGGGGAACTTTTTTGAGGAAATCACAAACAATAGTCCCTTTCGGGTGCCGTTTTTCGCTATGTCACGGCATCCATTCACAGATACCCGCAACGCGCTCTCCTTAGTAATGGTGAAATAATAAGTTCAGAAGATTTGGATAGGATTTTTGAGCTATTTTTGTGCTGCTCTTGAAGAACTGCATTTTGCACGTCTGCAAAAGCAGCGGGCTATGTGACTGAAAGGCAGCGCAAAAAGAGCCAAAAAGACAGCCAAGGCTGACGAATACACTTAGTTACGAACTTTAGGAAGTTATTTTTTTACCATTACTAAGTACTAACCCAGTCAACTGACTTTACAAATTATTGCTGTCCGGGGAAAGTCAATACCACCGACATTGGGCTGAAGGCCCTAAATTTTGTAGCCTAGGGCAGAGTGACCGAAGGGAACGCCGCCCTAGGTCTCAGGTACGCCCCCAAGCACCGCCGCATCGCGGCATGATTGTTCGGGGCAGCGCCCCAATGCACTGGTCTGTAGGATAAAGCCCCCCCTCCGTCGCTTTGCGCCCCCCACCCCGAACCTCTCTCCGGCCCCGCCACCTCTCCCGGCCTCTCTCCGGCTCCCCCACCTCTCCCCTGTTGGGGAAAGGGTCCGCTGACGCGGGGAAAGGGTCCGCTGACGCGGGGAAAGGGTCCGCTGCAAACAGCGGGGGAGGAATACTTGCCCTTTTCCGTTAAACTACATCGCGGCCCAGTTCGGACCTATTCGAACTCCAGTTCGGACCTATTCGGACTGCAGTTCGGACCTACTCGAACTGGAGTCCGAATAGGTGAGAACTGGAATTAATATGTAGTTTAACGGAAAAAGTTGACTACTTTGAGCCTTAATTGTAAATAGAGTTGACTGGATTAATAATTAGTTATATTCTTTGTTGACTGTCTAATTCCTTAGTCATGATACCAGTTGACTTTATTTACTTATATTTGT
>JAZRYS010000253.1:0-3759 GCA_045600865.1 Candidatus Aphodosoma sp.
TGCCGTGTCTATCGCATCAAGACTCAGGCCACTGAGAATGGTGGTGCTATCAAGCAGGGTGATAAGTTGCGCGTAGAGACCCGTTACACAGGAAAGGTTGAAACTATCAGTCAGAAGGAAACGAAGCAATACACCAAGGAAGAGCTTAACCGAAGTGTCATAAACCCAGCACAGATAAAGCTTGTGCTTGAAACCTATCGTGATAGTGTCTATACGGAGATGTTCACTGATCCACAGCGTGAACCCAATATGGACTATCTTCCTAAGACCCTTATTTTTGCTCTGAACGAGGCACATGCTACCAATATCATGAATATCGCAAAGGAGGTGTTTGGTCATACGGCTCCAGATGATCCCTATGTTCAGAAGATTACCTATAGTGCCGGTGATAGCAATGAGTTGATCCGTCACTTCCGCAATGATAAGGAGTTCCGTATTGCAGTTACATGTACACTGGTGGCTACTGGTACCGATGTCAAGCCACTGGAGGTTGTGATGTTCATGCGTGATGTACAGTCCAAGCCTCTGTATGTGCAGATGAAAGGTCGTGGCGTTCGTACTATCGGTGATGAACAATTACGAAACGTGACCCCTAATGCTTTCTCTAAAGATTGTTTCTATCTTGTAGATGCAGTTGGTGTTACTGAGCATGAAATGCATATCCCTTCAGCAGGGACCGATGACGAACCAAAGGAAACGATCACATTCAAGAGACTTCTTGAATTGATTACCCATGGTAATGTGACAGATCAGTACCTTCGTATGCTTGCTTCACGTCTTGCACGCATCTATAGTAAATGTACAGAAGAGCAGCGAAATAAGTTCATTGAATTGGCCTACATGGACATGAAGGAATTGTCATCTTCTATATTCGATAACCTTGATCAGGCATTATTACCTCCATTCGTTGACATTAATGAGCCAAATCATGAGCGAAAGGGGTTGGTAGCAAGTATTGTAAACCATCCTGATGCCCGTCAGTATCTGCTTATCCTCAATGCAGGATTTGTCCAGATACTCATGCCAGGAGAGGATACTCTGATCAGCAAGGGTTTCTCTATGGAGGAGGCAAAGGAAACTACCGATGCATTTGAAAAGTATTGCAATGATCATCGTGATGACATCGAAGCACTTCGTATCATCTGGAACAATGAGGGAGATCCTCTGTCATACGCAGCATTGAAGGACTTAGAGAATAGGTTGAAGATGGCAAATAGCCGATTCTCTTCAAACCGGCTTTGGAACTCTTATTCTTTGATCAGTCCTAAGGATGTACGCAAACATACTACCAAGGAGGAGCAAGTCGCAATGACGAACATCATTCAGTTAGTACGTTACGCATTCCATCAAATTGAGAAACTGGATAGCGTTTATGCCACAGCTCAGCAATACTTCAACCTCTGGTGTGGTCAGCGCAACAATGAGAAGACTCCTAAGCAGATTGAGGTCATGCGTCAGGTCGTTGACTATGTGGCCAGCAATGGTGCAGTCTCTGTCAAGGATATTAGGGAGGATGATAAGACAAAGGCAGCTCAGATCATACAGGCATTCGGAGGTCTGGAACCTGCAACCAATGCTCTTCTCAGTTTATATAAATTCGTAGTTTACAGAAAGACAGCATAATATCGACATGACAATAGAAGAAGTAAAAGAACTTATCAAGATAGATGAAACTCGCATCGTGGAAATGAAAAAGACTACAGGCGAGTTGATTGCTGCCATGCATTCTGTCTGTGCCATGCTAAATAGTGACGGTGGACATGTTATCATCGGTATTGCTCCAACATCTCTGAAGATAATTGGACAATATGTAACTGATAAGACACGCCAAGAAATAGCATGGGAGATACGCAAGATAGAACCTTATGTGAATATGGCTGTGGAATACATTGATGTTCCAGATTCAGATGGTAAACAGATCATCATATTCCATGCAGACAAGAATAAATTCAATGAAGCCCCTTATGTCTATGATGGCAAGCCTTATTATAAGCTGGAAAGCACAACTATGGCGATGCCACAACAGATGTATGAGGAAAGACTTCGTCAGAGGGATGCATATAAGTTCCGTTGGGATTCTATGACCTCAGACAATATGACTATAGAGGATCTCGATGAAAAGAGAATCCGTACAGCCGTCGCAATGGGCGTAAAAAGCGGTCGATTGAATCCGAATGCTGAAAGTGAGTCTATACCTGAAGTCCTTGCAAAACTTGAACTTCTCAATGACGGTAAGCCAACAAACGCAGCTGTCGCACTCTTTGCCAAAGATACTCGCAATTATCCAGAGATGGAGCTGAAGATGGGGTATTTCAAGGGTAAGGACAGAATGGTCTTCATAGACAACAAGATGGAACGAGGAAACTTTTTTGACCTTCTTGATGCCGGAATAGCTTTTCTTTTCCGTAACCTACGGCTTAGTGGCGAGGTAAAAGGACTTCTCAGAGAAGAAAAACTCGAGATTCCTGCCGAAGCATTACGTGAAGCACTTACCAATGCTCTTTGTCATCGTCAATATGAGCGCACCAACGGAAGCATAAGTCTTGCAATCTATGATGATAGAGTTGAGATAGTCAACCCTGGTAATTTCCCTCCACAGCTCACCATAGACTCGATACGAATGACACATGAGTCTTATCCCTATAATAAAAAAATTGCACAGGTACTTTACCTTACAAAGAATCTTGAAAAATGGGGAACTGGTGCAAACAGAATGATTGACCTTTGTAGAGAACAAGAAGTTCCTGAGCCAGAATGGAAGGTTGGTAACGGAACTGTTACTATCATTTTCAGAAGACCATCTGTCAATACTTCAAATGAAGAAACTTCAGGGAAGGTTCAGAGAAACTTCATAGAAAGTTCAGAGGAAACTCGTAAAAAATTCATAGATACTTTAAAGAAAAAGGATCGTGAGATTGCTGAACTCGTCATCACAAAGCCCGAGATAACTCAGAATGAGATGGCTACAGCCTTGGGTATTACATCTCGTGCCGTTGCAAATCGTACAAAATCTATGCAGGAAAGAGGTCTCGTTAAACGTGTTGGTCCTGATAATGGCGGATATTGGGAACTTATTATTTCAGAATAATCATCATGGCAATAAATACAGAAACATCGCTCACCAAGAAAGTCTGGACACTGGCAACAACATTGGCAGGTCAAGGCATTGGCTTTACCGATTATATCACTCAGCTGACCTACCTACTCTTCCTGAAGATGGACAATGAGAATACTGAAATGTTCGGTGAAGACTCGGCTATACCAGAGGGATATAGATGGAGTGATCTCATCGACTTGGATGGTCTTGATCTTATTGCTCAGTATGAGTCAACCTTGAAGAAGCTCAGCGAGGAAGAGAACCTTATTGGTACCATCTTTGTAAAAGCTCAGAACAAGATTGATAAGCCGGTATATCTGAAGAAGGTCATTACGATGATCAACGAAGAGCAATGGCTTGTCATGGATGGTGATGTGAAGGGTGCTATCTATGAGAGCATCCTGGAGAAGAATGGTCAGGATAAGAAGAGTGGTGCCGGTCAGTACTTCACACCTCGTTCGCTGATCCAGGCTATGGTGGATGTCGCACGTCCTCAGATAGGAGAGACCGTCTGTGATCCTGCCTGTGGTACTGGCGGCTTCCTGCTGGCTGCATACGATTACATGAAGAATCAGAGCCAGGATAAGGCACAGCGTGATTTCTTACGTGACAAGGCATTGCATGGCTACGACAACACGGCACTTGTCGTTACCCTTGCTTCA
>JAZRYS010000254.1:0-2241 GCA_045600865.1 Candidatus Aphodosoma sp.
TTTTTTTTATAACTTTGCAAGTTAAAAAAGTGGCTAAGGTAAAAACGTAATTGAAGAATTATGAAAACTATATCAGCATTTATAATAGGACTCCTATTTTCAGTCTCAGCATTTGCACAAACATCTGCACATACAGGTTCCAATGCGACTTCTCCCGTAGCAGCAGTGAAGTCAAGTCTCGACGGAAACATGTATGAGATTGTTGGGCGTGCAGATAGTAATAATATCATTTTACATCTCAACAAAGAGACAGGTGAAGTCAAGTTTATTAGTAATGACAAATATATCAAGATTCTCCGTCAAGAGAGTCCTGAGGATGTTGCTGAAACAGGAAGAATCAATTATCAGATAGTGATGTCATCCAACACAGTCTATCTGCTGAACTTGAATACTGGAGTTACATGGTATATGAAAAGTCCGGCGATGAGTTATCTGAATACAAAGTTTGTTCTGATAACAGAAAAGAAATAGAATTATGACGATGCAAAATAATAAAATAATGAGCGTAAGATATTGGTTAATCATATTACTGTCATTCCTTTCCATCTCTGCAAGCGCAGATGTTGTGAAAGGTCGTGTTATTGACTCTCAGACGAAAGAACCGTTGGAGGGTGCGAGTGTTACGTTTACCATTTCTGGAGAAAATTCCACTATGAGCTATACTATACCCACAGACTCTTTGGGTATATTCATAGGATCATCACCATCAATGAAAACAGAAATAAACATCAGTTTCATTGGTTACTATGACAAGAACAAACGTGTAGCGTGCGTACAAGGCAACGATACCATAGACATTGGTATCATAGAACTGGTGCCTAACGAGATTCTGCTGCAAGAGGTTGCTGTTTCAGCTCATGCCAAACGATTCACCATGCGCGGTGACACCGTGGTTTTCCATCCTGAGGCATTCAAGTTGGAGGATGGCGATCGCGTTGCTAAACTGATTCAAAAATTGCCAGGTGTCACAGAAAAGGACGGTCAGCTCTATTGGAACGGACGTCCTATCTCCCTGCGCATGAATGGAGAAAAGACCCTCTCTAACGACCTCGTGAGCCAGTTGCCAGCAGAAGCCGTTAAGGAGATTAAAGGCTATGAAAAGCAGAGCGAGTATGCTGAGCGCACTGGCAAGAAGGATGGTAATGAGGAACAGGTACTTGACATCGTCATAAAGCCAGGATTCCTTGAGAAATGGTATGGACAGGCCAAGGGCTCGGCATACACACAGCCCAACTACGAGGCAAGTCTGAGCACCAACTATCTGAGTGAACATAATCCTCTCATGGCATTCTTCCGTATCGGTGACAATAACACCAAGAATCAGCCTATAGGGTATCAAGGAAACATGATTTGGCAAGGAGGCTCTAATCTATATCGCCAACAGATAGGTGCTTTAGGCTATCAGCATCTCTGGAACCCTAAATTCACAGGATGGAAAAGGGCAAGCTATTGGAATATTGAGAGTCATATTGATCATGTAGATGAACGTTATCAGGAAGCAACGAACAAAGAGTTATTCACCCCAGACAACTATTCTACGCTCATAAATTCAGAGACCAACGTCTATAACCACTCATTGAGTGTACCTCTCAATTTCAAAGGATATTTCAACATCACCCCCACATTGAATGCGTATATTCCTGTAGAGGCAAAATATACAAAGGGAAGAAAGACTATCCATCTGGACGAGGAACAGGACTTGGGCGATGAGTTCGGTACGCCCGTCAACAAAAGTCATGCAGAGTCAGTTACTAATAGCGAGGAGAAACATATCTTCATTGCACCTCAGCTTTATAAATATGTGGGCAAGAACGAATACATGTTCGGCGTCACCATAGATTATACAGGTGGCACGAAGGACTATGGTAAAACTGCAGACTATGACTATGTGCAGACAGGAACCCATGCAACGGACAATCAGTCGTACCACAACAACTACCATAATTTCGAGAGTCGGTTTGGTGCCCTTGCAAGTATATGGCTTTCGGAAAAGTTTAATCTTGAAACGCGTTACAGATTTAAGTTTGCAGATAACTACTCTATGTTTGATCGCCAGCGCAATGGACAATATGACTTTGCCAATAGCTCAGAACAAAGCGACCGCATTTTCAGCAATCAACTGACATTGACAGGAACATTGAATATAGCAAATTTGATGTTGAAGCCATCTGTTGAATTTGCTCTTCAAAATGAACATACTGACTATCTGCGTGCTGCACTTGACACTACTGCTACTCGCAC
>JAZRYS010000255.1:0-1479 GCA_045600865.1 Candidatus Aphodosoma sp.
TGCTATAAGTAAATAGAGGGTGATTGTAAATTTCGGGAAATACCGATGAAAATTAGCTTCAATCTTCGGGACAACTCTTGGAGATTTCAGAAATTTTACTTACCTTTGCAGCCCGATTAAAAATCAAACGTGATAGCTAAAAACCTTGTAGAGAGGAAAAGCAACAACAAACAAAAACAACCTTTTAAAATTAACTGCCAAATGACAGAACAAAAAAATCCTTTTGTTCAGGGCCAGATCGGCTCTGAAGAGTGTACTAACGCGCCTTCAAACCATGATGCGCATGAAGAACAGGAAGGTATGATGCTGCCTGTGGAGTATTTCCTTGAGCAACATTATCTCTTTCGCCGCAACGTACTCAGCGGCATGGTTGAGTACAAGAAAACAGACGAGTCTGACAGCCAGTTCATCCGTCTGACATCCGAAGAACTTAATACCATTATTATAATGGCAAAGCGAGAGATGCAGGATGTGCCAGACCTTAAGACTGACATTAAGACATACGTGGAGTCAGGTCTTGTGCCAATGTTTGATCCGGTCAAGAACTGGCTTGACAGTCTTGCCAAATGGGATGGCAATGACCGTGTCACAGACTTCCTGAAGCGCATACCAGGCATCACTGACGAGAGACTTGCCTTCATGAAGCTCTACCTCCGCTCTGTTGTCGCTCACTGGCTCGGCATCGAGCAGGAGCATGGCAATGAGACAGTTCCGCTGCTCATCGGTGATCAGGGATGTGGCAAGAGCACCTTCTGCCTGCGAATGCTCCCGACATCACTTCGCGAATACTATCTCGACCACTTCAACCTCGCCAATAAGTTTGACAAGGAGATGGCTCTGAGCGGAAGTATGCTGATATGCCTTGACGAGATTGACCAATACAAGAAAGGTCAGATGGCAGAACTCAAGCAGGCTCTTTCAAAGGTCAAGGTCAACGGTCGTAAGATCTATGGCAAGACGATTGACGAGCGTCAGCGCTATGCCTCATTCGTTGCCACAACCAACAATCGCCATCCGCTTAGGGATAGGACGGGCTCTCGCCGCTATCTCTCAATCGAGATTCCGAAGGGAGAGATCATCGACAATGGCAGGGAGATAGAGTATGAGCAGCTCTATGCACAGCTTCTTCATGAGGTTTGTGAAGAGAAGATGCGCTATTGGTTTACTACTGAGGAGACACTGCGCATTCAGGAACTCAACGTGCCTTACGAGGACTCAATTGACCTTGAGCAGATGATTGGCAACTTCTTCCGCAAGCCAAATCGCAATGAGAAGTCCACATCATTCACCTCACTGGATATCCGCAAGATTCTCAAGGCAGAATATCCAGATGTGGCAGACTCTCATATCAATTCCGTAATGATAGGCAAGGCGATGAAAGAACTGAAGGTAAAGAAGGTGAGGTCAAAGCGAGGTATAAGCTACTCACTCATAAAACTTGCAGCATAGCGATGATGTAATAATGAAAGCACCCGTACC
>JAZRYS010000256.1:0-1606 GCA_045600865.1 Candidatus Aphodosoma sp.
AAGAAGTCTTGTTCACTCAAAAGATAACGTAGTACAATAGAATATTATGGCTCAAGAACTCAACATACAGAAAAACAAAGAAGAGTTTGTCTCTTTGCTCAGATCTACCGAACGTCCAGGAATGGATGATGTAATCAAGGACTTGGAGGAACTTGGATTCTTTGAAGCTCCTGCATCTGCAGGTCATCATCTGAATGTGGCTGGCGGATTGGTAGAACATTCTATGAATACATGTAAGGCTGCACTTGCCGTGTATGAAGGAATGCAAAAGATTGAACCATATCTTGAACGAGAGGTTAAACGAGAAAGCATCATTATTGCCAGCCTTCTTCATGATGTATGCAAGAGCGACATCTACAAACGATCAGTTAAACGTCGCAAGACAAATCTGGGCACATGGGAAGATGCTGAAGGTTACAAACTGACATACAAGAACTTTCCTATGGGTCATGGAGAAAAGTCTTTGGTGATGCTGCTCTGTAGCGGTCTTGAACTCTATGATGATGAAATGCTTGCTATTCGCTGGCACATGGGAGCATGGGGTATCAACATGAATAGTTACGAGGAGCAACGCAATTACGATGCAGCTCGTACTCTCTATCCCTTGGTCTCTATCATCCAAACTGCAGATGGATTGGCTGCAAGCATTATGGAAAGAACAGGTTGTGAGTTGGACGAGCTATAGTCAACGATGAAATCCTATTGTTTGCTTCTGTTCCAGAAGTGTATCACTCATGGCAAACGATAGAACTATTCCACACCCAAGAGCATGGACTGCTGCTTTTGCCGACGTGCCAGTATCAACGACTCCATCAACAATTATAGGTGTTCGACCTTCTGGAATTGGGGCTATCTTACGGAAGCCCATTTGTTCCTCAGTTAGCGGAGTACCAAGCTTTTTCATCAAGTAGTTTGATTCACGAGCTTTACCTACAAGTACGTTTGCTATAGATGAATGACTATTTTGTGCAATAGCCAAAGCTAGAGACATAGTTTCTCTTGCCGTTCCGTGGTGGTTTGGTATTGGTATGATAACAGAATTTGGCGGTACGAGTGCCGCCATTTTTCGTGCAGCATACAGAATAGCATTGTTATCGGCATTTTTCAGATCATGAGAAATGAAACTATTGATGCCGTCGTAATACTTACCTGTTGAGAGAAATGTGATACCATCAACTTCAACTCGAATTGATTCTTCTTCCATATCATTGAACATATAAAAGTTGAAATTCTGCGTACCTGCGTCGTTCAATGGACGCTACTTTCTTTCCTTTCCAATGGCAGAATTGGACGTAATCGTTCTTATAATCACGTATGCCTGCTTCAATCTTATTCAGCAAGGTACTCTTGGGATATTTTCCTTTACACCCAAGTATTCGGTAAGGTCCGACATTGTATGCGAGTGCTGCAAGAAGCAAAGAATCCTTACCATAAGAACTGAACATATTGCATAGTTTGATCATATCTTTTCTTAGAAGCAGGTCTGCTTCTCGCAGAGACATGTTTGAAGAATAATGCTCACCTGGCTGTAATTTGTGTCCATAGCCAACGTAGGGGTAATCCTTTCGACGATGCATACCTTCGTAGTATTTGATGCAACAAATAG
>JAZRYS010000257.1:0-1818 GCA_045600865.1 Candidatus Aphodosoma sp.
TACGACGAATGGTAATGACGGTAGTAGTGGACAGCATGAATTAGGTCAGGGAAGTAGTGGAACGTACACACAACCCGCAGGTATCCATTCTCATTCAATAATCTTGGAGGAAAGTGGCGAACATAATGCTTTAAAGCCTCACGAGAACCGTCCGCCATACTATGTTTTGGCTTATATAATGAAGCTTAAATAGATGTTGAACAACCATTAAACAGTGATTAAATATGGCACAATTATCAAGAGATACGTTGAAGACCTATTTCAAGACAGGTCTTTATCCTACGGAGGAGCAGTTTGCTGCCTGGCTTGACTCGTATGTGCATGTGCAGGATGATATAGACATGGCGCATGTAAAGGGGTTGATGGAGGCTCTCAATGGCAAGCTGAATGCAGGAGAGAGTGATATCAGTGATCTTCTAGCACTTGACGAGGAAAAGGGGTGGCTGAAAGTGAACGGGGATACGAAGCGCTTCTTTGTCGCTCTGACGGAACTTGCAGCTCCGAATGCCCCAACTGTCGGGGTGACTACGTATGCCGTGGTGACGGGTAATGCAAATGTGACAGTGAGCTGCTCTACTGCCGGTGCAACGATGCGGTATAGCACCGATTCGGGTGAGACATGGTCGAATACCAGCGGCAGCGTTGCTCTTGCAAGCGGTTATGCCAACGACAAAGACAATGCTGAGAAAACAGTGTCGCTCTGGGTGAAATCCGAAAAGAACGGTGAGGAGTCGGCCATCAACAAATACACCATCACGATCAAGCCAAAGGTGGCTGCAGGTAGTGTTGCTGTTGTGAGAAATGCTAATAACAACAAATACAGTACGAGTGCAACCATCACGCTCACTCCTTCTGCTACTACCGGTGCAACGAGTGAATACAGCGAGAATGGCGGCAGCACATGGAAGAGCCTTACGGAAACGAAGACTGTCACGGCATCTGCATCGAAGGCTGCAAATCAGTACCAGGTGAGGGCTACAAAGGCGACGTATGAGGATGCCAGCATAGCAAAGAGCGATGCGTTCACGCTGAATGCGAAGAAGTTCTATTATGGTGCAGGTGACGTTACATTGACAGCTGCAACAATCAAGACACTCGTAGGTGGTGGCAGTTTGGAGCAGGACACAATGGCAGGAGAATACAGCATCGACAATCCTGTAGACAAATATACATGGTTCTGTGGTGTGGGCACTCTTACAGGAGTAACGTCAGGTGGCTTCGAGGTTCCTATGAATAGCGTGGAAGTGGTAGATGGATATAACTGCTATCGGTCAGCCTCTGCTGTTAAAGAGGCTGGTACTAACAAATTCAAAGTAGAATAATATGGCACAGATAAGAATTTTCGGTGAACTGCGCAATGTGACAGGCGAGCCTATAGCGACTGCTGATCAGGTGAAGGATAATGTCCAGGGGAAGATGCAGTCAGAAATCAACGCGGATCTTTATGGGAAACTTAATGCCGAGTCTGGAGCCCTGCCTGACTATTCTGAGTCAATAGACCTTTATGACAGAGAGGCTGGTTCTGCAATAAGTTCTTTTGATACTCTGGGAGCAGTATTTACGTACGACAACAAACCTACTGTCAACAGATACTATAGGGATGACGATAAGATTGTTCAAAGTCGTATCTTCAATTATATAGTATTCAAGGTGGATGGTACCCAGAAATATCTGTTGTATATAATCAAAGGATCATCTCCAACAATATCTTACACTTTCCATAAGGAATACCTTGACAGCAATGTTCCTCTGTCAATACGTAAATTGTTTGACGTGACTGAGGTTGCATACAAGAAGGTTCTTACGGGTTCTGCCGGA
>JAZRYS010000258.1:0-1877 GCA_045600865.1 Candidatus Aphodosoma sp.
TATTTTCACCGTACGTACCATCTAAATGTGTCGTACCTACGGCACTCTATTAACGTATTTACCATTTTTACACAGGGCTCACGCCCTGTGCTATATTATGTCGCTCTTACAGAGCTTATTGTGACTTGCGAAACTTGAGTAGTTTATTTCCCAATCAACGAACCGGAACCTTAATGGCATTTCCTCGGCCGTCAACAATCATGTATATCCCTGCTGGATAGCCGGACAGGTCAATGTCTGTGTCGGCACTCTTGAGGAGCTTGCCTGCGGCAGAATAGACCCTTAATTGCTCGTTGGATTGGTTGAAGACTATAGTGCCTATCACGTAGAATGCAGGGGTATCCGCCTGGACATCCTTGACATCATCAATTATCGGAGCCTCCTCACAGATGGCTTCAACAGTCAGGTCTGCTCTTGCCACGAAAATACGTGGGTTATATTCATTGTCGTCACTCCACTTGTCAAAGCGGTAACCCTCGTCAGGTGTGACGGTCAGAGTCACTACATCAGGATAGACGTATGTTCCGCTGCCTGTGACAGTTCCGTGCGGGCATGTTGCCGTAATCACGAAACGTGCCGTATCATATATGGCATTCATTATTGTGTCGCGGTCAAGCATGAAAACACGGGTAGAGTCCAATACGCCATCTTCCCACCTTATGAACGTTCCAAACTCATTGGAATGGGCAGTCAGGGTGACAGTAGTACCGTAATCATACTCACCAGTGCCAGACACGAAATCATGATTGCTTGAGACAGTATGTCTGTCTATTTCGAAAATGGCAGTAAATGTATCATCGCCACTGACCATGATTGTCCTTGGATTAGCAATGTCCCCATCCGACCATTTTGCAAAATGATAATGTTCATCTGCCGTTGCAGTCAGTGTGACTGTCGAACCATAGTTATACGTTCCTCCACCATCAACCATGCCATTTGTACCAGTTGCTGTAATTGTCTGCAAATCTCCTTCAAATATAGCAGTCAGAGAAGTGTCGCTCGCGACAGTTACGCATCTTGGGTTATCGGTATTGCCATCGGACCACCTGACAAAGTGATAATGGGATGCTGCAAAAGCTTGGATATTAGCCGTCAGTTGTTGGCACGAAGGCTGTTGGGTTATCGCCACAGTACCCAATAAAGTATCAGAAGACAAAACGGTAACAATATATCCAGGATACTCAACTATTGTTGATGACGCACCCAATCTTGACCGATAAGCACTCGTAGTTCCGCATGGCACGTAATATGTCGGATTGGCATTAATAAAGCAATTAGAACCTATCGTTGGAGGTGTTGACTGTTTGAAATAAACGCTCGTCAAGCCTGTACAGTTTTCGAAAGCATCCATGCCAATACTCGTGACACTGTTTGGTATCGTCACGCTCGTCAGGCCTGTGCAGCCTTCGAAAGCACTATAATCAATACTCGTGACACTGTTAGGTATCGTCACGCTCGTCAAGCCAGTACAGCCTTTGAAAGCAGAATAGCCAATACTCGTGACACTGTTAGGTAGCGTCACGCTCGTCAAGCCTGTACAGCCCTCGAAAGCATAATTGCCAATACTCGTGACACTGTTAGGTAGCGTCACGCTCGTCAAGCCTGTACAGCCCTTGAAAGTACTATAATCAATACTCGTGACACTGTTAGGTATCGTCACGCTCGTCAAGCCTGTACAGTCCTGGAAAGCCCCACCCGCAATTGTGGTAATGCCGGAAGGAATTGTATATGAACCACTGTATGAAGTCGGCATATAGGCAAAAATGGTGTTATTGTAGAGCGGAGAAGTTATGCCAGTGCCATAGAAAGCATAAGTACCAATACTCGTGACACTGTTAGGTATCGTCACGCTCGTCAAGCCTGTACAGCCATAGAAA
>JAZRYS010000259.1:0-11580 GCA_045600865.1 Candidatus Aphodosoma sp.
AGTATTGAGATTACGATAATGCCACTGGTAATAGTCACCCTCACAGATAGAATACTGCTCTTGTATGAAGTATGAAGCATTTACTGTCAAGGTCAGCTCATATACCGAGTCGCAACCTGTAGCAGTAACAAGTGAGTCATAGTAGATGCCTGCTGCATTGAGATTGCGGTTGTGCCAATAATAGTAGTCACCCTGACAGATGGAATATTCTTCCTGTACGAAATAAGTACGATTAACTTTAAGTGTCAATTCATATACCGAGTCGCAACCTGTAGCAGTTGTCAAGGAATCGTAATATACACCTGCTGCACTGAGACTGCGGTTATGCCACTGATAGACATCGCCTTGGCAGATTGCATGACGCTCCTGTACAAAATATGTCGGATTGACAGTCAGAGTCAATTCATATACCGAGTCACAACCTGTTGTTGTAAGTAAGGAATCATAATACACACCGGTAGCCGAACAATCCATGTCATGCCAGCGATATGTCTCACCCTGGCAGATTGTATGGACTTCAGGGAAGAAATAGTTCTGGTTGACCGACAGGGTCAGTTTGTAGATTGAATCCACCTGATCCGCAGTCTTCAGAGAATCGTAATAAACACCTGCCTGAGTATATCTCTGGCCACGCCAGTCGTAATAGTCGCCCTGACAGATTGCATGAGACTCCTCAAACAGATATTTATCGGCAAAAGTAATGTTCAGTTGGAAGACCGAATCACAACCGGTGATGACTGTTGTAAGGCTGTCATAATAGACACCAGAAGCTGATATCACTTTTCCATGCCAATTATAATTGCCGGCTGCCGAAGGCCATGTAACGTTTTGCTGACTGAAGTAAGTCGGATTGACCTTGAGTGCAGTATGGATAATCGAGTCACATCCAGTGCTTGCTACCAGAGTGTCGTAATGGTGATAAGTATTGCCAGCCACTGCACCTGCTGCCCATTCTGGAAGTTCATCATTTGCACATGCTGAGAGACTGATGTTTGTAGTGACAATCTGACTGACAGTCAGAGTCAACTGATAGACAGAATCAAAACCAAATGCTGTCAGCAATGAATCATAATATATTCCTGCATTTGAAAGATTCTTGCCACGCCACAGATATGACCCACCTGGACATATAGTATCTGCCTCAGGAATCAGATATTGCTGTCCAACCACCAAAGTCATCTGATAGACAGAATCACAACCAGAGACAGAAAGCAAGGAGTCATAGAATATGCCAGCAGTCGAAAGAGTCTTTCCATGCCATGAGAGTGATGTTCCCTCAAGGATAGTATCAGACTCAGCAAAGAAGAACGTAGGATTGATTGAGAGTGTGATACGGTATATGGTATCTCTGACATCTGAATGTTTAGTAGTATCAGTATATACTCCTTGTGCGGTTAGAGCTCGTCCGCGCCAATAGTAAGTGCTTCCAAGACACATGGCACCTGTTTGCGAGACAGTGAACGGTACATCTGCTGCATCTACCACCTTGATTGTAGTCGAAGCGGTTGCAAATGTATTTTCAACGGCAAGACTCATTCCTATAGTACCATTGAGTCTGCCATAAATATTGATTCTTGCCTGCCCATTGGCATCAAAGGTATAAGACGATGAATCACAAGATGCTACATTGTTTGAAGGCATTGTTACAATCAATTGCCTGCCCGCAGCAGCACCTATAGGAAGGGTTGATACCGTAACAATGGTGTTCAGGCCTTTGGCAACGGTAATTACAGAGTCTATTACTATACTGTTGACTTCTTGTTCAATAGTGAATGTTTGGATGAATGCCTCTTGCATTGCGACATCTGCATAACTCTTCACCTTGTTGGATACAATAAGTGTTATCTGCGAAGCCGTGAATGTCTCGTCAGGAACGAACCTGAGTTTAGATGCATATCTGACAGCAGTGTCACGATAAGCGACTTCTTCGTCAAGCAGCACAACTGATCCCGAAACAAAAGTATCACCTACCTTTACGTGAATGTTGGCAGTATCAAGAAGATCTGGTTTCATGTACTTGTCGAATTCAACAACTACACCGTCAATGTACGCATGAGCTGTTGAAACAACAGGTTGACGATTTTGAACCATTGCAACATTTACTTCAAGTTGAGGAGGTGGTACTGGCAACCATTCAGAATATGTGGTCTCGTAACCATCTTTTTCATATTTCACCTGCCATAGACCTTCTGGCACAAACCACTGATAGAAACCATTAGTGTCGGTTACCAATGGATTCTCCTGATCATATTCGGTAGCATCCCAGAAGATTGCTTTATCTACAATATCACCATAAATATTCTCAACTGAATCTCTATAGTAGCATGATGCAGTTACACCTGGCAAACGGTTAGAGAAAACGCCTTCATAAACAAAACCTGAAGGGTCAAACGTAGGATCTGAATGTGGCACATAAGGATCTGGATGTGGATCTGGTTTAGGATAATCATCGTCGTCATCATCGTCGTCATCGTCGTCATCATCGTCATCATCGTCATCATCTTTTGGACAACGGAATGCCTTGATCTTTGCTTCCAGACTCTTTACTTGCCCATCGTAAATTTGTTCGAAAGTATAATCTGCTAAACATTTAATGCCAAAAGACGCAATAGATATCGCCAAAGGAGCAGCAGATGCTCCTCCTGTAAATATAAGTCCAGAAACACTCGTAGCCATTGTGGTTACTGCGGCGTCCATTACGGTTATACTTCCTATTGCATAAGCACCCCCTTCGACAGCCAATGCTATGACAGAATTTGCCAAACCATCAGTTGAACTTGAATTTTTGCATTCAGGAATTTCTTCATAAAGGCTTATCAATTCACGCATATCACCAGCCAAATCAAGCAATGTTCCGAGAAAATTCAACTTCTTTAATGATTCCTTCAAAACACCACCATTGAACTTAAGAAGCTTCTCTATTTTCTTTGCATTCTTGAGTTCGCCCATAGCTTCAAGAGCTTCATCTTTCTGCTTATTATATAGAACTTTTGATATAACATCAGGATGTTCTTTCTCCATTGCCCAACCGCATCCTTTAAAGGCTCCCATTTTTTCTGCGAAGGACTTACTACAACGACTTAACCAACCTTCAAATATATCAATCCCATTAAGAATGCCCTCTATGGCTTTGTTGTAAACCTCTGATGCTTCATTAATTTTATTAAGCGCATCAAACACAGTTTTCATTGCGTTAGGATACGGCAGTCGCATCATTCCGCCAGAATTACCACTTACAGAATCCAGTATAATAGTTATTCTTATATTCTTGACAAAATCCACATACTCATATATTGAGTTGGTCTGCAAATAGTAAAAATATGTAGAGTCAGTCATTTCCTGTTTTGAATATCCTAAAGACTCCATATTTGCTTCAGTCAAGCCGCTACAATCGGAAATAACAATATTATCGTTTGACAACAAAGAATCTATTGACAATAAGGCCAAATTAACGAAATGAATCAAACTATCGCCTTCAAATTCTGCGTTGATACTATCCAAATATTGATATACTTGTGTTGAGTCTGTAATATCAACATACGATGGTATATCTGACAGTGTTATGTATCTATTCAATTCAGCAAACAAGCTATCAACTACGGCAGTATTAGATGTGTCTTTCAACAATTCGGTTTCCATTGCAGATAAAACTGCATCTAAACCATCGGATTCTGAAATGGTATTCTGAATGTTCAGAATATAATCTTCATTTGTCCTTATTTGATCTGCATCAACAAAATATTTAACATCTGCAACATAATCGACAGAAACACTAATAGGAATATCAGGTTCATACATTTTTCCACAAGATTCGTACTTGGCATACCATTTACCTATTGTCGTATCAAACTTAGCCTCTTCGGCAACCCATTGTCCATTATGCAACTGTACATACAATATCACACTACTAACCAAAGTGGTGTCATTAATAGTAAAATCTATAGTGAAATCAAAATCTTTATCCTTATAATAATAATAACTATCCGGTTTAGTGTGATTTAAGAAATCATAGACTACTTCGTAATTTTTCTTCATGTACGAATTCCAATGATTCATAGTCACTTTCGAAAGTTCCACTTTCGCATCTTTATTGTAAATACACGTTTGTGTCTTTGATAAAGCATAACTGTCACCGACAATAACCTTTGCATAGATGTCATGTGATGACAAGTTGTACGCATTGTTCAATGGACACACGGTACTCCATACTCCATTTTGATTAGATGTGCAACTGCCGACAAGTGTATTGTTATCGTAGATTTCTATGGCTGCACCTGGAGCAGAAACACCACAGACATTTATTTCCTTCTTTGGCGTCTGGGCAGGAATTCGCAATGTTATATCCTCAACCTCGAAATGTGCAGAACTCATAGAAGTCATGAATGTTGTACTTGACTCCCTTGCCTGAATTACAGCATTTGCCTCAAACGAACCACTCTCAGTAGGGAGAATACAGAATTTGATTTTGTTGTTGCGACCTACTGAAGTAAATGGTATCGTAATTGTGTTTCCGCTTATTGAGTAGTTGCTGACAAGGCTGTTGCCAATCATTACTGAATTAGCGACAAAGGCTGCAGACTGAGGTATATCAACCATCAATTTAAGGTTGGAAACCCTTTGCATATTGGAATCTGGTATCTCAATGGTTGCAGAAAGGGTCAGATAATTACCAGCAACTACGGAAGGCTTGTCTGTCAAGAAAGAAGAGTTCCTCCTGTCAATAAGGTTAATGTGCAAATCGGAGAAGTGAGGAATGGTATCATTATGAATTACCGATATCAATCCACTTTGCACATTCACCACATCCTTGCGGTAATCCTGATCTTGAACTAATCCAACATCACTGAATCTGCTTAAGTTGACAAATCCGTTATATGTACTATTCTTGTCCATCGAGATGAGGGTGTATTGGCCATTCTGCAAATCAGAGATTGTCAATGTATCCAAATTACTGTATGAATGTTGTGATACCCTTTTCCCATTGGAATCATACAGGATTCCAACCTCGTCATGATTCGAACTGTATCCAAATGAAGCAGATATCTTGCCATATTCCAAAACAGGGAAAGTGATATTGAACGAGCCTGTTGTGTCAAGACGTGCACCTACTGTAACCGAAGCGAATCTCTTGCCTCTGTCTTTGGCTGTAAACCTAATGGAATCGCCAAGAGCCACTTCACTCAATATCGTCAGTCTCGGATATTGCACATATACCTGATCCATTGACTTGTTTTTTGTCACATTGAATAGAGTATAATCAACGTCCTGAGGATTTGCAATATAATTCACAATGGTCGTATCCTCTTCAGGTCGTTTGCTGCTTTGGTATGTGAAATTCACGAATGCTTTCACACCTGTTGCAGACGACATCAAGACATCCTCAATAACAGCCACTCCATTTTCGACAGCGAACTGGTTGACGGAAACACTTCGATTGATATACTCTGATTGTGAATAGGCAATAGTGGCAGGAACATTCAGCACAGTGTCTTGATAAAAACCATTAGCATCGCTCTTGACAATTCTCGTTTTGCTCTGCTTGTTATTGACTTTCTGAACTATCGAGATAGTGACATTTTCTATTCCATGTCCTGTAATGTGATCCTTGACGTATCCTTTGACAATCACCTTACCTATTGGAGAGAGCCTGCGGACATAATTGTTGCTGCCTTCAGCAACAATTATAATAGAGTCCTGAGGAACAGAATAGACTAATGCCAGTTGGTCTGAAATGCTTATCTTGTATTTCAGCCTTGTTCCGACAAGCAGATTTCCTATTGAATCTCCTGTCCCTACATATTTACCATTGTCGTCATACCAAGTTATGCTGACAGAATCATTCACATTTGCCCCTGATGGAGTCACAACACTGACCTTGACAGATTTCGGTTCAAGCAGCGAAGTAAATGTCACTGTGTCATCATTAGCACCAATTGAAATATTTGTTATCTCACCAAGCGACAATGAACTGCCGTTCTTGACGTAGACGTTGCACTTTGTGCTTCGCATTATATTTGTGAACGTATAGGAACGGCTATTTGTTATCACGAGATTCGACACCTGACCGCTCGTGACATTCTTCAGTTCGAGGGTCATATCGCGATATTTACCGGTTACTGCAGCCTGAGGCAAAACGACAGTCAGGGAACTTGTCTGCCCGTCGATAGGCAAAATGGTGTAATTTCTCCAATATAATGCCTGTTGATAGAGTTGCTGTGAAATCTGTGGCACATATATGACAGTACCTGATGGCATTCCAGAGAAGGAACTGCTTGTGACAGCAGGTGGCGTGATTGCATAGCAATAAATGGTCTTGAGGCTGTCGCAACGGTTAAATGCCTGCGTACGGATTGAAGTCACTGAAGATGGAAGATAAATTTCTTTCAACTTGTAACTATACCTAAATGCATAATCAGGCACTTCGGAATAACCTGATGTTTTGGAAATATCAACTTTTTCACATTCTGAATAATTCCTTGAAAATCCGAAGTCGGAACTTGACATCCTACCTATCACGGTAATGCTTTTTACGTTTGATGTTCCAATGGTATTGGCAAGCGAACTGATGGCACTGTTCAGATAACCACTTCTGAAATCGTCAACTATTATCTCACCAGTCGCAGCATTGGCATAATTGGCATTAGGGTTTGCCGGATTGGTTGGATCAAACACAAATTGGGCTGTGTAGGAAACATCCTCTGTTCCCATAGTTACAGTTAATGGGTTTGAGGTTGACACAATAATGCCATCCTTCTTCCACGACATAAACCTATATCCACTATATGGATATGCGTATATGTTTGTCGTACTGCCCTCAACCATACTTACATTGCTGGTATTGAAATATCCACCAGACGAAGGTGTCGCATAGACAGACAGTCTATGGAAATACCCATCGGGGAATGGATCACCTGGATTTGACGGATTAAAATAAGACCTCTCGTCAAAATATGCAGTGAGCACCACATCCTCACGGGTTGTGGTATATGTAAAGTTAGGAGTGTTGGACACTACCGAGTCACCTATCATCCAGCAGCGGAAGGCATAGCCAACATTGGCAGTTGCACGGCATGAGATTCGTTCCCCGGAAAGTTTCTTGAAAACGCCTTTCGGAGAAAGGGAACCTCCCGCATCGGGCGATGCCTCGATGCGGAGAGTGTAGAACAAATCAGGGTCAGGAGGGTTGTCAGGATTGAATCCTCCATTGTTTGACTGTGCAAGCCCGAACCTATATACAAGACAGCACAATATGATTGATATTATTCTTTTATACATAATCGTCAAGGTTTACTTGATTGCAATTTTTTCCATACGGTTCTCATTCTTTATGACATATACACCCGACATGAGGTTCTGCAACTCATAACGAGAGTCAATGTGCATTACGAAACGTCCATCCATGGTATATACATCACCCTCTTCGAGATATGTCACATCTTCTGTCTGGTCTTCCATTCCTGCAGGAATTTCTTCGAATGTTATCATGAATCGCTCATCATTGAACCCTGCTGTTGCCTGGAACTGATAGTTTGCATTCGCAAGGTTAGTGCGTTCACCATTCAGTTTGTCAGTAAGGATTGGATATTTTCCATCATTAGGATTAGACATGAGAGAAATGGTATATTGTCCAGGCTGTGCTATATAGATTCCAAGGTCAATCTGACCATTTGCGTATGGACGCTCGTCTATTGCAAAACGCTGACCGTTTTCCATTACATATATTTGAGGGGTGACATTGTCCCCACTGAGGAACTTGCTTGCGTCTGAACTGATTTCATAATCAAGCGAAGCATTCTCATTCAGCACGAAACGTGTGCGGTCAGATGCTGAATCATTCGAAAGCTTCAGGTTATAGACCAAACGGCTGTTGTTGTCAGCAAATGTTGTGAAGGCAGGAGCATTCAGTATCTGCGTAGGCTGTGTATATGTATCTGTACGACCTCCGTTTCTGAAAATCATCGCATTTGCGTTCTCAGGACACTGAACGAAGAATGCTTCGAATGGACGGAAGCAATAATGGTCGTCAATGAGAGAATATGCCGTATAGCCAGAACCATTCCATACTGTTATCACACCATTGTGCTGTATTGAGTCAGAATTGAAGAAGCATGGATAAGGATTGCCGACAAGATTCCAGCTGCTGTTGTGAGGCAGGTCGGAAACGTATGTGTTAAGGAACTGAGAGGCATTTCCAGTCTCAAAAATCTTGTTCTTGTTACCGTTATCGAGCGCACGAAGGGTAAATTCAATATAAGTATCACTGCTATTCGAATTGGTGCAATTGAAGATGTAGCCTTGGCCAGCATTCAATGTCATTCCGTCTGTTACGTCCTGCCATGTGTTGCCAGTCAGGTTTGCACGATCCTCACCAGAGTATTTGCGTATCACCCATCCTGTACCCGAAGGAACATCAATGTCGAATACATCGATATCAACAGGGAAGGAAAGGAAGTTCCAAGTGTTCTTTTTGACTGACACTTTGAATGTGACAGTATCGGCAGTGATTGTGTCATGGACTATTAGAGATGAACATTCGGTGTAATCATTCGAGTATTTGTACAAAGGTGTACACGCTTGGATATATTTTGAAATATTCAACGTAGAATCAGTACGTACCGTCAGACGGCCAGTCCTCGTAATCTCCATATCAATTGTATCAGTCAAACCATTCTGTGTAGTGAGAATGAAATCAGTATTGATAATAAGTTTGTCAACTGTAGTATCAAGAGGAACAATATTCTTGAACCTATACCAATCTGAGTGTGCAAGATAACTGTTTACCGAATACGCTGGCACATGAAGTGTAGCATTACTTACGACTGATGATGGGAAAGAGTTGGTCGATACTGGTGTTGTCGCATAGCAAAATACATCTCTGAGAGATGTTGTAGAACTGAAAACACTTGACCCCAATGTCTTTAGATTAGAAGAAATTGAAATTGAAGACAGACTGTTACAAGAACTGAAAGCAGAATTATCTATTGAAGATACATTTGGCAAATCAATTGATTGCAATGACGTACAATAAGAAAAAGCAGAAGCATAAAGACTTGTCACTTCTGGAATGTATGTGCTTTTAAGAAGATTACATCCACTGAATGCATAAGAACCTATAGTTTTTGCTTTAGGAAGATAAATAGAATCAAGATCTGAGCAATCTGAAAATGCTGAACCTTTAATGGATAATACCTCTGGCGCAGAAAAAGTTTTAAGGTTAAAACATCCATAGAAGGCACGATTATTTATAGTTTCTGCAACAGGTAATGACATGTTTTGTATCGAAGAGCAATAAGAAAAAGCATATTCTCCAACTGTAACCAATGATGGCAGATTGTCAATGACAAGATCGCTGCAATTAAAGAAAGCATAATCATTGATTGTTGTGACATTAGGCATATTGATATTTTGCAATCCGTTACAATCCTCGAAAGCAGATTCTTCTATATTTACCACTGATGTTGACAGAATCACTTCGTTCAGCATGGTCAAACCTGACAATCCACCTATGGTAATAATGTCAGTCTGAGATAAATCCAGTTTTGTCATTTCGGTCAGACGGTTAAAATAAGTATAGTCTGTGGCATTCAGATGCCCAGAAACAGTGAGCTCATTAACCTCATACCATTGATCAATTGAATCCACGATAACCTGGGCGAAAGTGCCAGCAACTGGTACGTATATTGACAACGCACGGGATTGCCACCCCTCATAATGAACGTTATGTGCACCACTCCAGTAGTTACTTCCAGACGATTGAGCATTCCTATACTGAGAAATAGCAGAATATGGCACCCACACATTAGTTGTATAGGATATTCTGTTTTTTGAATAATGCTTTACTACGCCATTATACAGCAGATGCAAATCTGTAATTGTTGATGGAATATCGCAATCCAACTCTGTTATGGTGGCTGGCAGTGTCAATTCTGTAAGGTTTGGCATGCTGTCATAATTGACTCCATCTGGATAACCATAATCATACCGCAAACCAACTACGACATTGTTGTCTGAGTACAATACAGAGTCTGGCAATATCAAAGAAGAAGCAGAACCCTTTGCACCTCTTACTTTTGCATTTGCAGTATTACTGCTTCTGTAGAAATAAATAATTGTACCATCTGACAATGTATCAACCAGATTGACGTTCTTTTCCAGCCATGCTGGTGTAGAACATACATGAACAGTATCTGTCCTTGCATTAAGAGTCAGCATTACCATCAGGAACGCCAACAACGAGAATAATTTTTTCTTCATATTATTTTGTTTATTATTAAATCTATAGATAAGCATAACTACTTCTGTGGAAATAAAGGACAGGATTATCGGCCATAGTGCCGTAATACATACCATAGTTATTGTCATACGTGACAGTAACCGTTTCGGCTTTCGCCGAGATGCCGACCACTAAAGCCAGCAAAAAAGCAAAGAATAACTTTTTCATAAAAAATATTGTTTTAAATTAATATAATTAGTTTGCCTACCGAATAAGACATAAAAAACGCAGCCCCCAATTGTCATTCTCTCTTTGGAGGTTCTGGAAAACCCGTACAACAAGAATGACAACGTAGCCTGCGCCGATATGTACAATCACACTCCAAAGAGTGCATGAATATACATACACCACAGACATCCATTGAAGCATCTTGTTTCAGGTCGTACAAAAATTTTCCAGATTTCCAAAGACTGAAACAAGCGTCAATAAACGCCTAATAATATGTCTGCTCGCCCGCCCCCAATGAGAAGACCCCACAGGCGCAAGTTTGCGGTTGCAAAGGTAGACATAATTTCTGACTTGGACAAATGTTTTTGAAAGTATTTTTGAAGGTTGCTTTCTGAAGCCGGATTCTTCGAGCATCACTGCAGTATTACTCGACCATTGCTAACGATTCTCCACGAATTCTTGTACGATAGTCGAGTAATGGTCGAGTCATCCTCGAAGGAACAGAACAAAACTGGTCTTGAACGTTGTCTATAGAACATAAAAAATGGAGGCAGGATTTGCCTCCATTTTTGTGTGATTTGTAATTTACAGTTTTTCTATTTCTTCGGGCGACAAGCCAGTATGTTTTTGTAAATTGACATGCTTGATGATATGTTGTCTTTGTGACTCCTCGTTATTCAGAAAAATTGATAGAATCTCCATTTGCGATTCTGAAAGAAAACATAGTTCCGTTATCAGGATGCGTAATAGCAATATCGCATAAAGCTATTACATCCATACCTATGAGCATGTCTGTGTCAGGCAATGCACCCCCTATGACTTTCAGTTTTGAAATCTCAATCCCATTTGGCAGAATCAAATTTACATAGTATATGAATGCTTCGGCTGAACCATGTGCATGGTAAGTCGTGCATTTTGAAACTGGACACAAACCTAATTTAGCTATAATCTTATTTGATAGCATTGACATGACAGCTCCTGTGTCCCAAAGACAGTTTAGTTCGACTTTGGCAGGGAGAACCGAAGGTGGATTGGCAACATTGTACGGCCTTCTGACATTACCTGACGTTACTATAGCTGGCAATTTGTAAGGACTTGTGATAGTGAAAGATTTGCTTGTCATTGTCAAAATATTGCTC
>JAZRYS010000260.1:0-2846 GCA_045600865.1 Candidatus Aphodosoma sp.
ATTACAGGATTGTCATCTTCCATCTGAAGTTCATATGCTTCAATAATCTTTTTCTGCAGCGGAGTATATTCTTCTTCAGTATTCAACATATTGGGCATACCCTGCCACAATTCGCCGTAACGGCCTTTATATACAAATTGAGGCAATACTCTCCAGCTCATATTGTCAATTTTATAATTGTATCTGGCAACATCTTTACCGTCATAAACATTGTAATTGAATTCACTCCAGCCCTCCTGATTGGTTCCTAATACAATGTTCCAAAAACTGATTCTGTCTCCGTCAACTCTCAGAGTTCTGGCACCAAAGCTTTTACGTTGGTCATTTAAAGGATAAGGATAACTCCAAATCATGAATTTGGAAAACTGTTCACCGTCATTTTCAGACAAATCAGTAATTATGTATTTGTCCGGACATGCAAACATATCATCATAACGGAATGAAGGTCCTTGGGTCACTTTTCCATCGGCATAATTGTAAATGGTTACATGGTTGAAATGCTGTATTGAAAAAGCAACACCGCCGTCGTGACGGCAATATCCGCAATTTGAAGCATTCACAAGCTGTCCAATGGCATCGTAAATATCAAACCTGAGCAAAGTATCAACATATTCTTTTGTCTGCAAATCAAAAATATACACACCTCCACAATCAACAGTATCAATGTCAAATTTGTTATTATCTTCAACCAACTGTAAAATATGAATATCTGGTTGTGATACCATTATGTGTTTGCTGTCAACAAGACAGAAAGAAGATATGCGTTGAGTGTCGTCATTTATGGGGAATTCAACTTTTCCAACATGGACAAAATTTCTGCCGCGGTAAATCTGAAGAAAGCTCTCACTGCCAACAGAACATACATACAATAATGAATCCTCTTCTGAATATGTTATTGAAGAAAGAGTAATATATTCACCCGGACCGCGTCCCTGACGGTCAAGTACTCCAATAACGGAATCCTTATACAATTCATATAATGTAGCCCCATCAGAACTGAACATGAACATATAATCACCATAGCATACTGTTTCACCTATATCTTTCAACAGTACTTCAGATTTTACAGGAATCAGAGTTACTTGGTCTTCTTGAGTCAAATGGTTTTCTTCAATAATATTTTCCGGCAACAGAATCGTTTCAGGAGTATTGAATACCTTAGTAGTTTTACTGCCGCAACTGCACATAAAAACAGAAGTCAAAGCAACTGCCATATAAAAGTTCACAGATTTCATATTGGTAAATTAATTTGTAGTATAGCAAAATTATACATCTTTATTCGAATAATCAAGCAATCTTCACACAATTTTTGAAGTGGGCCGAGTACATCAATTCACGCTTACTTGGTTACATATCAACGAATTATTCAAAAATATAATAAATTAACTCAAGTTTCGCAAGTGATTTAGGCCGCCGCTCCGGCTAGGTCGAGCCGGTCGAAGGCTTGCTTCACTGCTTTGATTTGATTGTTGTTGTTTATTACGTCCTCAATAAGTTCGAACGGATCACAGGCTAGGAGCCCTGCAATGACGTTGATGACCTCTACAATCAGTCTCACCGGTGACTTCTGCGAAGAGGCCCCCGATGGTCTCGTATGCCTCGAACCGTTTCACGCAGCCGAGGATATTGTATTGTATCATGCATAGCGACAGCCCTGCGATCTGCCCCGCGAAGTCGATGCACTGGCATTTCCCAAGGTTAAGCAAGCCCTTCATCTCCTTATGAGCCACCTCTATAACCCATCTTCTGGAGTAAAGTTTGAAAGCTTCTCTGGCATCGATGCCCGTATCTGTGGATATGAGGGCGTTCCAGGAGCCATTGCCCTTCCTGTAGTAGAACAGCATCACGTCCATTCCGGCATAGCTGGCCTTGATGGATGCGTAATGGTATCCGATGGAACGGGCATACTTGACAGTCTTGGATTTCACAAGCTTATTGATGATGTCCGGGGCGGCAAGCTTGCCGATGGCACTGTCGTATTTGGTCTTTCCCATCTTGATCATACCGATGAGATTGCACTTGAAGTGACGGCTGTGGATGAACTGGAGCAGTTCCGCGCAGGGGAACCAACTGTCAACAAGGAGATAGTCGAAGCGGATGCCCTCCACGATGGCCCTGCGTATCATCTTGATTGCGTTCGCAATTTTGCTCTCCGTCATTTCGGCCTTTCTGGTGTTTACCTTTTCGTCCTCGGTGCGTTTTTTTGTGTATTGTGCAGCCTTCTGCTTTTTGGTAAGCCCCTGTGGCCTCTCCTCGTTCTTGCCGGTCTCTGCCTGTATGGTGTTGTCAAGCATAAACTGAGTTTTGCCGTCAGTGTAGCACAGGAACATGGCCTTGAAGCCGAGAATGCTCTTCATAGCAGTGTGGGAGAACACTTTCCCGAGGCTCTCGGCCTTCATTCCGCGTTTCGGAAGGTCGGTATCGTCAATGATGAGACAACGAACGGCATCCTTGGAGTCAGCCCTGCGGCTGATTTTGCCGATAAGCTGGCGGTTGATGGAATATATGAGGCGTCTCCAGTCGATGCGCCCGTCATCCATAAGACGGTAGAACATATCCTTCTTGCAGGAGAAAAGCTTGCCGAGTCCGCTGTTCGCATAATCGGCAGCATTCTTCACGGAGAAGAACGGGAACAGGATGAGCAGTTTCACCACCTGGACGAAGGTGAACTTGCAGTTCGGATTCTTAACAGGACCGACCACTTTGGACTGTATGGTGAGGCTATCCATCACTGTTGTTATGCTCTTTATTGCCTTGCTGGCATCATTGTGTTTGAAAAAGCTTTGGAGTTCGCTGATTATTTGTCTATTTTTGTTCACGGCTAATGTGTACTATTTGTTAGTGTG
>JAZRYS010000261.1:0-71149 GCA_045600865.1 Candidatus Aphodosoma sp.
CATTACTTGATGACGCACCCAATGCTGTCTGATAAGCACTTTTCGTTCCACATGGCACGTAATATGTCGGGTTGGCACGATAAAAACAGTCAAGACCAATTGTTGGCGGTGTTGCTCGTTTGAAATAAACGCTCGTCAAGCTTATACAGTTATAGAAAGCCAGATAGCCAATACTCGTGACACTGTTTGGTAGCGTCACGCTCGTCAAGCCTGTACAGCCATAGAAAGCACCACCCGCAATTGTGGTAATGCCGGAAGGAATGGTATATGAACCACTATATGAAGGCGGCATATAGGCAAAGATTTTATTGTTATAGAGCGGAGCAGTTATGCCTGTACAATCACGGAAAGCATAATAGCCAATACTCGTGACACTGTTAGGTATCGTCGCGCTCGTCAAGCCTGTACAGTTTTCGAAAGCAGAAGAGCCAATACTCGTGACACTGTTTGGTAGCGTCACGCTCGTCAAGCCAGTACAGCCATAGAAAGCACCATTGCCAATACTCGTGACACTGTTAGGTATCGTCACGCTCGTCAAGCCAGTACAGCCTCGGAAAGCCTGAGTACCAATACTCGTGACACTGTATGTTTCCCCAGAATACGAAACTGACGACGGGATAGTGACATTTCCAGAATAGGAATTATACTCAGTGTTTCTATATGTCACCTCCACACTGGTATTACCACTCAGAATGTTGTAATAAATACCATTATAGACAAAACTATACCCCCACAAACTGATGCTCATAGCCAACGACAGGAATAACAAAACTAATGTTTTAGTTTTCATAACAATATGATTATAAGTAATATACAATAAATATTCAAGACTACCGGCAATGCAGTCATACTCGGTTGCAAAGTTACGAATAATATCCGACTCCACCAAACATTATCCCGATTTTTTTCTCAAACATAGCAAAAAAGCTATACAATGAGGCCACCCGATGTCCATACATAAAAAAATCGTGGCAGTTTTTTTTGGCCAATCCAAAATAATGTCGTACCTTTGCAGCCGCAAAAAAAAACAATCTTCCAACGTCTTTTTTTTGCCAAATAAAAATCTTCAAGGGTTGTTATGGTTACAATAGACTACATTTATCTTGTTTCGAACAGAAAAGTGAACCAGATTTCGCTTGACTACAAGCGTCCTCTGTATTATGAAATTAACTGGAATAATCGTCTTATCGGGATAAAAGGTCCCAAGGGTGTGGGCAAGAGCACTCTTCTTTTGCAACATATCAAAGAGACTTTCACCGACAGGTCGAAGGTGCTGTATGTTTCGTTGGACAACCTATGGTTCAGTTCAAACAGTTTGACGGAGCTTGTAGAATACCATTATACTCACGGAGGAACGCATATCTTTCTTGATGAGGTTCACAAATACAAAGAATGGCAAACAGCACTCAAGAATATCTATGACGATTATCCAGACCTTCACATCGTCTATACAGGTTCGTCCATACTGAAGTTGAAGGCTGGTGATGGCGATTTGTCAAGAAGGCTTCGTTCGTACGAGATGACGGGCCTTTCGTTCAGGGAATACCTGCTTTTTGAGGGACTTCTGGATTATCGCAAGCTTTCGTTGCAAGAAGTGATATCCAGTCACGTTTCGTTAGCATCAGATATCGTTTCGCAGGTAAAGGTGCTTATATATTTTGGGAAATACCTTGAATCAGGGTATTACCCATTTTATAAAGATGAAGGCGATGGCTACCTGCAGCGGGTTCAGGAAGTAGTTTCGCAGACGATTGACCTTGATATCTCCGCATTGGAGAATGTTGAATACGACACGTTGCAGAAACTGAAGAAGCTGCTTATGATTCTTGCCGCCCAGTTGCCTTTCATTCCGAAAATGAACGAACTGTATAACGAACTGCAGACAAACAGGGAGCAGGGATTGAAGTTGCTCAGCCTTTTGGAAAAGGCAAAATTGATAACAATGCTGAAATCTCCGGCAAAGGCTTTGAAAAGCCTGTCTGCACCCGAGAAACTTTACCTTGACAATACAAACATGTTGTATGCACTCTCGGACACAGTAGAAATCGGAACTGTCAGGGAGACATTTTTCATGAACCAGCTCTCAGTTTCGCACGATGTATCGCTTCCAGCAAAAGGTGATTTCAAGGTTGATGGAAAGCTGTTGTTCGAGGTTGGCGGTCGCAAAAAGACATTCGACCAAATTAAAGACGAACCAGACAGCTTTCTGGCCGTTGATTCTCTTGAAATAGGCAACGGCAATAAGATTCCCCTTTGGCTCTTTGGCTTTCTTTCGTGATGTCTGTAACGTCATGGCCTTATCGAGCTTCGCTTGGAGGTGGGCATGTCAGAGGATTGCGGCTCAATTCTGAACGTGTGGATGTGCCGTAAGTACATCACCTACAACAAGACGACAGGCTTCTACACTCAGGCCAGTGCCTGTGCATAAAAGCCCACCGCTTGGTTAAGATGCGGTCCACGGCCTTGATGGCCATGGACCGCATTTTGTCTATCCGCCTCAACATCATCTATGACAGGAGCCTCCTCGCATATAGCTTCGACCGTCAGATCTTCCCTTACCACAAACACACGTGGGTTATATTCATTGTCGTCGCTCCACTTGACAAAGCGGTAACCATCATCTATCTTTGCAGCCAAAGTAGCAATATCCAAATATTGGTATGTTCCACTACCTGTCACTGTTCCGCCTGCAAAGTTACAAATAAAATACTATTCTGTCAAATTCGGTGTTATCTGATATGGATTGTGCCTTCTGTCTTCAGGCAAGATTCATTTAGCTGCCTGATTCGTAACATATTTCCTGCCAGGATGGTTTTCTTTCAACTGTGTAGGTCTCAATCTGCCAAGTTCCACAAGTCTGTTCACATACTGATTCAACGTTTTAGATTGGTACTTCACACCGATAAAGGCAAGAATCTCCTGACTGCTCCGAGGAATATCCATACAATACTCCAAAACAGCACGCTGTTTTTTAGTGAGCTTCACATCAGCTCTGTTACTTTTTGCATTGAACTCTGTTACTTTTTCATTGAACTCTGTTACTTTTTCATTGAACTCGCCACTCCCTTTTCTCCATATAATGACTCTGAAATCCTCCTCCTGCACGAACTCAGGATCTTTCAATCCACACTTGCGACAAGCCTCAATGATATCTGTAGTTCCAGTACCTAAATGCTCTATATACCCAGAGAGAAACAAGGGATGGGCAATAACAGGATTTACAGGGGTCGAAGGATGCAATTCACGTAATTTAGATGTCGTCAGACCATAAGGCAGTCTCCCTGGATTCCAAATTTCAAATCGATCTCTGAACAGCATGACTTGAATGCTGCCATTGTTTGCATAGTCTCTATGTGCTACCGCATTTGCAATACCTTCTGCCACTGCCGATTCTGGTATTTCATATTCAACAGGCACTTCGGTTCCTCTATCTCGTGTACCGACCTTGCAATCAATTCTTGACATTACAAATCCGACCGCCTGATCAATCATCTCAGACAAAGTTCCATGATAGACCTGATAATTCTTGATTGGTTTTTCCACCTTGGTACCATAGAATTGTGCACATCTGACTTCTGCTGTTCTGAAAAATCTTTGTGGATCCTTGCCAAAAAGCAGGATGGCTGAGTTAGTCAGTCGTCCGTCATCAGTAAGCACATGAATCGAAGTTAATATTTTTTCTACTCCGTCGGAAAACGACACTTTTGTATGCCTCTTTTCTCGGGATTTTTCCACAAATATGCGAACTTTCTCAGTGTCAATGTCATTCCATGTCGCTGAATCAAGAGCAGAAGCATCAAAAGGCAATTTTCTGAGAATCTCTTTTGTTTCCAAATATCGGATCAAAGATGCATAGACTGCTGTCTTCAATTCATCATAGTCGGCAAAACTTTTTCTGATCACATCTTTCTCCACTTTGGAAATAAATGATTTCTGCTTTTCATCCCGATTCTGAGAACGTTTCACAAAAACTAATCTACACCTGTGATTTCTCGTAGCCTCATCATATTCACGCTCAGTTGGAGAAATTCCGCTTTCATCAACATTTCCATATTTCACACCATACAAACCCAGATAAACATCACATTCTGCAGCCTCTTTCAGGTATGCCTGAGGGGCTGTTATATCGACGGCGGGCAATTTTTCAAAAATAAAAGGTCGGAAAAATTGGCCCAACAGAGCATCCTGCCGTATATAATCATACAACAGTTCCCGCTCAGTTGAGAATTCAGCTTGCACGCTGCTGATGAATATTTTTATATCCGCCATAGCGCAAAAAACAGTTCAAAAAAAAAACAATCTGCAAAGGTACGACATTATTACGACACTGCCAATTTTTACAAAAAATATTATTTCACAGCAACTCTGACAGAGTTTCCCCTATTGTCTGTCACAATGTATATCCCTGCTGGATAGCCGAACAGGTCAATGTCTGTGTCGGCAGTCCTGAGGAGCTTGCCTTCAGTCGAATAGACCCTTAATTGTTCATTTGATGGGTTGAAGACTGTAGTGCCGACTACGTAAAATGCAGGGGCGTCCGCCTGGACATCCTCGACATCATCAATCACAGGAGCCTCCTCGCATATCGCCTCGACCGTCAGGTCTTCCCTTACCACAAACACACGTGGGTTGTATTCATTATCGTCGCTCCATTTGACAAAGCGGTAACCCTCGTCAGGAGTGGCAATCAGGGTCACAATATCCAAATATTGGTAAGTGCCATTTCCAGTCACTGTGCCATGCTGACAAGCAGCTGAAACGAAATATATATTCTTTGCAAATTGCACATTAAAAATCATGTTCCTTGTAACAGTAATTGTTTTGGACACTGATGTGTCACCGTCTTCCCAACTAACAAAATGATAATGTTCATCTGGAATTGCTATCAAGGTTACCGTTGTTCCGTAATCATAAGTTCCGGTACCATCCACTGTACCATCAGTACATATTGCTGTAACCGTATGCTTGTCTATTTCAAATATGGCGGTATATGTAGTATCGCCTGTCACATTGACCGTCCTTGGATTTGATGTATTGCCGTCAGACCACTGCTTGAAATGGTAATGCGCATTACCCGTGGCAATCAACGTTGCTATCGAACCATAGTTGTATGAACCACCGCCTGAGACTGTTCCATTAGTACCACTTACGGTGATAACATGTGGATCACCTTCAAATACGGCTGTATATGTTGCATTTTCTGTTACATTTATACACCTTGGATTTGTAGTATCACCATCCGACCATTGCGCAAAATTATAATGATTATTCGCTATTGCTGTCAATAATATTGATGAACCATAATCATATGTTCCTCCTCCTGACACAGTTCCATTAGATCCTGAACATATAATTGTATGTTTGTCAATTTCAAATTCAGCAGTATACGTTGCATCTCCTGTCACAGTCACATTTCTGGGATTAGAGATATTCCCATCAGACCAGCGCACAAAATGATAATGTGTATCACCGACAGCTGTCAGTGTGGCAGTTGTACCGTATTTATAAGAGCCTCCTCCAAATACTGTTCCATTATTGGCACCGCTTACGGTGATATTATGTGGATCGCCTTCAAATATGGCAGTATATGTTTTATTTCCTGTTACAGTTACTCGTCTCGGATTTGCAGTATTACCATCCGACCAGCGCATAAAATTATAATGATCATTCGCTGTCGCTGTCAATATGGCCTCATCGTAGTCATAATAATATCCAGAGCCACAGACCGTTCCCATTGTTGTATCATTGGAATTGACTATCAAAGAACGAAGGTAAACAGATGCAATGTAATATGCTGTGTTTACGTAAGGTGTTCCATGCATTGTTCCGCCTGTACTCATAAACATATCTGTCAACGCATCAGTTGTAGTTCGCATTGCCGGGATTTGCCATTGTTTTCCAGAACCAGATATATTCATCTCTAATGAGGAACAACCTGCAAACATTTGTTTATAGCACTGATATGCTAAAGTCGTAGCTGGCAAGGATGGAATTGCAGCGAGGGAGGTGCAACCATAAAACATATTCATATAGCACTGATTTGCTAAAGTGGTGGCTGGCAAGGATAGAACTGCCGCAAGAGAAGTGCAACCATGAAACATGTCCTCATAGCATTGTGTCGCTAAAGTCGTAGCTGGCAAAGATGGAATTGCAGTGAGGGAGGTGCATCCATAAAACATTCGGTAATAGCATTTATATGCTAAAGTAATGGCCGGCAAAGATAGAACTGCCGTAAGAGAAGTACATCCTTCGAACATTCCAATATAGCACTGTTCTGCCAAAATGGTAGCCGGTAAGGATGGGGCTTCCGTCAGAGACGTACATCCGTAGAACATAGAGGCATAGCATCTTTCTGCCACAGTAGTGGCTAACAAGGATGGAGCTGTAGTGAGCGAGGTGCATCCTCGGAACATGCCTTGATAGCATTCGTATGCCAATGTTGTAGCAGGTAATTCAGGTGCCACTATTATGGGAGTGCACCCATAAAACATGTTTGCAAAAGCATTATTGCTCAGCGGCAGGTCTGGACAACTTGGTCCATATAGAGACATAATATTCCCTGAAACCTCCACCCTGCTCATATTTGAATTTGAAAAATAAAAACGAGAACTTTCTACATAATAAGATGTTCCAAACGCAGTTGCTGTCGTTTGATTAGATGCTGCACGAAAATAAACACTTTGATTGACAGGAATAGTAATCCAAATATTTGAAGTATAATTTATCCACGTACTGCCATTAGTCGAATACTGTATGGTATGCGTGGCATTCTTTATGTCAAATTTGACAGACGTACTGCAGTTTCTTGCAGTGAAACAGAGTGGTGAGTTACTAGCAGATGTAATGCCTGTTGGCATAAGCAATGCCATAAACATCATCAATGGTTCAATCAACCATGAAAGCAAACATTTCAATTTCATATCTAATATCTTATTCTTTTTCAGCACAAGTTTTCGAAACCTTCGAATGAGTTGTCAAAATCAATTCGTTCATATATTTTCAATTCACCACCATCTTCAGACAGTTGCACTTTCCGTCCATCACGATGTACATTCCCTTAGGGTAGCATTCCATGTTGATGTCGGAGTTGCCGGCCTGGATGAGCTTGCCTGCGGCAGAATAGACTCTCAATGGTTCGTTGGAAGGGTTGAAGACTGTAGTGCCGACTACGTAAAATGCAGGGGCGTCCGCCTCGACATTCTCGACATCATCAATCACAGGAGCCTCCTCGCATATTGCCTCGACCGTCAGGTCATCCCTTACCACAAACACACGTGGGTTGTATTCATTATTGTCGCTCCATTTGACAAAGCGGTAGCCATCATCTATATTTACAGCCAAAGTGGCAATATCCAAATATTGGTATGTTCCATTTCCCGTCACTGTACCATGCTGGCATGTGCCATAAATACGTAAACTGTCAATATCATACACAGCATTCATAGTAATATCGCCCTGAAGAACAAATGAACGGGTAGAATCTGTCACACCATCTTCCCATTCAACAAACCTTGCATGTTCATCAGAATGGGCTGTTATAGTGACTAACGTACCATAATCATATTCGCCTATGCCTTCAATCAAACAACTATTGCTTGAAACTGTATGTCTGTCTATTTCGAATATGGCTGTTAATGTCATATCATTTTGCACCATAATCGTTCTTGGATTTGATGTTTCGCCATCGGACCAACACACAAAATGACAATGATTTTTCGGTGTGGCAATCAATGTTGTCGTTTCGTTATGATAAAAAAGTCCAGAGCCACTCACACTACCCCTATCTGAATCATTGGCATTAATGATTACGGAATGACGTTCTATATAGTATGTAGTATTCACGGATGGTGTACTATGCATGTTACCACTTGTACCCACGAACATATCAGTCAAGGCATTTGTCACAGTACTCGTTGCTAGAATTATCCATTGATCACCAGATCCGGAGGTGTTGACAACTAATGAAGTACAATTTTTGAACATTTCTTCATAGCAATACGCAGCCAGAGTAGTAGCAGGTAATATCGGCAATGTTTTGATAGATACGCAACCCTTGAACATACTTTCATAGCAACTATTTGCTAAAGTGGTGGCTGGCAACGATGGCGCAGTAGCGAGAGACGTACAACCTTCGAACATACTTTCATAGCAATTATTTGCTAAAGTGGTAGCAGGCAACGATGGCGCAGTAGTGAGGGACGTACAACCTTCGAACATACTTTTATAACAACGCCAATCCAAAGTTGTGGCAGGTAATGATGATGCAAAAATAAGGGACTCGCACCCCCAAAACATACCATTATAACAATCTTCCGCCAAAGTAGTAGCACGCAAAAATGGAGCTGTTATGAGGGACTTGCAATCATTGAACATATTTTCGTAGCAACCACAAGCCATGATAGTGGCAAGCAATGATGGTGCAGAAGTAAGGGTCTCGCAACCTAAAAACATACCCTCATAGCAATGTTCTGCCACGTTGGTGGCCGGCAACTCTGGTGCTACTGTGAGCAACTTGCAATTCCAAAACATATATGCAAATGCATAAGATTGAAGAGGCAAATCAGGACAACTTGGTCCATAAAGAGACATTATATTACCTGAGCCCTCTACTATTCCACCGTCTGAACTGAAAAAACTAAAATTCGAACTATTCACAATAGACGTTCCAAATGCAGTTGCTTCCGTCTGATTTGATGCTGCACGGAAATAGACACTCTGATTGGCATTAATCGTTACGTTTTTATTAGAAGTATATGTTGACCAACTTGAACCATTTGTCGAATATTGTATAGTATGCGAGACATTTCTGATGTCAAACTTCACTGTTACACTACCGTTCCTTGCTGTGAAACAGAGTGGAGAATTGTCTGCAGAGATTTTGCCAAATGGAACAAAGAGAGCCGAACACAATATCAAAACTGCGGTCAACCTTATGAAAAAACTATTAGCATTCATATCTCATTCGATTATCCAAACAACAAATCCAACTTTCTGCGCATCTCTTCTGGAACGCTTGAAACATTGTCTTTCAGATTACTCATTCCTGCACGGTCATTATGTCAGACACATTCGTAATCATTTGTTCCCAGCCATCCATCACCACTCCAGGCGAGTGTGTGGCTATAATCACCTGGGCATTAGGATTCAGATTCCATAAAAAACCATACTTTCCGTACAATCGTCTTATTTCAAATTTCTCAATTTTCATATCATATCAAATTTCGCTGCAAAGGTACAACATATTTTCCATTCCGCAAAATATTATCCTGTTTTTCTCTCAAACGGCACAAAAACAACCAAAAACCTGTCTGGAAGGCAGGTTTTAACATTTGGTGCCGAGAGTCTGCATGGAACAATAAAAATGCTTGCGGCTGTAAACACAGTCGCAAGCACCGAAAAAAAAACCATTTAGTCATCCACGCTCACGCGTGAATCTTTCTATCATCTCTCCTGAATATCAATCTCCGCTCTACGGTTGAGTCTCTTTCCTTCCTCTGTGCTATTCGTTGCCACAGGGTCGGTATCACCACGGCTGACAGGAATGATTCTGTCTCCATCTGCACCATATTTCATCAGCACTTTCTTCATAGCCTCAGCACGTCTCTGTCCGTAGATAATGTTCATATCAGCTGTTCCTGTATTATCAGCATGGCCAAATACCGTAACCCAAATATTAGGATTTTCCTTCATCAATTCGGCCAGTCTGCGCAATGCGTCTTCCGATTCTTTGTCAATATATGGGAAGTCTTGTGCAGAATCAAAGTGGGCAATACTGTTGATGTGGTCAGAGATACGTTTACGTTCCAGGATTTCCTGCTGCTTGCGTTGCAAAGAATCGTGTTCTGCACGCAACCTTGCCAATTCATCCTGGACGGCCTGTTTTGCACCGCTCTCCATTCTCAGACGGTTTGCTGCTGCCAGCGAGTCTTCTGCTGCCATAGCAGCCAGTCTTTTCAGTCTTTCAGCATCTGCTATTGAATCTGCGAGATATTTAGCTCTCAAAGAGTCGAGTGCCGCCTTATCACGTTTTCCCTGAGCCAACTTCTTTTCAAGCTGTTTTCTTTCCTCAATAGCATTGTCCAATCTGAATCTGAAGCCCAACTTGGCTCCTACATAGAGAGGATTAACCTTCGACACACGGTCTGACTTGAAACTTCCTGCATATTCAAAATTATATGCGCCATCCAGGGTTTCTGGTTCAACATCAACCACCTGAGCCAAAAGACTACTTGATGGCGTTATGCTGTTCAAAAAATGGTATTCTGCATATAATCCGAAGTATATGTCAGATTTGAGCGAAATATGGTGTATGAATCCCAGATCCGCACACACGCCAAGGTTGAAGTTTTTAAAGACATCCTTCTTGTTTTCAGCAGAAGTATATGTTTCGAAATGGTGGCCAACGTTTCTATACTCAACGCCTGTTGCCAGTCCGTAACCACTAACTTCAGCCTCTTTCCCCGTAGATGACATTGAACCATAAACAGGGAATGCGAGAACGATACCTGGATTGAAAGCAAAAGACCATGTATTAGCAAACCTGTGTCTATACATCAACTTGACAGGCACTTCGACCGTCACCATTGCCTGACGTTCTTTCCAATCTCTAAATTCATATTTCTCGGTATAAGGCTCATTGCTTACGAAAATGGCATCACGATGACGTAACCCTTCGATTTCATATTGATAATTATATAGTGAGGAAGAGTTGAAAATCACACCTTGTATGCCCACACTCAAGCCCCAAGAAGGTTTGAACATCACCTGATAAGCCAGATGCAACGATCCACCACCACCGCCATTCCATACGCCATCTACAGGTTTGTACAGCAACGTGCTGAATCCACCTCCGAACGAGAAGGCAAAACATTGAGCAATCGTAGAGTCAGCCAATTCAATATTTCTTTGCTTCATGCTGTCACTCTTCGCCTTATCCACTGCTGCTGCATCCGTTGCAATTAATGCAGCAGCCAAAAATATTAGAAACAACTTTCTCATATTACTTCTTGATTACCTTGATTTGCATATCATCAACTATCATTGTATAAACTCCAGGCACATAGCCGTCCATGTTGAAGTCCATGACATCGCCCGTAAACTCTTCAGTCTGAACAGTATTACCCATTGCATTCACCACATTGAGCGTGTGAGCTTTATCCTCAAAATTCTCAATCTTCAGTGTAACATGGTCTTGTACTGGGTTAGGGTAAGCCATGATACGCTTGTCGTTGTTTTCTCCGCGCACAAATAATGGCGAGTCGCATGTACGCTCCTCAGAAGGAGTTCCCATGTTGACCACACAATAGTAAACTCCGTCGAGGCCACCGTCCTCTTTGTAGTATGGCAGCGTTGCTCCTGGAATAAGATCGCCATTCTTGTACCACTGGTATGTAGAGAATGTATCGCCTTCATGTGTCAGAACAAGAGAAATAACGTCACTGAACATTTTAGTCAGGTATGCGTCTGCCGACATGTTCACCCTAATCTCGAATGTGTCAGAACACAATCCAGTCATAATATCGTCGCGTTGCTGGACGGCATTACGCATGGTAACAATGCCCTGATAAACGCCATGTACATCATCACGAGGGTCAATAGGGAACGAAATCGTATTGTCACCATTCAGCGGTGTCCATGCAGAATCTGTAAACAGAGACTTAGCCTCGCCAAGGAATTCCAGACGGTATTCCACAGGATCACCACTGAGAACATTGTAACCAATGGTCACCTTATCATCCTTGCAATACGAAATTGCATCAGAGATGAACTTCATTCCATTTGCCTGTTCCTTCAATGCGATTGTATCGAAGATTATGCCGGCAGTAGAATAGAGCATGGAATCAGGAACGATATAATTTAGTGCATCAGTTCCGTATGTCGAGAAGTATGCCTTGATAGTCTTGCCTGTTCGAGGAAGCGAATCGTTGTACGTTGCATTAGTGAGCACATATACCTGGTCGCCTGCATAGACGTTCAGAGGATTTGCCTTGCCAAGAACGTTTGCAACGGAATTTCCGTCATACATCTTCCACTCATCAACAATTGGGTCTGATATGTTCAGTGGTGCAGCTACGATAGCACCAGGGCATATAGTACTGGATGGAGACTGGTATTTGTAATAGTCATTTCCACTCAACATATAATGTATCGTGATTGTACGGGCACCTACATTCTTTGAATCGTAATATGCCATTATATTCAACTGAACATCGTCTTCTCCCACAATGCAGGATGGGTCAAGGGTAAGGACAGCATTGACACCAGTCGTTGCATCGTAAACCTTTACAGAATCTATGACAGACTTGACAAACGAAATATCAATCAGTTTAGGACTTACCACCACATTCTGCTGCAAAGTGTCCTTCTCGTTGGCAATGCAGTAGTTTCCATTATCTGAACCAACAAGATAGTAGCTGACTGCAACCTCTGTTATCACTCCATACGTCTCGCCAACAAGCAATGCGTCAGCCTTAACAGCCACACTGTCGCCTGCGATGAAGTCTGGCGACGAGCCTTCGCTGATGATGTTTATGTCGCTTGTGCCATCGTAAACCTTTGTAGAGTCAACTTTTGTGCCAACTACAGAGACAGGCTTGCAAGTAATCGTACCATACGTAGTGATATCTTCAGGCACAATATAGTTAGCCGTATCTCCACTCAGGAGATAGTGAACTGTTATAGGGTTATTGCCAACATTCTTGTCTGTATAGTTTGCGTATGCAGTAACCGAAACATTGTCGTTGTTGAATACAGGAATCACGCCATTGACAGAGACATTTGCAATATTGTTGCCATCATATACTTTAGTCGTGTCAAGGGTCATGTCTGAAACGAACAGCTGTCTCTTGAGAATAGAACCCATTACAGTTATCACGCTGTCTTGTGGTTTGATATAATTGGTTGCATCATCGCCCACAATAGAATATACTACGTTAATGATTTTGTTGTCACCTGCCGTTACGCTACCGTATGCAGCAACTGCATTAACAAACACCTCATCATCAGCAGCAACTTCCAACAGTGTGCCGCTTGTCTGTACGTTGGCAAAATCAGTTCCGTCATATTGCTTAACAGTATCAACCACCGTTCCAGTAACATGGAGTTGTTTGCGAGTGATGTCTGCAGCAAGAGTTGTGTCGGCTACAATGTAGTTTCCGCTCTTGGTGCCTGTCAGTGTATAGTGGACGCTCACTGGTTTTGCTGTACCGACATTGACGTCATCATAATGAGCGTGAACATTAAAGCCGACATTGCCGCTGTCTGGTGTACAAACGCCAACGAGATCACCAGGATATATAATGGATATTGTATCCAGCTTGTCGTAGCCTTTAGAAGGAGTGACATTGGTTCCTGTCACAGAAAGATTCTTAGGGGTGATGTTAGCTTGCAAAACCACGCCATCAGGTGTCTCGAAGTTATAGGCATTTGGTCCAGAGATAGAGTAAGTGACGTACACAGGAATTGCATTTGCCACATTCTCGTCAGAATAGGTTGCCGAAGCACTCAGGAAGATACCATCCATACCAAATCCATACAACACACCGGCATCTCTAACCCAGACATTGCGAGTTCCGTCATATACCTTGGTAGAATCAATAACAGTACCGACTACGTATGGCTTCACAGGAACAATCTCACCTCCGGCATTGTCAACGCTGTCGATGTTTGTAATGAAATAGTTTGTGGTATCACCTATAAAGTCAAAATGATATATCACGTTACGTATGCCCACATTCTTGTTATCAAACATGGCAGTCGCAACAACACCTACATTCTCGCCTTCAACCAATCCTGCAATGTATCCGGCATATACGACTTCTACATCTGTAGAATCATTAAATGGACGCACGTCATTAGCAACAGTTCCGACAACAGCAACCGGCTTTTTGAGTATGTCTGCATATAAGATTACGTTAGCAGAATCGCCAAGGTAATAGTTGGTCGATTGAGGACCGGACAATGCGTATGTTACAACTACCGGATGACAACCAACGTTTTTCTTGCTGAAGAATGCATCAGCAGAAATCACAACTGTATCATTTCCTATCTTGGCATTAAGCATAGCATTCGAGAGGTCAACAGTTGCATCGTATGTACCGTCATAATACTTGTCGTTTGCCACACTTCCCACAACATAAATAGCCTTAGGAGTAATGACGGCATCCCATATAGTGTCAGGTTTAGGTGTCTCGTAATAGCCCTTGCCTGTGCCTTCCAGTTCGTATGTTATGACAATAATCTTGCCATAGCCTGCCTCTGGAGTCTCATATTTTGGATGAGCAATCACTGTCACGGACGGATCATTGTTTATTGTTCCGTCAGCTATTACTTCAACAGTCGTTGTTCCGTCATATTCCTTAGATGTTTTAACCTCTGTTCCTTCAACTCGTGCCGAAGTGTTCTTGTATATCTCGCCATCATATATTGCCTCGTAATTGTCAGGTGCAATATAGTTTACGGCATCTTCACCAGTTATGCTGTATGCAACAATAATCTGTTTGCCAGTTGCCACTTTCTCGTTGTTATATGTTGCAACCGCATGCAAATCAATATTTGTATATGGTTCTACAAGATTTACGAGCAGATCTGATGAGACTGAAACATTTGCTTTATTAGTACGGTCATACTCTTTTCTCTTGACAACATCAGGAACACCTGCCACAAGCTTGAGTGGACGTATGTTTGCTGTAGAATATGTAGCGTCAGGAACAATATAATTGTCCTTGTCAACACCAGTGACGTAATAAGTCACTTTAACCTGCTTGCCAGTGGTGTCTGCAATTGCATCATTGAAATGGCCTTCTGCATTAACGACTGCGTCATCGCCTGCTACGACACCAACAACCTGAGGCTCATTTGTTGACAATGGAGCAATATTTGTTCCATCGAAATATCTGTCGCTGGCCGTAGGTTCCTGCATGAGCAATATCGGCTTAGGGTCTATTACTCCAATATCATATAATGTGTCGTTTTTAGGAGCATCGTAATTGTCACTGTCATCACCAATAAGTTCGTAGTGAATGATAATCATCTTGCCATCGCCTGCGTTCTTGTCCTCATAATAGACAGTAGTTTTAAGAGCGACAACATCATCAGGGTCTGCGAGTCCACTTATCTGACCATCGCCACCTTCTGGCACGTCAATAGAATCTGTTCCATCGTATGTCTTTTCAGGATTGAATATGACAGTAGAAACATCAACTGAAATTGTCGTAGCCTTGGTTATCCTACCATCCCTTACTATATAATCGTCAGGTGCAATATAGTTTATCGCATCATTGCCCGAAATAGTATATGACACAGTAATAAGTTTGCCGGAACCCTCATTTTCGTTGTCGTATGATGCCGTTGCACCTAATGTGACTTTTTCGAAATCTTTCACCATGTTAGTCAGAGATCCTGCACTTACGGCAGCATTGGCATTGCCATCATAAACCTTTGCCTTGGTGATAGACGGAGCAGATGCTTTCAGTTTCTTAGGACGGATAGTTGCAGTGTCATGAACATCGTTAGGGGTAACATAGTTGTTGACCGTCACAGGATTGCCTGTCAGCTCAAAACTGATACGGACATCCTTGCCGTGTCCTGCTGTCACATCAGCGAACTTTCCTGACGCACTGACGGAAATCTTGCCGTTATCGCAGGCAAGAACATCTGTGAGAGTCACTGAACCTGACAAGACAACATCATCAGTGCCATTGAAATCTTTGTCTGAAGGCGTCAGATCCTGCTGCAATCTCAATGCACGAGGGGTAATTACACCAGTATTCACCGTGACGCTCTTAGGTGTGCTGTAATTATCCTTGTCTGGACCGACTAATTCATATTCAATGATAATTGTCTTGCTTTCACCTGCATTGGCATTGTCGTAATGAGCCCTGGTTATCAACGTGACATCATCATCTTTGTCAATACCAATCAAATTTCCAGAACTGATAATGTGAATGGTGTCAGTGCCATCATAAACCTTTTCAGTATCAAAAACAATGCTTTCAAAATCAACGACCACATCATCCGATGCTGTTATCGCACCATTATTGACAGTATAGTTATTTGGCTTGATATAGTTTACTGCATCTTTCCCAACAATTGAATATACAACAGTAATGGTTTTCCCAGTTCCAACGTTAGGATTGTCATACTGGCCATTAGCCGTAAAGGTGAAATCAGTGAACCCATCAACGGCATTCTGCAAAGTGCCTGGAACAACTGTTGCAATTCTGTTGCCATCATAGCTTTTGGACAGAGTGATGTCTGGAGTGCTTGCAACCAGCTGCAATGGGGTGATGTAAGCAGAATCAGTCGAGGAATTAGGAGTGCTGTAATTGAAGGCATCATCACCTGTCAATGAATAACTGATTGTCACTTTCCTCTTCTTGGTCAGATCCACAGTCGGTTTCTCGAAACGTCCAGTTGCCAAGATGTCCACATCATCCTTGACACCGCCTCTTGTCACCACGCCAGAGACAACAATCGTTCCGACCAACTGCGCAACAGAATCGCCATCAAACATTTTGTCAACTGCTTTTGGAGCTTGTACTATTTCCAATTTCTTAGCGGTAATGACACCAGTATATAATGTCTCCGGTTCTGGAGTCGCATAATAATCCTTGCCCGGGCCTTCCAGTGAATATTCGATAATAACCATTTTCCCATCACCGACATTGGCATTGCCGTATCTTGCAGTGGTTACAAGTGTTACATCTCCATATCCACCAATCAGAGTACCTGGGTCATTCACATGAATAGTATCTGTACCATCGTATGTTTTCTTATTCTGGAAGTTAACGCTGCCTGTTTCGACAGACAATACATCATTCACATATATCTCGCCATCTGTTCTGGTGAAATTAGAAGGGGCAGAATAATTTCCTGCATGATCACCTTTAATCCTGTAAGCCACCGTAATACGCTTATTCGTACCCACCATAGCATCATCATATTTAGAACTTATTACTTCGAGATCAACATCTTCATAACCCGCACACAGGTTTGTAAACATGTCTGTAGAGACAGCGACTTCCGCATTGGTATTGCCATCATACATTTTTCTCGTGGTAAGTGCAGGAGCACTTGCATGGAGTTGCCTTTTAGTGATTCTGGCATTTACCTTACCTGGCCATACAGGAGCCATGTAGTTGTCTTTAGCATCACCCATCAACGAGAAAGTGAACACGACCTGTCTGTTGCCTACGATAGCAGTATCAAACTCGGCTGTAACACTTACATCAACGTCATCACCAACAATCCTCCCATTAAGAGTAACATCACCATCAAGTTCAGCGAACGTTGTGCCATCAAACACCTTGTCCTTAGCCTTTGGTGCAGAAGATACAGACAACTGCTTAGGTCTGATTACACCTTCTCCGGTAATATATTTTGTTTCAGGAACCTCATAGTTATCCTTGTCTCGACCATCCAATCTATAGTCAATAATGATAGTCTTGCCAGTTTCGGCTTTTGAATCAGAATAACGAGCTTTTGCAATAGCCCATACGTCATCACCTGTGTTTTTCTTGGACAGTTCACCTATTGAGTCTATCATGACAATACTTGTCGTACCATCGTATGTCTTTACTTTCTCATAACTGATGCTACCACTCCTGACTGTATCGGTTGTTGATTTTGTAATAGAACCTTCAGTCTGATAATCAACAGGCACAATATAATTTTTAATGATTGTAGGGTCTCCTGTGAGTTCATATTTTACAGTGATGGGCTTTCCTGTACCCACCTCTTTATCGTTGTAAGAAGCAGTACCCCGCAACCCAAGTTGATCAGGAGCAATCAAACCGTCAGGCCGTTGAGCGACTGTAACTTTTGCAGTAGTGTTGCCATCGTATGACTTAGAGGTCTGTACATTAGGCGTAGTGGCAGTAAGCTGTTTAGGTGTAATGTCTGCAACAAGATTTGCTGGAGCTTCTGGTGCCTTGTAATTGGCAACTCTTTCTCCACCCAATATGAAATTCACATAAACTGGTTTGTTGTCTCCGACACTGGAATTATTGTAATTGGCAACAATGCTACTGATGGTCACCTTTCCTTGATCCTCATAAACAACACCTGTCAGAGAACCATTATTCTTAACTACGGCAGTAGTGTTTTTGTCGTACACTTTGGTAGAATCAATCTCAAAATCTACTATATACAACTGCTTGGCAGTAATGTCTGCATACTTAGGCTGCAAAAGAGACGGCGCAATGTAGTTGTGTTTGCCATTTTGCTCATATATAATATATGTAACATTTACAGGTTTGTGAAAGCCGACATTTTCATCGTCATACTCAGCTGTCGCTTCAAAAGTAATGTTACCCTCATCCCCACTTACGACATTTCCCAAAGTACCTGCAGACAATATGCGAGAAGTAGTGTTTCCATCATAAACCTTTGAATCTTCAATCGAAGGTGAGGTGACAGTAAGTTGTCGTGGATTAATCACTCCATTCAATTGAGGTGTTGAACGCAATACATAATTCTTTGCATCACGACCGGAAAGTGAGAAATCTGCTGTCACACCATGACTGCCGGCATCAGATGATGCATATCTTGCATTTGCAACGACAAGATTAACCTTGTCTCCTTCCAAAACAGTGTTGAGCGTACCTTCTTCGTCAATATTTGCAGAAGTGGTCCCATCGTAATATTTTTCAGCGACAGTAGTACCTGCGACGTCAAGAGGAAGTGGAGTGATTGTCGATTTTTTGGCATTGTCGTCGAATGGAGCAATATATTGTCCACGAAATGCACCACCTAATACGTAATGTATAGAAACCTGTTTGTTTTCGCCAGCATCTTTATCGCCATAGTGAGCTGTTGTCTCTTCTGTCGATATATAGACATCATCGCTGCCTACTATCCCTTGAAGAGTGCCATAATCTGAAATTACTGCTGTCTTTGTTCCATCGTATGGCTTGTCTGTGACAGTCACACCAGTTACAGTGAGTTGCTTTGGGGTAATTGATGCTCCCATGATACTCGGCACAACAGGAGGGTTGTAATACTGAGCATCAGCACCGTCAATAGTCACAACAATGCTTATCGAATATTTGTTATAGCCAACGAACCTGTTGTTATTGGTATATTTAGCCTCAATATTGGTAATATGTATATCTGTATATGTACCAACTGTATTCAAAAGCTGCGGCCACCCCGCAATCAAGACAGCGGTATCAGTGCCATCATATACCTTTGTTTTTGAAATAAATTGTTCTGGAGAGAGAGAAAGAGTAAGAGATGAATAACGAGTAATCTCGCCATCGTGAACAGAAATAGGGTCTGGTGCCTCATAATACTCAGCATCACTGGTTGGCACTAATCCAGTTTGAACATCATCAACATGATACGTAATAGTGATTGTTTTTCCCGAACCAAGATTGGCATTGTCATATTCGGCAGTTGCATAAACCGTAACGTTAGGGTGAGCTGGATCTAACAAGTTCCTGTCGAACACGCCTTGATTTTCATCCTTAACATTAGCGTAAGTGTTTCCGTCAAATTGCTTCTCTCTATCAGGAGAAGCATGAGTCAACATCTGCAACTTAATCTTAGCCGATGCAGAATACGGCACGGTCAACAACATCAATAGGACTAACAGCGTTGACCATTTTCGATAGACTTTTTCCATTATTTATTGTTTTTGGTTTTCAGCAAAACAAAGAAGCCCGTCTGTCAATTTTCTTGACAACCGTGATTCACAAATGGAAAAAGCCAAAATGTCAATAAAAAGAAACAAACAGACTAAAAGCTGTGGGAAATCTGGTTCCTGAATTAACCCGAGAAAACAAAAAAAGCGTGAAACCATTATCAGCCGATTCTGTCATAAGAGGTCCTAGCAAAACCCGGAAATACAAAATCAACAGTATAGCCCACGCCGTATGTACTGAATGACCATTTAAGATCTTGATATCTACACACACCATAGGCATTTACTGCACCCATTTTGCTATCTCCATAAAAGAAAGTTGCTAGGTTTCTCATGAGCAAAACAAGCGAATAAACGCCCAATTATAAATATGTCTGCAACGCACCGACATACCTAATACGACGTGTTGCTCTTGCAAAAATCACAGGTACAGGTATATACCTCCTTTTGCGAGTGCAAAGGTACGACATTTTTCTTGATTCTGCAAACAAAATTAGGTTAAAAATCATCAATCAACATAATGCACTAATTATCTGATATTTACCCCCCCCCCCTCCGTCAATCGAAATCTATGCGTTTTAACAACATTTGGCGCGCTCTGAATTACAAAGGAAGTCCTATTGTTCAATTCAAACAGACAGAAATTGCAAAGAAAACACAACACCGCACCTTAATCAAGGCTCCAGCGGTTCGTAAATACAGACTAATGACCAATTTGAGATATATCGCATAAAAATTAAATTTAGAAAATGTTTATCGGCACTTTATACATACCATATCCGTTAAATATTTTAACAAATGTAATTCGACCTCTTGAATAGGAATAATATTAATTTTAGTCAACCAGTATCAGTAATAAGAGCAGAATAGTCAACCTAAATCAGGAAACTACACAGAAACTACAGTATAACTCTATGTCCCATCTACCTCCCATCCACCTCCCATCATGGTCCCATTTATCATGGGACATCCGAGAGTGGTTGATGGTCATTTCTGTGTCATTGCAACAACGCTGCTTAAGCTATGCTCTCCCGCTGGTTAAGCGACGCTGCTATTATCCAATGTCATTATTTTACACATATTAACAAAAATATTGCTTATTGGAAATCTTTACACAACACCTATTATGAAAATTTTTTCCTCATACCTTTGGCTATGTCGGAAATTATCACTATCTTTGCAGGTTGTTTTGAAACAGGCAATGAATTACCCTAAGAACATAGAAGAAAAGATTGGTTTTGCAACACTGAGAGGACAAATTGCGTCATATTGCGTGAGCGGGATGACAGAGGCTGTAGTGAACGAAGAGATGATTTATTCGTCAGACTACGACGTCGCAGAGAGAAAATCAAGCGAGATACAAGAGATGATGAACCTTATCCGTGAAACCTCGGACGGACTTCCGCTGACCGAATTTGCCGACATGCGAGAACCTTTTGCCGAGACACGGGCTGTCGGAACCTTCATGGACATTCCATATATGGACGCTCTCAGACGCAACCTACTTACGCTTCAACGGGTAGTCATCTACATGAAAGCCCTGGACAATGAACGCTTTCCGAGACTACTAAAAAAGGCTCAAGACAAAGAAACCTTCCAGGAAATCGTAAAGCAGATAGATAAAGTCATCGACAAGTTCATGCAGGTACGCGACTCCGCATCGCCAAGACTAAGCGAGATACGTCGCTCCATACAGTCTGAACAGAGTCAGGTTGTGCGCACGCTGAACGTAATACTACGCGAAGCAAAGTCACGCAACGTGATAGATGCAGATGTCAGTCCTACAATGCGCGAGGGAAGGCTGATGCTGCCTGTGCCTTCGGCCAACAAACGGCAGGTGCAGGGAATAGTTCACGACGAGTCGGCAACAGGAAAGACATCTTTCATAGAGCCAGCAGCTGTCGTGGAAATAAACAACCACCTGCGCGAACTGCAGAGCGAGGAACGCAGGGAGATAATAAAAATCCTCACAGAGCTGACTGACGAAATACGTCCGCTGTATGATGCAATACTTGAAGCTCTGGAGCTGCTCACAATGGTAGATTCCATCCATGCAAGGGCAAAATACTCACTGAGCATAAACGCCATAGTACCGCAGATTACGAAAAACAGCGTCGAGATTTTCCAGGCACGACATCCTCTGCTTGAGCAGTCGCTGAAGGCTCAGGGAAAAGAGATTGTGCCATTAGAGATAAAACTGACCAAGAAGCAACGTGTGCTGATTATCTCCGGACCTAATGCTGGAGGAAAGTCGGTATGTCTGAAAACATTAGGACTTCTGCAATACATGGTAGGATGCGGAATGCCTATCCCTGCAGCAGAAAGAAGTTCGACTATGCTCTTCGACAAGATTATGGTTGACATAGGCGACGAGCAGAGCATCGAAAATGACCTCTCAACTTACAGTTCGCATCTGCTGAACATGAAAAATTTCATGCGCCATTCAGACAATCGGACTCTGTTGCTTATTGACGAGTTTGGCTCTGGAACAGAGCCACTTATAGGAGGTGCAATAGCAGAAGCCGTACTCAGTCGGCTGAACGACAAAGGGGTCTATGGCGTAATAACGACACATTATTCAAACCTCAAGACCCTTGCCGCAAACACACAAGGATTGGTGAATGGCGCCATGCTATACGACCGCCACAACATGCAGCCGCTGTTCACCTTGTCAATAGGAATGGCCGGTTCGTCGTTCGCTATAGACATTGCCACAAAGACAGGCTTGCCTCGCGAAGTGATAGAGAAAGCCAAGAGTCTTGTGGGCGAAGAGCAGGTGGATTTCGACAAATACCTGCAAGACGTAGCAAGAGACAAGCGCTACTGGTCGCAAAAACGCGAGCAGATAAAGGAACAGGAGCGACGGCTTAAACAAATGACCGAACAGTATGAGGCACGAATTGCAGCAGTGAAAGCCGAAGAACGGCAAATACTTGCCGATGCACGAACAGCTGCTGCAGACCTGATAACCAACGCCAACGCAGAGATAGAAAATACAATCCGCGTCATCAAAGAAAGTGACGCAGAAAAGAAGACTACCCGTGAGGCAAGACATGCGCTTGAAAGCAAAGGCAAGGGACTGAGAGAGAAAAACAAGGTCACAGCAGAAAAGAAGCCACAACACATATTCAATATAGGGGACACCGTACAGATTGAAGGGCAGCAGATGCCAGGCAAGATTGTTGACATGCAGGGCAAGCAGGCTGTCGTTGTGTTTGGACAGATAAAGACAACCGTGAATGTAGAGAGGCTCAAACCTTCGACTGCCAAGCAACAGGTGCAGATGAAGCAGCAGAGCAACATAGTTGACGTCATACACACAAAGCAGAATACTTTCAGTCAAGAGATTGACCTGCGAGGAATGCGCGTGGATGAAGCTCTCAACGAGGTCGTTGCATTCATTGACGATGCTTCCATGTTGCATGTCGGGCAAGTAAGAATACTGCATGGCACAGGCACAGGTGCCCTCCGTCAGGCAGTAAGGGAATATCTGGCAACATGCTATTGCGTAAAAGAGTTCAGAGATGAACACGTGCAGTTTGGAGGAGCAGGAATAACCGTTGTGACAATTGACCATCGATAATTATATGAAAAAGATTTTGATTTTGGCAGTTGCAGTTCTATGGGGGAGCTTATGGAATGATGTTTACGGTCAGAAGATGACTGCAATGAGGAATGCCGCCCAAGGCGGATACAATTTCTGGATTTATGAGCCAAACATTCAGACAGAAGAAGCCAAACCACTGATAATCTTCCTGCATGGGGCATCACTGAAAGGAACAGATATGCGAAAAGTGCTGAAATACGGTCCGTTGAATGCCGCCAACCGGGGAATACACATCAACGCATACGTAATCGCACCACAGACAGCAGACAATTGGGATGCTGACAGGATATGGAAATGCGTAGAATGGGCAAAAGAGCACTACCCTATCGACACAAACAGGATATCGGTCATCGGAATGTCGTTAGGAGGATTTGGAACCTTTACACTCGCAACAAAATACTACGACAGACTCTCGGCAGGCATGATGCTATGCGGAGGCAACACTAACGAGCAATACTGCGGCCTGACAAAAATGCCATTCTGGATAATGCATGGAACAGCCGACAATGCAGTACCTATTTCAAGATCAAATAGCATAGTTGCAGGCATGATTGCATGTGGCGACACCTCAAGACTGATCTACACAAAACTACAAGGAGCGAACCATGGTTTTCCTGCAAGGTTGTTCTATCTTACGGAATCATACGATTGGCTTACTTCCCATTCACTGAAAGACAGCAACAGGACGATAAATCGTGACATAAAGATATCCCAACAAATGATTTCAGACGCTTACAGACGTCTTACAGACGAGAAACATGCTGCAAAAATCATCGACAATCCACAAGAAAAGGCCGTAGAAACAGAGGAAAAGGCAGTTGAAGAGGTCAAAGGCACGAAAGAAACGTCAGAAAAAAAGCAAGAGCCCGTGAAAAACACAACCTATCCAAAGTATCATATAGTAAGGAAAGGTGATTCGCTTTATAAGATTGCAAAGAGATACAGCACCACTGTTGAAGTGCTGTGCAAATTGAACAGAATTGACGAGAAATCGCTTTTACAGATTGGCCAGAAAATAAAACTACCCAAAAGGAAATAGCTATAAATCAAGAAAATACAAAATGCAGATTCTCTCGGTTATGAGACAAAGAAAAAGCGAGACTGATTATTTCAGTCTCGCTTTTTGTAGTGCGTCCGGGAGTCGAACCCGAGTTTTCGGCGTGAGAGGCCGACGTCCTAGGCCACTAGACGAATGCACCATTCAGACGGCAAACCATGTCTCTCGTTTGCGGTTGCAAAGGTACGACATTTCTCTGACGTGACCAAATATTTTAGCAGTTTTTTTCAAAAAAAAAATTTAAAGAAAATTTTCGTAAAATTCCATTGCCATATCAAGAATAGTTCGTACCTTTGCACGCTGAAATTTTACATAGTAACAACTAACCATTTAGGAGGACTGCCTTATAGCTAAACAAGCCCCAACCAAGCCTGAGGACCGCCATCGCGTCAACAACCAGATAAAAGGAACGCGCGAGGTCCGCATCGTCGGCGACAACGTCGAGAACAAGGTCTATCCCATCGAAGTAGCCATGAAAATGGCAGACGACATGGGTCTGGACTTAGTGGAAATCTCGCCAACCGCCAATCCGCCAGTGTGCAAAATCGTGGATTACCAGAAGTTCCTTTACCAACTCAAGAAGCGCGAAAAAGAACTTAAGGCAAAAGCCGTCAAGATAGAAGTGAAGGAAATACGCTTCGGCCCGCAGACAGACGAACATGACTACCAGTTCAAGTTGCGCCACGCTGAAGAGTTTATCAAAGAGGGCAACAAGGTAAAGGCATACGTATTCTTCAGAGGTCGCTCGATACTCTTCAAGGAGCAAGGCGAAGTGTTGCTGCTCAGACTGGCAAACGACCTTGAGGAGATAGCAAAGGTTGATTCCATGCCTACCCTGGAAGGGAAAAGGATGATTGTGATGCTTTCCCCAAAAGCCAAGAAAGGATGATTAAATACATTATTAATATATAAACATTTAACAAAATGCCAAAAATCAAGACTAATTCCGGTGCCAAAAAAAGATTCGCTCTTACCGGAACAGGAAAAATCAAACGTAAACACGCTTACAAGAGCCACATCTTGACAAAGAAGACCCTGAAGCGTAAGCGCAACCTCACCCACGCAGCAATACTGGAGAGCGTTGATGAAAAGTCAGTAAAGGCTTTGCTCGGTATGCGTTAAACAAAATCACCAGTGTTTTTCCTCAAGTAGTATTAACCGAATGCTCAGCCAGAAGAATAAGTTTCGGAAATGAACGCTGACATTCAAAAAAACAATTAAAAACTATGCCAAGATCAGTAAATCACGTGGCATCACGTGCAAAACGCAAAAGAATCCTGAAATTAACACGCGGCTACTTTGGTGCTCGCCGTAACGTTTGGACCGTAGCCAAGAACACTTGGGAGAAGGGTCTGCTATACGCATACCGTGACCGCAAGAACAAGAAACGCACTTTCCGCGCATTGTGGATCCAGCGTATCAACGCAGCAGCTCGTCTGGAGGGCATGTCTTACTCACAGCTCATGGGCGCATTGCACAGAGCAGGCATCACAATGAACCGCAAAGTTCTCGCTGACCTCGCAATGAACCATCCAGAGGCATTCCGTGCAATCGTTGAGAAAGCAAAGAATTGATTAAAATTCCAAGCGATAGACGCCTGATGAAAATCGGGCGTTTTTTTATGCCTAAAAATTAGGCCACATCGAAATTTATTGCTAACTTTGCAGCCGAATTTGTACTATAATATAAAGATATGAACATTACAAGAAAAGTCATCACAATGGGTGATGGCAGAGAGATTATTCTCGAGACCGGCAAGCTTGCCAAGCAAGCGGATGGTGCTGTAATGCTGACAGTTGGAAAAACAATGCTGTTAGCAACAGTTTGCAGTGCCGCAGATGCAGTGCCGGGCACAGACTTCATGCCGCTGACTACGGATTACAAGGAAAAATTCGCTGCAAACGGTCGTTTCCCTGGTGGTTTCACTCGCCGTGAGGGACGCTCGTCTGACTATGAGATACTGGTATCTCGTCTGATTGACCGCGCTCTCCGTCCCCTTTTCCCAGACAACTATCATGCCGAGACATTCGTAAACGTGACACTTTATTCCGCAGACGGCATTGACATGCCTGACTGTTACGCTGGTCTTGCCGCATCTGCTGCCCTGTCAGTATCTGACGTACCATTCAACGGTCCTATTTCAGAGGTACGCGTTGCCCGCATAGACGGCGAGTTCAAGGTAAACCCAACGTTCGAGGAGCTTGAGAAGGCCGACCTCGACATCATGGTTGCTGCAACAATCGACAACATCATGATGGTTGAGGGTGAGATGAAAGAGGTTTCTGAGGATGACCTGCTTAACGCAATGCGCGTTGCACATGAGGCAATCAAGGTACACTGCCAGGCACAGCTTGAATTCATGGCAGAAGCTGGCAAGGCAAAACGCGAATACTACCATGAGGTCAACGATGAAGAGCTGAAGAAAGATGTTCGCGAGAAGACTTACGACAAGGCTTACGCAGTAGCCTCTTCATGCAATGCGGACAAGCACTCAAGAGCAGCAAACTTCCAGGCAGTGCTGGATGAGTACAGGGCTAACTTCACAGAGGAAGAGCTCGAAGAAAAAGGTGCTATGATAAATCGTTACTACCACGATGTTGAGCGTGACGCTATGCGCCGTTCAATATTGGATGAAGGCAAACGACTGGATGGCCGTAAGACAACTGAAATTCGCCCAATATGGTGCGAGGCTGGCTATCTGCCAGGCCCTCACGGTTCTGCAATCTTCACTCGTGGCGAGACTCAGTCTTTGTCAACAGTGACTCTCGGAACAAAACTTGACGAGAAACTAATTGACGAAGCATTGATACTGGGAACAGACAGATTCCTGCTGCACTACAACTTCCCTCCATTCTCGACTGGCGAGGCCAAGGCACAGCGTGGCATTGGTCGTCGTGAGATAGGTCATGGAAACCTTGCTTGTCGTGCATTGAAATCTATGATTCCTAATGATTATCCATATACAGTACGTGTGGTATCTGACATCCTTGAATCGAATGGTTCATCATCAATGGCTACCGTATGCGCAGGATGTCTTGCACTTATGGATGCAGGTGTGCCTATCAAGAAACCTGTTTCGGGTATCGCAATGGGTCTTATTTCAGAGAATCACGGAACCAACTATGCAGTATTGAGCGACATCCTTGGCGATGAGGATCACCTTGGCGATATGGACTTCAAGGTTACAGGAACACGCGACGGTATCACTGCAACTCAGATGGATATCAAGGTTGACGGTTTGAGTTACGAGATTCTTGAAAAGGCTCTGAAGCAAGCTCACGATGGACGTATGTTCATCCTCGACAAGATTCAGGCAGAACTTGAAGGACCTCGCCCAGACCTCAAGCCACATGCGCCACGTCTTGTTGCACTTGACATTCCAAAAGACTTCATCGGTGCAGTGATTGGCCCTGGTGGAAAAATCATCCAAGGCATTCAGGCTGAGAGTGGCACGGTCGTTACAATTGAGGAAGAAGGCGAAGTTGGACACGTACAGATATCTGCAGCCAACAAAGATTCCATCGAGAAGGCAATGGCGATGATTAAGGCAATAGTAGCCGTGCCTGAGATTGGCGAAACATACGAATCAACGGTGAAGTCTATCATGCCATATGGTTGTTTCGTAGAGTTCATGCCTGGCAAGGAAGGACTGCTTCACATATCAGAGATTGACTGGCGTCGTTTCGAAACCATGGAAGAGACCAGCGTCAAAGAAGGCGACAAGATATCAGTAAAACTGCTTGACATTGACCAGAAGACTGGCAAGTTCAAACTCTCTGCACGTGCATTGAAGGAGAAACCAGAAGGATACGTAGAACAGCGTGAGCGTCCTGCACGTCCACAAGGTGAACGTCGTCCACGTCTTGAGGGAGACCGCCGTCAAGGAGACCGCAGAGAACGTCCACAAGGTGAACGTCGTCCACGTCCTGAGCGCAACGCAGAGATTGGACAGCAAATACCTGACGAACGTCCACGCCACAACACTGCACTCGATGCGAACGACAACCCTATAGAATTCTAGTACCCTAGATTTTCTAGTCTAAACAATAAAAAAGTCTCCTCAAAGGAGGAGACTTTTTGAAAGCGCCCATAGTTTAATGGATAGAATGAGAGATTCCGGTTCTCTTGGTTACGGTTCGATTCCGTATGGGCGTACTATTAAATTGATAATTGACAATTGATAATTATCAATTAAACAAAAAAGACGATTTTCGAATGAAAACCGTCTTATCCAAAAGGCTTGGCAAATTATGCCTGTTTGATAGCCTCTGCAGGACAAACTGATGCGCAAGTACCGCAATCAACACACTTGTCTGGGTCGATGTGGTAGATATCGCCCTCAGAGATAGCCTCGTTAGGGCACTCACCAGCGCAAGTACCGCAAGCCATACAATCTTCAGAAATTACGTAAGCCATTTCTACAAAAATTTAATTTATAATTAGTACTAATTTTTTGGTCTGCAAAGGTACGAATTTTTCCGCACCTGCCAAAACTTTTAGACAACATTTTTTCAACTTCATGTTGGCACAATAAAGTCTCTAAATCTCCGTTTATTATAGGATGAAAAGAGTCATACAAACAGTCGTTTTAGCAGTGTTATCGGTAGTTTCGGTCAGTGCACAGAACCTGCCCAACGTCGAGTACAAGCGTTTTCATTTTGGTTTCTCGCTTGGATTGGACGTACTGGATTTCGGCATAAAAAACTCGATGAAGCCAGCAACAGACGGCAAGATTTACCAGGCAGAGGTTTCGACTTTGATGCCAGGATTCAACGTCGGGTTGATAGCAGATGTAAGATTATGCAACTATCTCAACTTGCGACTTGTGCCAACGTTCTACATAGCCGACCGCACGCTGACATTCATGAACAACGTCAACACCGACCTCTACAAAACAACAATCCGCTCCACTATGATAACAGTACCACTGCTATTGAAATACTCAGCCGTGCGCATCAAGAACTATGGAATATACGTTGTAGCAGGAGGTGGAGTGCTTTTCGATTTCTCGCACGAGCAGACAAACCCAATATTGCTGAACTACTTCGACTATTTCGTGGAATTCGGTGTGGGATGTACATTCTACACCAAATACTTCCGGTTCTCACCAGAGATTAAATTCGCATTGGGATTCAACAACGTTCATACAAACTGGGATCAACGTATCGAACAGGCAAATGGTGGATATCTTGACCCTGATTGGCAACCTTACAATGATGCCTTGTCAAAACTGACATCAAGAGTATTTACCATTGCTCTGAATTTTGAATAATGGACAAAAAATTCCACTGTCCGAGACCTATCAAGATTCTCGGACAGTGGAATAAATCATACAAACCAGACAATATGTCTATGCCTGCCTGAGAGATTCCATTATCTTTGACTCTAGTTCTTCGGCAAGTTCTGGATTGTCGGCTATAGCCTGTTTTGCTGCATCGCGACCTTGACCAAGACGAGTTTCGGCATAACTGAACCATGCACCACTTTTCTTGATTATTCCAGCCTCAACGCCAAGATCCAGCATCTCGCCTGACCTGGAGATACCCTCTCCGAACATGATATCGAACTCAGCCTTCTTGAAAGGAGGTGCAACCTTATTCTTCACGACTTTAACTCGAACCTGACTGCCATTAGCAGAATCGCCATCCTTTAGAACGCCAATCTTGCGTATATCAAGACGGACAGATGCGTAGAATTTAAGGGCATTACCACCCGTTGTAGTTTCCGGATTACCAAACATGACACCTATCTTCTCACGCAACTGGTTGATGAAAACACAAGTGGTGTTTGTCTTATTGATACTTGCCGTAAGCTTGCGCAAAGCCTGACTCATGAGGCGGGCCTGAAGTCCGACTTTGTTCTCTCCCATTTCTCCTTCAAGCTCGGCCTTTGGAGTAAGGGCTGCAACAGAGTCAATTACTATTATATCAATTGCCGAAGAACGTATCAGCTGGTCGGCTATTTCAAGTGCCTGTTCACCGCTGTCGGGTTGAGAAATAAGCAGGTTATCAACATCTACGCCAAGGTTCTCAGCATAAAAACGGTCAAAAGCATGTTCTGCATCAATTATTGCAGCTATACCTCCAAGTTTCTGTGCTTCAGCTATTGCATGTATAGCAAGTGTAGTCTTACCAGAAGACTCAGGACCATAGATTTCAATGATTCTTCCACGAGGATATCCACCAACACCAAGTGCATAATTAAGACCGACAGAACCAGACGGAATGACGTCAACATTTTCTGTCATGGCATCTCCAAGTTTCATGATAGAGCCACGGCCATGATCTTTTTCAATCTTGTCCATCGCAAGCTGTAATGCTTTCAATTTGTCTGGCGAAATAGCCTTTCTTTCTTCTTTTTCCATAAAAATAAAGGGTTAAATTAATAATAGGTTTTGTATTTATAATATTCCAAAAAATACAAAGGAATAAATATCCCATAGAGGCAACTACTATCTGAGACGTTCTTCGCGCATCGTGTCAAGTTTCAACAATATAGCCAACATTATGGTGAAACTCAGAAAAGAAGAGCCTCCGTAACTAACTAAAGGCAACGGAATGCCGATGACGGGAACAAGGCCCATCACCATACCTATATTGACAATAAAATGGAACAAAAGTATTCCCAGAAGGCCATAGCCATAGTCACGGACAAACTTCGCCTCAGCACGTTCAGAAATGACAACTATACGCCACATGAGAGCCACATAAGCCAATATCAGCAACAACGAGCCAAAGAAACCCCATTCCTCGCCAATGGTACAGAAAATAAAATCAGTATGCTGTTCAGGCACATATTTCAATCTTGTCTGCGTTCCCTTGAGATAACCCTTACCCCAAAAACGGCCAGAACCTATTGCTATCTGAGCCTGATTTGTGTTATAGCCCACGCCACGAGGATCATCAACTATACCAAGAACAACTTGAATACGCTTCTGCTGATGAGGTTTTAACACATTGTCGAACATATATCCTGTAGAAAAAGCGAATCCTGTGGAGAGTAATATAAACAATGCAATCCACCAATATGCCCTACGCCATGTGAGCACTGCACGAACAAGCATATAAATCATGGCCACCACATCAAGAACCAAAACAATCCACATATTGTCGAAGGCAAGCCAATATTTATTGACAAAATAGTTGGCAGCCAACAAAAGGGCCAGCGCACCAGTCATTATCAGAGAGGCAATAATCTCGCGACGATAGCGTACAAGAAATATTATCTGTGCAATAAAGATAACCATTAAAGACCAAAATGGCGAAAACTTTATAGTCAGAACAAATATCAGAATAGCAATGAAGGCAAGCATAGGAACAAGACCCGACATACCCTCGCGGTAAAGAAGCAATATGAATGAAGCGAACACAAGCGCCGAGCCAGTCTCCTTTTGCAGAACAATGATTATCATCGGTAAAACAAAAAGAGCCACAACCTTCATATAACTGTAGAAATCTCCCAAACGGAACTGATATTCGCTCATTCTCTTTGCCACGGCCAAAGCTGTGGCAAGCTTGGCAAACTCAGCAGGTTGTATACTGACAGGGCCAAGTACTAGCCATGAACGCGACCCATTGATATTCGTAGAGAGGAAAATTGTCGCCACCAGAAGAATTATCACGAATCCATAGAAAAAATAAGCCAACTGGTCGAACACATTACTTTTCATGAACATGATAATGATTCCAACAAAGAGGCTGATGCCCATCCACATTATCTGCTTGCCCGAATTGCAGGTGATATCAAATACTGAAGTCTGGTCTGGTGTAATACTTGCACTATATACATTCATACAGCCAAATACAGCAATGGAAAGATAAAGTCCGACCAGAACCTTATCCATATATTTGAGTGCATTGAACTCTCCTGATGTTCTACTTTGCGAGAACTGCATTGCTTGGAATGTTTGTTATGGTGTCGCCACCTGCAATTGAATTGATATAATTGTCAAAATCCTTTACGCGCGAATCCTTAACCGTACCAGCTATGTAATCATAAACTTCCTGACGCGTACATGTTCCTGTAAGGTACTTCTCGATAATCAAAGATGCTATAGGGTTTGCCCATGTAGCACCAAATCCGGCATTTTCCACTGCTACCGCTATTACGATTTTAGGATTTCGATAAGGAGCGTAACCAACGAAAAGAGAGTGGTCTTCACCACCAGAATTCTGGACAGTGCCAGTTTTTCCACACATCTCGACACCTGGCACCTTATAATGACGACCTGTACCAAACTCGCACACACGGTACATACCTTCCTGCACAATGCTATAATACCGTTTTTCGGTAACAGCACAATAATGTTTGCGTGCAAGCATTGAATCATTCCGATTGATGTGAGGCGTGATGTACCAGCCACCGTTTGCAATCACAGCTATGGCATTTGCAAGCTGGATAGGAGTAACCTCCACCTCGCCCTGCCCAATCGAATTTGAACGGACAGTCATTGCCCGCCAACCCGTCTTGCCATATATTCGATTGTAGGTTGTTTCAGAACCAATAGCACCGTGCTTGAGTCCAGGAATATCAGAATCTTCGAAGGCAAAGCCAAGCCCAAAACTCATCATTGCATCACGCCACTTATTATAGTTTTCATGAAATTTCTTGTGATTGAAACGCTTGTTCTTATAACAATCTTTTTCGATGGTATTACGGTATGCCATCCAGAAATATGGATTACAACTCTGTTCGATAGCGCCCATGAGAGTTACAGGTGAGCCATGATGATGCGTGCATTTGATAGGAGTGGAGTTTGGTCCATTGCAAGGAAAACGATCTGCCACATCAATGCCTCCAAGTTGCAGACACACAAGAGCCTGAAGAGTCTTAAACGTAGAGCCAGGCGAGTAGCGTCCTTGGATTGCACGGTTGATAAGAGGCTTGGTTTTCTCGTTGATCAAGACAGGATAATATTTGCCACGCTTACGGCCAACCATATATTCTGGATTCCATGTTGGACTGCTTGCCATCACAAGCACCTCACCTGTTTCAGGTTCGATGGCAACAATGCTGCCACGTTTACCATTGAGAAGAGCCTCGGCAAACATTTGAAGGTCAATGTCAATAGTAGAAATGACATTCTCTCCTGGGATAGCCTCGTGATCCATTGCTCCGTCCATATATGAACCTTGTATTCGCCCGCGTGCATCGCGAAGAAGTATTTCATCGCCATTTTGGCCACGAAGTTCACGCTCGTATGACTTCTCTATGCCGGCAACGCCAATATAGTCACCAATATGATAACTCTTGTCGGCATCAAGCTGCTGTTGGTTCACCTCACCGATTGAGCCTAAGATATGGGCAGCAGCGTTATATTTATAATTTCGTAGAGTACGCGATTGTATTGAAAAGCCAGGGAACTTGCGCATCTGCTCACGCACCTTTGCATAATCTTCGGGAGAAAGTTGCGTAACAAAACGCTGTGGTGTAAGAGGAGAATATCCAGGATTCTTTCCGAAATTCTTCACATTTTCAAAACGCTTGCGAACATGAACTATATCCTCGTTGATAGCATCGCATAGTGCAAGAGTGTCAAAAGGATGTCCATACCTGTCCATGTCATCAAGAGTCTTGACGACAACAAGGAGATCGTAAGTACGCTGATTATAAACGAGCAACTTGCCATTACGATCCATTATTGCTCCGCGAGGAGCATAGACTATATGATGATAGAAAGCATTGCCATCAGCCTTTTCTTCATATTCATCAGAAAACTGCAATGAGGCGAGCCGCACAACAAAAATGAGTGCCACCAATATTAGCAGCACTATCACTACATAACTACGATCTTTAAACCTGTCCTCAAGCATTACTCATCTTATCGAAAAGCATCAAGATGCTAATTGTCACAAAAGAACTTACCACTGCCTTGATGAGAACCAAGTACCACAGGGATATGTCAAAAGTTTCGAGACAGAAAAGCACTAAATGATGAACAAAAACCATCAGCACTGCATATTCCAAAAACTTCCATTTCATAAAACGGAAAGAAGGGACTTTACGGTCAACTTGTTCAGGCAATGCAATCATCTTCAGCAACATGGGTTGAATAAAAGCAACCAAGGTCGTTGCCATTGTATGAATTCCCCATGTACCACACATCATGTCAATGACAAATCCCAATACAAATCCAATAATCGTTCTGGCAATATCATTCATTGAATTAGGGAATGTCACTACTATGAATATGTACGGAAACGTATTGATTACGTACGCTAACTGCAGATGGTTGAATAGCATCACCTGCAACACGACAAGCAAGACAGACCAAATGAAAGATTTCAACCAAACATTCATATTCCAGCCTCCTCCGCTAGTTGTTCAAATTCGGACTTGTTACGATAGCGTACAACTCCCACATACTTTAATTTGCCATAATCAACAGCCAGATCCACTACTATATGATTGAAACCTTCCACTTCCTTGCTCTTAGTCTTACTGACACAGCCTATAAGCACATTCTCAGGAAATATGGTAGAGTGACCAGATGTCAAAATCTTCTGACCTGTCTGAGGTTTGACATGAGAAGGCACCTCATCCAATTCAACCTTATCTCTCCAAGTTCCATCCCATGATATGATGCCCAACTGATCGTTATTCAATATTTTAGCGCTGACCTGTATATTTGTATTGATAAGAGGCAAGACAATGGCATAATGTTCTGAGACAGCGTCAACAACACCTACTGCACATCCATTCGCAACGACACCCATATCTCGTTCCACTCCATCTACAGACCCCTTGTCTATAATGATATGGTTCTGCGTCTGGTGTATTGACATATAGACAATCTTTGCACCAACATACTCTATATCCGGGTTGTCAAACGTATTCCACCCAGCCACGAACGAATCGCGCTCGGCATCTTCAATCTTGGCCGTCAATGCCTCCAATTGGGTACGCAAAGCCATATTTTCATCCGTAAGTTCTCTATTGACTGTAGTAAGATTAAAATAATCCACCACAGTTGTAGTTATGCCTGACATTTCTGCTGAGAGTTCCAATGCATTTTGCCCTATAACGCTGCGCTGAAAAGCGTTTCTGTTATAGAATGTCAAAACACCGACCACCTCTAAAGCAATAAAGATGATTCCACAAAGGTGAATATATAGAAACTCTAAGATACGTCTCACTAGTCAGAAATTACATTTTGTTCAAGAAACGGAATCTTTCAATATTGTTCAAAGCTGTACCTGTACCACGAGCAACAGCGTGTAGTGGATCTTCAGCAACTTTGAACTCGATTTGTATGCGATCTGTGAACCTTTTTGCCAATCCAAGCATCTGAGCGCCACCACCGGAAAGCCAAACACCATTTTTAAGGAGATCCGAATAAAGCTCAGGTGGAGTATCCTCAAGAGCAGCCATGATAGCGGTCTCAAGTTTAAGTATTGACTTATCCAGACAATGTGCAATCTCCTGATATGATACTGGCACTTCCATAGGCAAAGATGTAATACGGTTTGAACCATATACATGCATATCCTCTGGAGCATCATCTCCCAAGTCAGGCAGTGCAGCCCCGACAGTCTTTTTTATTTTTTCAGCAGTAGGCTCACCAACTTTCAGGTTGTGCTGACGGAACATATATTCCATAATATCCTCGGTAAAGGCATTACCCGCCACACGAATAGATTTGTCTGCAACAATACCTCCCAAAGAGATGACAGCAATCTCGGTGGTACCACCACCTATATCAACAACCATATTACCTTCAGGTTTCTCAATGTCGAGACCTATACCAAGAGCTGCCGCCATAGGTTCATCTATCAAAAACACCTCACGGCCACCAGCATGTTCGCACGAATCGCGAACTGCTCGACGTTCAACCTCAGTAGCACCAGAAGGAATGCCAACCACCATACGAAGAGAAGGTGTCATGACATGGCTTTTAGCAGAAATCATCTTCACCATGCCACGTATCATAAGTTCAGCCGCCTGAAAGTCTGCAATCACTCCATCGCGAAGAGGACGGATAGTCTGAATATGTTTAGGAGCCTTTCCCTCCATCATGGCAGCAGCATGACCAATAGCTTCCACCTTCTGGGTCATTACATTCATGGCAATGATTGATGGTTGATCCACCACAATTTTACCCTTGTGAATGATAATGGTATTGGCAGTTCCCAAATCCACCGCAATATCCTGCGTTAACGAAAACAATCCCATATATTATAATGTGTTTATTTTTTTAGTTTGACATTTTCAAATTTAATAACCACGACTGCAAAGACGAGCAAGAGCAAGCCACGCAATCCCCAATTGAGCCACTTGTCGTCCAAATCGGCCATCATACCAGCAACGAAAAGCACAATGGTCAGAAGTATATAGCAACCAATTCGTTTCAACTGGTAGTTTATCGGATAATATTTCTGTCCGAGCGCATAGCTTACAATCACCATGACCAGATAACAACCTATCGAAGCCCACACACAAGCCCAATAACTATAAACCGGTATCAAGAATATCTGCAACAACAAACTCACGACAAAGCCACTACCTGCAATCACTGTTCCCCACCAGGTATTGCCAATAACCTTGTACCATAAAGCAAGATTGTAGGCAACGCCCTGAAAGATGTAAGACACTAGAACGCAAGGCACTATTCTAAGTCCCACACGATATTGTTCCTGCAACAGATACTGGATAATGTCCAAATAATAAACCATTGCCAGGAAAATGAAGAAAGAGACTATGAGATACCACTTCATCGCATCCGAATAACTTTCCTTGCAATTGCGTGAACCATACTTCTGAAATATGAAAGGCTCGTACGCATAACGAAACGCATTAGTGAACATCATCATAATCATAGCCACCTTGAAACAAGCCGAATAAATTCCCAATTCAGCCATCCCAGCGGCATGATCTGGATAAACGATAGGGAAAAGTATCTTATCCATCGTCTGGTTCATGATACCCACAATACCCAGCAGCATCATGGGAAAGCCAAAGCCGAACATCTTGCGCCACAAGTCCCAACTGAAATCATGTTTTGCCTTCATGACAGTAGGCACAAGCATGACTGTGACAGAAACGGAAGCAATCAGGTTTGCAACAAAGACATATTCCACGCCCTTTCCCATCCTCACAAGGAAAATCACATTCAATCCTATCGTTATGAGTACGTTCAGAATCTTGATAAAAGAAAACAAGAGAGCCTTGTTTATATGGCGAAGATATGCGAATGGAATAGAATCAAACGCATCCATGGCAACAATCACTCCCATCATAGCCACCATTTTACCAGTAGCCCCCGTCTCGATAACATCTGCTATCTGGTCAGAGCACAAAACAATTGCAACTGCAAACACGACAGACGAAACGGCCAAAGAACATAGAGTGGTACTATATACACGGTTGGAACCACCTTTTTCATTTTTGCGGGAATTTATGAACTTGAACATGGCTGTCTCCATGCCGTATGTTATTATCACTGTAACCAAAGCCGTCCAGGCATAGAGATTCGCAACTATGCCATATTGGTCGGAACCAGCCAGCACATAAGAGTACAGCGGCACAAGAAGCCAATTGAGGAATTTCCCCAAGATAGTGCTCATGCCATAAATAGCCGTATCCTTAACCAACTGTTTTATTCCTGCCATGTATATATCAGAATAATTTTCCTTGCAATAATTTCATTTCACGCCCCAGATGTCTGTAGGCCAATTCAGTAACCTCACGTCCACGAGGTGTACGTTTCAAGAATCCCTCCTTGATGAGGAAAGGCTCATAAACCTCTTCGATGGTTCCTGCATCCTCACTCATTGCCGTTGCTATAGTCGTAAGTCCCACTGGCCCGCCATTGAACTTATCAATCATGGTAACCAGCAATTTATTGTCTACCTCATCAAGGCCATATTTGTCGATATTCAGAGCCTCAAGCGCGATACATGCAATCTGGCGTTCGATGCGTCCGCTGCCTTTTACCTGTGCAAAATCACGTACTCTACGAAGAAGTGCATTCGCAATACGAGGCGTTCCGCGCGAACGACGCGCTATTTCAAAAGCCGCATCTTCAATGATAGGAACACCCATTATGGCAGCAGACCTGTTGATTATGCCAACCAACACCCGTTCGTCGTAATATTCGAAATGGCAATTTATGCCAAACCTTGCACGCAGAGGAGCCGTCAGCAAACCGCTTCTCGTTGTTGCACCGACAAGTGTGAAAGGTTCAAGGTCAATCTGCACAGAACGCGCCGAGGGACCTTTGTCAATCATAATGTCAATACGATAGTCCTCCATAGCAGAATAAAGGTATTCCTCGACGATAGGGCTCAATCGGTGAATCTCGTCAATGAAAAGCACATCATTGCGTTCAAGAGAAGTCAGCAGTCCGGCAAGATCGCCCGGCTTGTCAAGGACAGGTCCAGAAGTAACCTTGAATCCAACGCCCAGCTCATTTGCAAGGATATTGCTCAGTGTTGTCTTGCCTAATCCCGGAGGGCCATGCAACAACGTATGATCCAACGACTCACCACGCAACTTTGCTGCCTCGACAAATATGCGGAGATTCTCCACAATCTTGTCCTGGCCTGCAAAATCCTCAAACCTGAGTGGCCGGAGAGCCTTATCCAAGTCGTTTTCCTTTTTTGGGTTGTGTATATCGTACTCCATCAATTCAAAAACAAATCCTCAAGGTTTCCCATTTCAGAAACCTTACCACGTTTCACTACCCTGCCATGCTTGAGCATGACAACCTCATCACACATAGCCTCAACCTCTTGCATTATATGTGTAGAGAGCAGCACAAGCCTATCCTTTGAGAGATTTTTTATCAATCCTCTGACTTCTACAAGCTGTGCAGGATCCAGGCCTGTAGTAGGTTCGTCCAAGATAAGCACCTTAGGGTCATGGATAATAGCAGCTGCGATTCCAACACGCTGACGGTACCCTTTCGAAAGTTGTCCAAGTTTCTTTCCGCATTCCGCATAAAGACCGACACGTTTCACCAGCGATAGGATATCAGCATTGCACTTGTAGCATCCTTTTACAAACTCCAGATATTCCATCACGTACATATCTAGATAGAGAGGATTGTGTTCCGGAAGGTAGCCAACCAATGCAGCCGTGTCACAACCCACACGTTTGCCATCAATTGACACCATTCCGCCATCAGGCGAGACAAATCCAGCAACAATCTTCATCAAAGTGGATTTACCCGCTCCATTAGGACCCAAAAGTCCAACTATCGTATTGGATTCAAATGACATAGAGACATCATCCAGTGCCAGTTGCTCACCATATTTCTTACATATTTCCCGAATCTCAAGCATCATATCCAAATACAATATTTCAGCCTGCAAAGTTAAGAATAAATTATGACACCACAAAGAAAATAGCGATAAATAATTCGGATTTTTTTCAACACTATTTTTACGAATTTTCCTTATTCAAATTCATTGCCGCATCAAAAAAAATTCGTAACTTTGCGCTCAAAATTTTCACGTCATCATGAAAAAGATTTCAATAGCAGTATTTCTGTTAGTTTTACTGGCATCTTGCAGCAAAGAAACAAAGCGCACAGCCGACATTTCTGGCATGGACATTGATTTTCACATACAGCGTTTTGATTCATCATTCTGGTTTCTCGACACTGTCAATCTTCAGCAGTCTATGACATTACTTGCAGCACAATATCCTGAGATGGGGAAAATCTATATAGAGTATGTGATGAGAATGGGCAGCACAGGTTCTGACACCGCAGCAACAGAATACCGCAATTTTCGCAAATATCCTGCCGTCGTCAAGGTTTACGAGAGCACGTTGGAAGAATATTCCGATTTGAGCGACATTGAAAAAGAGCTTGAACCAGCATTACTGAGAATGCAGGTGTTCATGCCACAAATTGCCATTCCCCGTTTCTGCACTCACATTTCATTCTTTAACCAGAACATTATTGTCGGAGATGGCTTCATATCCCTGTCTCTGGACAATTATATGGGTATAGACTACTGTTACTACGATTCTGTCGCCATTCACCAATACCTCCGTTCGAACATGAGAAGAGAGAAGATTGCATCCGACTATCTGTCAGCTCTTCTTGCATCAGAATTACCATTAGACCCGTCATCAAATCTGCTTACTGATATGATATTTCACGGCAAGATATTATATACCGTATCTTGTCTGTTGCCAGAGACTCCGGAAAACGTAATATTGGGATACTCGGAAGAGCAGTTGGCATGGGCAGAGCAATATGAAAAAAAAATGTGGAAACAAATCGTAGGGGATCACACAATCTACACAACAAATGTTATAGATAAGGCTAAATTCACTCGCGATGCACCTTTCACACAACCATTCGGGCAAGATTCCCCTGGCAGACTGGGAGCTTACTTAGGTTATAAGATTATATGTTCATACATGCGACACAATCAAAAAGTTTCAATCGCACAGTTGCTCCAAAATCAAGATGCACAGGACATACTAAACCATTCGAATTATTGATAATCTTGTTGCCCTATGACAAACAAAGAAAAGCTAAGTGCCCACATCGCAAAGAATGGCCTCCGACACACTTTTGAACGAGATCAGATGCTCCAACACATTGAAACAATAAATGGTCACTTCACCGCATCAGGACTAATTGAAACATTTGGCAAAAAGGAAAACGTGTCCAACGCCAGTATATACCGCAACCTCAATCTGTTTGTCGAAGCAGGAATCGTTACCGAGCATCGGTTTCCCGTTCCAGAAACAGTCTATGAGCTCACTTCAAGGGCAATAACACACTGTCACCGTATCTGCACGATATGCGGAGAGGTAAAAGAATTTCGAGACGCACAAGTCAGTTCTGCACTCAAGCACCATCGTTTCAGGGCTTTCAAGATGCACAATTCCAACGTCTATGTATATGGAATATGCAAAAAATGTTTAACAAATAATAGCACAAAACAATGAAAAAAATCACGTTACTCATGCTCGCTGTCATCATGACAAGCACTGTCGTGTGGGCAAAGGGGATGACAAAATTCGCCAAGAAATTAGCCGCACTTCCAGGCGTGACGTCAGTCAAGACTTTCGAATCAAGCAGATTCAAGGAAGCATACCTCATCACATTCACACAATACACTGACTATAGCGACACAACTATTGGCAAATTCACACAGCGAGCTCTAGTCTGCCATGTTCATCAGGATTCTGCCACTGTTCTCGTAACCGAAGGTTATGGATTAGACTATTATCTGACGAAGCCTGATTATAGGGAAGAATTGTCAGACATTTTCAACACGAACTGTGTTATTGTCGAACATCGCTATTTCGGAGAATCTAAACCCGAGATAATAAAGAAAGATCTTTATTGGAAATACCTCACCGCCTCGAATGCCGCCACGGATCATCATCGTTTTTCAGAAGCATTTCACAAGCTTTATCACGGCAAATTCATTGCAACGGGCGTATCAAAAGGAGGAATATGCGCCAACATATTCAGGGCTTACTATCCAAATGATGTTGACATCACAGTGCCATACGTTGCCCCCTTATGCGAAGGACCAGAAGACCCTCGTTTAGCCAAAGCTATCATGGAGTACGGCTCACCTGACGAAAGACAATACATCAAACGTTTCATTGAATTCATGTTCAACAACAGAGAGACGTTCATACCGATGCTCGAAAGTCACTGCAAGGCCACAGGACTCAATCCAAGAATCTCATACGAAGAATTGTATGACTTTTCTGTCATGGACATGCATGTTGCCATTCTTGCAAGAGGCGCAATAAAAAAGATTCCTGATTACATGAAATGTCTTGCAGACACAACATTTGCTTTTCTTGTGAAATATGGTGCTCCAGAAGGGTTCACTCCCGAATACGACAACATGCCTTACTATGTTCAGGCCGCCAGAGAACTTGGTCATTACGCACTAATGCCTAGCTGCTATGACGGAACGAAAGCGGTTTCAGACACCCGCAACTATCTCAAATTGACAGCATTGCCCGAAAGCTGCAATATCAAATACAATCCCACAATGCGAAAGAAAGTCATAGAGTTCTTGAGCACGAAAGCAGAAAAAATGCTCTTTATTTATGGAGAATACGATCCATGGACTGCCGTAGGAGTGAAAGATATAAAACAAAATGAAAAGATACATATTTTCATCAATCCCGGCAATTGTCACAGATCAAAAATACGAAATTTTCCTGAAAAACAGCAATATCACATAATAAAAATATTGTCGAAATGGCTCTACGAAAAATAATAAAAAAAAATCGCCCAAATATTTTAGCATGTGAAAAATTCTTGCTAAATTTGCAGCGGGAAAATAATAACAAAACAAAAACAATAATTTATTATGAAAAAAACTATCATTCTTTGCCTTAGCATTCTTTTGATTGCTCTCACAGGCTGTAAGAAGGACAAGAACTCATGGGGAAACTTGAAAGAGGGTGCTATCACCATTAATGTTGGCGAGACAAAACAGTTGACATTTGAACACGATGGCAACCAGCATCCGCAGTGGGTTTCAGACAACGAAACAGTTGCAACAGTAGATGCCAATGGCGTAGTGACAGGTGTCAGAGTCGGATCTGCTCTTGTGTCGGTAAACGGTCTGTCTTGCACGGTAACTGTCGTTGACGATTACATGAATATCGTTGAGCCTTGCCAGAATTGGCAGAAAGACTACACAGAGGTCAATGATTACATGATTCAGAAGTATGGAAACATAGCCATACCTGAATTGACAAACGACACCGTTTACATTCCTAATGCAGATTCAACAAAATGGGATACGGTCGCTTACGTATCTCATGCAAAATTTGCATACGAGGCTTCAATCGAAGGACAGTTCGTTGACGAGTATGAATATACATTTGTGTTCGACACTGCAGAAGCTGTTGCATATCTGACAATGTCAACTATGAAGGTAAATGCCGCACATACCAGCGAAATCACAAAATATCTGAACAACAGATACGTTGAAGTAAGCACTGGTTATTTCACTGGCAAAAACGAATGGAACCTCACATCCCATATCTATGACAAGAATCCTTTGATTGTGTTCAGTGCTTCTAAAATAACAGACAAATAAACGTTCTGTTTAGAAATTAATAAGACGAAAAATGGTGCAAGATTCTTATTCTTGTACCATTTTTTCGTCTTGACAACATTACCATTTGATTATCACTGAAGCATCGTCCATTCGTATACCATTCACCGTCCTACCAAGATTTTCATTTCTCCCATGCGTTCTCATCTGAATGGAAAAAATGGGATGATAATGAAAAAACAGAGGCAGCTGCTGCAACGGCAGGGATGGCGCATTCACTAAATCAAGACAAAGATAAAAACGGCGCAAGATTAATTAGAAAATCTTGCGCCATTTTTCAATGTATAACTACTACTGAATCACTTCTTGAAATAGTCTTTTACTGCCTCATTGAGAACCATCTCCTCAGCGAAGATATATGCACCAGTCTTAGGAGACTTAACCATCTTGATTACCTTAGAAAAGCCACGTCCTTCACCTTTCTGGAGCGTAGCGACCGTTTTCTTTGCCATTTCTTAATCTCCTGATTATTTAATCTCTCTGTGCACCGTAACACGGCGGAGGATTGGATTATACTTCTTCAACTCCAAACGACCTGGAGTGTTTTTTCTGTTCTTTGTCGTGATATAACGGGAAGTCCCTGGCATACCACTATCCTTATGCTCGGTGCACTCAAGGATTACCTGAACGCGGGCTTCTTTGTTTTTCTTTGCCATAGTCTGTTCCTCCTGATTTTACATTATATCCAACACTTTTATTTCATTCCAGTTGCAATAACCTTTTGCAACAGCTTGCTTAAGGGCTGCATCAAGACCAAGTTTATTTATGGTCCTCAACCCGGCAGCGGAGATGTTCAACCTAATCCAGCAATCCTGCTCTACATAATAGAACTTCTTGTGGAACAAGTTAACATCGAAAGAGCGCTTGGTTCTACGCTTCGAGTGCGAAACGTTGTTGCCAATCATTGCCCTCTTTCCTGTAATCTGACAAATCTTTGACATTTGATTTATTCCTTTAATTGTTTAATTATTATCACTCTAAGTACTTTTCTCCTGAGTGGCACACTCATTCGAAAAAGCGGGTGCAAAGGTACGAACTTTTATTCAACTGAGCAAATATTTTCACTGTTTTTTTGCAAAACATGCTCATTTTTTATTCATCACAGTGCAGGCACCTCCGAATAAGCTATATTTCAACATCTTAGCAACCGATAGAACATCATCATCAGCAATTCGCATCACAATTACCCGACGATATCCTGTTTTTGGAGAAGCAATTGGTGCTACGACTTGAAAATTGCATTACTTATTTTTTATCCTTATCGTCTTCACCATCCTCACTGGTATAATACTTCGACTTGTCATGGTCGTTATAGTAATGAGATGCGTAACTTCCGCCTGTGTAGCCGTAGCCATAGCCATAGCCGCCACCATAGCCATAGCCATAACGCTGTCCGTAATAGCCATAGCCATAACGGCCAAGTTTACCAAGCAAGCCTTTCTTTCTACGGTCAAGAACAGGAATGTCATTGAGAACGACATAAAGATTCTCAATCTTGTCCATGGCAAGCTGCACCATGAAGTTCTTGAAGAAGTTCTTGTTTGTCTTCTGGGCACGCGTTACAATCAAATTGACATCTGCCTGACGCATTATCTCAACGGCATCTGCAACAAGACCCACAGGTGAGGTATCGATAATTATATAGTCGTATCTTGATTTCATCTCTTCAAGAAGGGCATTCATCTTGTCAGAACGTATGAGTTCGGCAGCATTCATAGGAACAACACCTACAGGCATGAAGTCAAAGCCAAACTGATCATCACCCTTTACGATGACATCGTCCAATTCTGCGTCACCAATGAGGTAATGGACAATACCTTTAGCCGAGCCATAGCCAGACTTACGCGAAGCATTAGGGTTACGCAAGTCCATATCCATGAGCAGAACCTTGTCTGAAACCATCGAGAAGACACCTGCAAGGTTCATTGAGAAATGAGACTTGCCATCACCTGATTCTGAAGAGGTCACTGTAATAAGAATATCCTTCTTCTTTTGAGAAAGCACCTCAATACGCTGACGAAGAATACGGTATTTCTCGGTAAATACAGATTTCTTGTTCTTGGTTACTACGACACGTTCCTTGCTGTTTGTATGCAGGACAGCGCCAATGAGTGGAGCATCCGTAAGCTTAAGCAAATCATCCTCTGTATGAATTTTTGTCTCGAACAAGAATTTCAGAATCACATAACCCGCAGGAATGAGAATACCCAGCAAAAGACAGATGAGGAATTTCATCATTTTGTCTCTTGTATTCACTGGATACAAAGTAGTGCGGGCATCCTGCAAGATTTTATTGTCAGGAACATTCGAAGCCTTGCGAATCTGAGCCTCACTCTTTTTCTGAAGCAGGAATGTGTAATAGTTATCATTAATCTTGTACCTACGCTCATAATTGACCATTTCAAACTCCTTCTCTGGGAGGTTCTTGATTTCTGCAGTCACAATGCCATATTCACGTTCGAACTCCTTACGTTCCATTTCATGAACCCTGCGGACATTCTTGAGCACCTCAAGCATAGTCTGACGAATATCATCCATGCGTTTTGTATAACGCCCATACTGAGGGTTCTTTTCTCCAAGGTCCGAACGACGTTGCTGAAGCTCGTTGAATTGTGACACGAGTTCAAGCAAAGTAGGGTCAGCCACACCAATAGAAGATGGAGCCACAAGTTTTTCGTCCATCACAGATTGAGTCAGATATTTTGACAAAGCATCAAAATAAGCCTCCTTAAGAGCCATTTCGCTGCGTTTGTTGTCCAACTCATTGAGTTTCGATACTACCTGTGAAGAGTAAGAAGATATATCAACCAGATTGTTAACTGCCCTATACTGACGCAACTGAGCCTCGGAATAATTCAGAGAATCAGAAAGCATAAATAGCTGCTCGTTGATGAAATCTATGGTACGGTTAGCCTCCTCGTTCTTTTCCTCAAGGTTGGCAGCAAGGAATTCCTTGCAAAGCATGTTCAAGAAATCCTGATCTCGTTGCGTATCACTACTTGTAAGCGTCATCGATACAACAGTTGATGGATCCTTTGTAGAACCAAGATAGGCGACTTCCAATCTGCCGGCAAACTCGTCTTCAAGAGAACGTTCTGTCCTGAAGGTGAAGTAGAAATCCTCCTGCTCTGGCATCATGTAAAGTTTCTGCACAGTCAACGAGAACAGCACACAAGATATGTCGCCGCCATAATTAGCTTTGATAGGATGGAAAGTGTCTGCAAACTTCTCATGGTTCTTGTCGCCTGCACTTTCTATAGATATTTCAAATGAATTGGCATCAATCGGGTGAAATTTATAGACAAAACTATAAGCATCTGGTGAGAGTTCGTCAACCAGGATACATATAGGCTCACGTCCGTAAAGACTATACGTCTTGAAATGTCCACGCTGGAAATAGTTTATTCCGAAAGGCAGTTTCTTGATAGTTCGGTTGATAAGTTTATAAGAGCCGAGAACCAGCAACTGGTTATTGGCATTTGTATAGTCCATACCGCCCATGAAGCCCTGCATGAAGTTTATGCCTGAAGACTTCTCGCTCTCCTGAATGATAATTTTAGATTCTGTCGTATATTCAGGCATCCAGCTTCTTGTCACGACATATCCCACGCACATAGCCACTACCACACCTATTACGAAAAGATACCAATAGCCAAGGAAACGCATTGTCCATTCCTTGATATCTATTTGCGAGCCATCCTCTTTCTTCTTAGGCATCATAGGATTGTTTCCACCAGTGTAGTATCCCCCGCCACCGGTATAATATCCACCTCCGCCAGTGTAGTATCCTCCACTGCCAGTATAGTATCTACTGCCATTAGTGTAATATCGGTCACTTCCGTTTGTATATGAGCCTTCACCGTTAGTGTACGACCCATCAGAATAATAACGAGACTTGTCCTTCTTGTCAGCCATATTATATAATGTCTATTTCAAATATTGTTATTTAAAGATATTCCAGACAGAGACAAAGAGGCTCAGTGTTGAGCTCACCATGCCTATGAATGCAGCATACGACGAGACACCCCAGAACCTGCGTTTCGAGACATCCAGATAAATCACGTCGTTAGGGTATATGTAGTAATACTCAGAATCGATAATAGACTTTGTACGAATATCGAACTCTTTTATTTCGGTTTTTCCATTGACGCGGCGAAGGATTTTCACCTTCGAGAAATCAGCTGTTTCGTTGATGCCTCCGCAAAGTGCAAGAGCCTGATATATAGTCATACGCTCCTTGTATATAGGGAAGTATCCACGCCCAGCATCACCGATAACGCAGAAAGTACCTGTAGTAAGAGCCAGTTTTACGAAAGCATCAGGCACATATTCCTTCATGAGAGTATCCATCACTGCCTCAGCCTCGTTAAGAGTCAGGCCAGCAACTGGAACCTTTGCAAGGAACGGTATATCAACTGTTCCGTCCTCATAAATACGGTATGAGTAAGACTGGTAACTGACATTGGTGTTTGAATTAGAGAAAAGTGCAACTGTCTCAAGGTTTGAAGATACGACACGCACTACAATCTCGTCGTTAGCCTGAAGCTTATATTGCTGATACACGCCTTTCTCGTAGTCTGGCAAAGCGTCGCGTTCCTGAATGAGACCTACACGTTTGATTGGGTAGCAAGACGAAAGCACCATTGCAGCCACCACATAGACAAATATTTTGGACAATTTTGTTTTCATTACTGCTTAGTTGCTTCGATTATGGAATTAACAATAGAATATATGAACAATCCGAATGATATAGTAGTCATCGTGATTGATATTACAGAAGTCACATGGTCAGCACCCATGACCTTTTCGTCGGTAAACGGAACATATATTACGTCATTTGGCTGTATGTAATAGAACTCAGAGTCTATTATCGAGCGTGTACGGATATCGAAAGTCTTTACCACGGTACCTTTCGAAGTCTGGCGGATAATCTGTATTTTACTGCGATTTGCATACATATCAAGGTCACCACTCATTGCAAGAGCTTCGAAAATAGTCATTTTCTCACGTGTAATCGTGTATTTGCCAGAGCCCGCCTCACCAATGATAGAAAATGAACGGTTGGCCAGTCGGACATCGACTGAATATCCTGTCAACATCTCCTTCAGAGCATCCTCAAGCAGCAATTTGACATCACGAAGAGTAAGGTCAACGACTTTTATCTTGCCAACGTATGGATACTCAATGCAGTCGTCTTCGTCAACGAGATACATGTAAAGACGGGAGGTTGAATTGTCAGAATTGAGGTAATTGCCATACATTCCTCCACCGTAATTGTTAGAAAAACCGTTGAACATCTCCGAAGCCTCCGGATCTATCGAAGAAACCTTGACATACAAATAGTCACCTCGCTGAAGCTTGTAATCCTCAAACTTTAATGTATCTGAATACTCAGGTAACTTATCGCTTACTTGTAAATAGTTGACTTTCTTGGAAAGAACGCACGACGACAGCAATGCCGACACACATGTCACCATTGCGAGCGTACGCAACCATTTCAATTTTCCTCCAGGCATAACAAATCAAATATATCAAAGTGCAAAGGTAATCATTTTTCTTCACACGACACATAGTAAACGATTTAAAGACTCCTAAAATAAACATCATTTAACATATATATTAAAAATACCTAACCACTTGCATTTTTCTTTCAAAATATGACGTCTATATGGCGAAAAGTGGCTACCTTTGCAGTGTTTTTCATGGTATTAGATTTAAGGTTAATAATGAGGTTGGGTCGTCGGGACGACAACCCAACTTTTTTCTTGAAGAAATCATGAAACATTGTGATATGGTGTAATGGTAGCACTACAGTTTTTGGTTCTGTCTGTCGAGGTTCGAATCCCCGTATCACAACCGCAAAAGTTGGCATTCACTCAATGAATGCCAACTTTTTTTTTAATTTTCAGCGCAGCAGAAGTTAATTTTGTTAACAGATGTCATTTTCAACTAACTAAACTGGTAAGTTTACTTTTGCGTCGCTGTCGATACGAAATTCCATGTCCCATCCATGTCCCATCCACCTCCCATCATCGTCCCATTTTTTGTGGGACTTTCGTGAGTGCATTTTAGGTATATCTGTGTCATCGCTGCAGTGCCATTTATGTGATGTCGTCTCTCGGGTTTTGTTCTGCAGCAATTTTTCTGGCGATTGTTTTACATATTTTAATAAAATTCGAAAACAGATTATCAATAAACTTGTCTTGGTGGTGGAAATAGCATAAAACCACGTCTTGCCCTGTCTCAAAAAAATTATCAATCTTCCATTGCCATTTCAAAAATTATTCTTAACTTTGCACCCCAAATAAACACTATAAGACAAAATGAAAAAAGTTCTACTCACAACAATGCTGATGGTGCTTTGCCGCATAGCATACGCTGCCGTAGTAATTCCTAATTATCAAAATGTTGCCTTGTCATACGAGTTGGACGACAAGGACAATTATGCGACCTTGGTAGCATCAACCTCCGACCCTTACACAGGCGTGATTGACATTCCCGAAAGCGTGGAATACAACGGTGTGACCTACCCCGTCAAGGCTATTGGCGCCAAGGCATTCTACAAATGCAAGGGTTTGACGTCTGTAACCATACCAAAAACCATCACCAGAATAGGTGGCCATGCCTTCAAAGACTGTTCAGGTCTGAAAACCGTAAACTATAATGCCACCAACTGCGTGACGGCAGCTACAGTGCAGGGAAAATCAATTCTGCCCGCATTTGAGGACTGCCAGTCGATCACGACGCTCAACCTTTCGGCAGACGTTGTATCAATACCCGAATACATTTTCTGGGGCTGCTCAGGCATCAACGAGATAACCATCCCTGAGCATGTCACTTCAATCGGAGGACGTGCCTTTGCCGACTGTTCTCAGCTCACTGTCGTACATTTCGATGCAAGAGAGTGTGAGACAATGGGTTCAAATGCAGGACCAGCCTTCCAGGGCACACAGATATCAAACGTGATTTTTGGTCCATACGTGACTAAGATTCCTGACCATGCTTTTCAGGGTTGCAACACTCTCACCGCAATAACCATTCCTGAAGACATTGTCTCTATAGGTGCAGCAGCCTTCTACGACTGCAAAAACCTCACCACTGTCAATTTCAACGCAACAGACTGCCAGACATCGCATAAGGCACAAGGAAAATCTGTCATTACAGCCTTCAACAATCCGAACATCACCACTGTCAATTTCGGACCAAAAGTGCACAACATACCAAACTACCTTTTCTACGGCTGTGCAGGAATAACAGACATACAGTTGTCACCTTCGACAGAAACAATCGGTGAATGTGCATTCCTCAACTGCTCATCAATAAGCCAGGTAGTCATTCCTGAGACTGTAACAGCCATAGGCGGACGTGCTTTCGGAGGATGTAATTCACTCTCCACAATCTATTTCAACGCCATCAACTGCGTCAACGTCACCACATACGAAAAGAACGTTCCTATCCCTGCATTCGAAGGTTCTGCCATAACCACAGTATATTTCGGCAACAAAGTAAAGAACATACCCGACAATGCCTTTGCAAACTGCAAGAACCTGCACAACATTTCCATTCCTGCCACAGTCAAACAGATAGGGTTCAAGGCATTCTATAACTGCACGTCACTCCCTTCGGTAACAATTCCTGCCGAAGTGACTTCTATCGGAGGACTGGCATTTGCAGGCTGCGACAACCTCACGACTTTGCATTTCAGAGCAAAACGCTGCACTGGCGTAACAAAGGTTGAAAATGGCGTCACCCTGTCAGCTTTTCAGAATTGCGGATCTATCAAGACTGTCTCTATTGGCGATTCTGTAGAGGTCTTGCCAGAATATATGTTCCAAGGCTGTTCCGGTATCACCAAGATAAACATACCAAAGAACGTCAAAAAGATAGGCAAGCACATCTTCGATGGCTGCCAGTCGCTTGAACACATAGATTATAATGCTGAAAGAGCCGAGATTTTCACTGATCCAGCAGAGAGACGCTCAATATTCACACTGCCGTCGCTTGTCAGCGTCAACTTAGGTCCAGACGTGAAAGAGATTCCTGCATACGCATTCTCAGGCTGCAACCGCCTTTCGGCTGTAAACATTCCTGCCAAGACAGAAGTGATTGGCAAGTTTGCTTTTCAGGGATGTGCAGGTCTCAAGAAAATCGTCATTCCAGAAAATGTGAAGAATATCGGTGGTGGCGCATTCATGGGTTGTGCATCACTGACTGACATTCAGTTCAATGCAGCCAACTGCATAAACATGAAGACAATTGAAAAAGGAGTCACCATAGGTGCTTTCCAGAACACTCCAGCTACTACAATCACTATAGGGTCAAAGGTTGAGCAGATTCCAGACTTTGCCTTCTATGGCTGCACTATGACCAACAAAATCAACTGGGGTAAGAATGTAAAGAAGATAGGAAGCATGGCTTTTGCTCATGTGAACATGATACTCCATCTCACAATCCCAGAACAGATTACATCAATCGGTGGTGGCGCATTTGCAGATTGCGAGAACCTCACCACTGTTGAATTTGATGCCATAAACTGCATGGCTTCATTCTCGTTAGGCACAGACACTACAATCTATCCATTCGGAGGAAAGAACAAGATAAACGACATCACATTCGGCAAGAAGGTGCAACGCATTCCTGAAGGTCTCTTTTACGGCTGTCAGCAAGTAAAACTGATTGAGGTGACAGAAAAAGTAACTTCTATCGGGGGACTTGCGTTTGCCAACTGTCCAATGCTCAAGAATGTCTATTTCAACGCACACGAATGTCAGACAGCATCTACAGAGATAAATGGCGTTGTCCACGGCCCATTCGAGGGTTGCGATGCTCTTGTCAGCGTAACATTCGAGGACAAGGTGACCATCATTCCGCCATACGTTTTCAAAGACTGCAAAGGCTTGCAGAGAGCCTCGATTGGCGAAGACAGCAAATGCAAGATGATAGGCGGACACGCATTCGAGAATTGCGAAATGCTTGCAAACATCCGTATTTCAGAGTATATCGACATCATTGGCGAGTACGCATTCTACAACACTGCATTGAAGAAGTTCTCTGTTCACAGCTTCATGAAAGAGATAGGTGTAGGTGCTCTAGGAGCTTGCAAGATGTTGGGCAACGTCACTTGCAAGAAAGACAATGATGATTTTGTCCTGACAAAAGAGGGCATTCTCTACACAAAAGATATGAGCAGGGTCATTGTTGCCATTCCATCAAGGGTACCTGCAGACCTCACCATCGAGAATGGCTGTACTACAATAGACGACGGAGCGTTCAAGTACTGCACGAGACTGACCAAAGTCACACTGCCGGCAACAATAGACTATATCGGAAAGGAGGCATTCTACAACTGCACAGCACTGAAGAGCTTCTTTATGCCTGTACCCGCAATGCCAAACTCTCCAGGGGCAATCTTCGATGAAACTGTCAAGAAGAATGCTGAACTCAAGGTTGGTCCAGGCACAGTGACCCAGTATCTCAAGCACGAATACTGGAAAGGTTTCAAGAATACAGGCGAGACCTTTGCACCGGAATACGAGATACATTACGAGTACGAGGCAGAAGAGCCTTCAAAGAAAGGAAAGAAAAAATGATTTCAATAATCGTTGCTATAGACAGCAAAGGTGCCATAGGGCGTTGTAACGACATCCCGTGGCACCTTTCTGACGACTTGAAGAGATTCAAGTCTATCACCATGGGACACACTGTAATCATGGGCAAAAACACATGGGACTCTCTGCCATTCAAACCTCTGAAAGGCCGCAGGAACATTGTTGTTTCAACAACTATGTCTGCAACAGAGGGCTGCGAAGTGGTACGTTCCATCGAGCAGGCCTGCCAATTGGTTAAACCTGACGAACAGGTGTTCATCATCGGTGGCGCACGCATTTACGAGCAGTCCATCGGCAAGGCAGACCAGCTGATAGTCACACACGTTGACCTGACGGTTGATGATGCTGACAGGTTTTTCCCAAAGATAGGCAAAGAGTGGAGAGCCGAGGAGAAATCAGAAAGGCTACATGACGAGGCATCTGGGTTGGATTACCAATACGTGACATACACTAAAGAATGAGTTTCAAAGAGATATTACACCATCTAAAGTTCAGGTACAACGTTGTCTTCATAAACGAAGACACGCTGACAGAGAAGGTCAATTTCCATCTCTCGTGGCTTACGCTCATAATCGTCACAGGATTGCTGATTCTCGTCTCTTTCATTCTCATATCATGTCTCATATTGCTCACTCCGTTGAAGCACTACTTGCCAGGGGTGGCTGACATAGGTGTCAGAGAAGAGGTGATACAGCAGGCTGCACAGATTGACTCATTGTCAAATTTGGTAGAACACAACGAGCGGCAGCTCTATTACATAAAGTGTGTCATAGCAGGAGAAGTTCCGGTAGATTCCATGGATTTCGAGAAGATATTTGCTGAAAGCAGTGATACCACAGTAACGTTCAACAGCAATGCCATCGACCTCTCCCCTACTGCACGAGAGAAAGATTTTCTTGAAAAATACAGTCAACCCGAAAAAGAAGAATGAAGACAATCACCATATTAGGTTCAACAGGTTCGATAGGCGCACAGACACTTGACGTAGTACGCTGGCATCCAGATATGTTCAGCGTTTATGCCATAGTAGCCAACAACAGTGCCGACAAACTGATAGAGCAGGCACGGGAATTTCAGCCAGAAGTTGTAGTAATCAACAACACAGAGCACTACACCAAAATAAAAGAAGCCTTGAACGACCTGCCAATAAAGGTCTTCGCAGGAGAAGATGCCGTCAATCAGGTAGCAGCTATGCAATGTGTTGACATTGTCGTCACAGCAATGGTTGGCTATGCAGGCTTGGCTTCTACTATGGCTGCTATCAAAGCAGGCCGTCGCATAGCACTGGCCAACAAAGAGACACTTGTTGTGGCAGGCGAACTGATAACGCACATGGTGCATGAGTATCATGCCGAAATAGTACCCGTTGATTCCGAGCATGGGGCAATATTCCAGTGTCTTGTCGGCGAAAGAGAAAAGGAGGTTGACAAACTGATAATAACAGCCTCCGGTGGACCTTTCCGCCAGATGGGCATTGACCAGTTACGACACGTCAAGGCATCTGATGCACTCAAACATCCTACATGGCAGATGGGTGCAAAGATAACCATAGACTCCGCCTCGCTGATGAACAAGGGCTTTGAGGTGATGGAGGCTCGCTGGCTCTTTGGAATGACAGACGAACATATTGACGTGGTTGTTCATCCACAGTCCATCGTACACTCGATGGTACAGTTCGTTGATGGGTCAATCAAGGCGCAATTGGGTATGCCAGACATGCGGCTGCCTATACAATATGCACTTGCATATCCAGACAGGATAGAGTCGCAGATAGAACGCATGGATTTTGCAAAAATCTCTACTTTGACATTCGAGAACCCAGACATGGAGCGTTTTCCTAATCTAAGGTTAGCATTCGAAGCACTGCACAAAGGCGGCAACGCACCATGCGTACTCAATGCTGCAAACGAAGTTGTCGTGGCAGCATTCCTGAAAGACAGAATCTCTTTCACCGGAATGTCAGAAGTTATCGAGAAAGTGCTCAGCCAGACATCTTTCATCAAAAGCCCGACATACGAGCAATTAGTAGAAACAGACAAAACAGCAAGAGCATTAACTCTCTCTTTATTTTAGTAAGAACAAAAAGCTATGATACAGGCATTAGAAATGATTTTAGCCCTCTCGTTACTCGTAATAATCCACGAGTTGGGCCACTTTATGTTCGCCCGCATATTCCATGTGCGCGTGAACAAATTCTACATGTTCTTCAACTGGAAGATATCACTTGTGCGTTTTCGCAAGGTTGACGGCAAATGGAAAGTCGAATTTTTTGCAAAGAACCTGCCAGAAGACACACCATACGAGGCGACAGAATGGGGAATAGGCTGGATACCTCTCGGAGGCTACTGTGCCATTGCAGGCATGGTGGACGAGACTCAGAGTGCAGACCAGTTGCAGGCAGAGCCTCAGCCATGGGAATACCGTTCGCAGAAAGCATGGAAACGTCTGCTGATAATCTCAGGTGGCGTGATAATGAACTTCATTGGTGCCATTGCAATATATGTGGGATTGCTCTTTGTCAATGGCGAAGAGTATCTGCCTGTAAAGAACGGCTATCTCGGTTACGACTACTGCCAGACAGCAAAGGACTATGGTTTCAAGGATGGTGACATCATCTTGGCAGTCAACGGCGAAAAGTGCGAGACGACAAAGGATGTCACAGAAAAGATTATCATTGAAGGCAAATGCAACATCACAGTATTGCGTGATTCTGCAGAGCAAAGAGTATTACTGCCAACCAAGTTTGGCGAGATCTTCATCGACAACAACGAGACAGCCCTCATGCAGTTCCGTTTTCCATTCACGGTTGGAGATATTGTCGAAGGTTCGCCAGCTGAGAAAGCAGGTCTCGCAAAAGGCGACAGCATAATGATGATAGATTCAACCACCGTTCTGTGTTACACCGACTTTGTAAGATATCTTGAAGACAAGAAATCCACTGACGTCAACCTTACAGTTGCAAGAAAGAGCCAGACTCTTGATATTCCTGTCACCACAGATACTGCAGGCAAGATAGGTTTCAGCGTAATTCCATCGCTTGGCAAGTTTGATTTTGTCCACATTGATTACAACTTCTTCGAGGCTATTCCTGCAGGGTGTCGCTATGGTTGGGAAACGCTCGTTAACTACATCAAGCAGTTCCGTCTTGTCTTCACAAAGGCAGGGGCAAAGTCTGTAGGAGGATTCATAGCAATAGGCAAGATATTCCCTGAATCGTGGAATTGGACAGCTTTCTGGAGCATAACTGCATTAATATCAGTGATTTTGGCATTCATGAACATACTGCCTATTCCTGTATTGGACGGAGGTTATTTTCTTATGATTCTGATTGAGATGCTTACAGGCCGCAAACCTTCCGACAAGGCTATAAACATTGCAATGAATATAGGAATGGTGTTGCTGCTGATGCTGCTGATTTATGCCAACGGCAATGACATCTTGAAACTGATATTCAAGTATTAAGAGCTGTGCTTCTGCAGGTCGAGAACATATCAAAATCGTTTGGCGACAAACTGCTGTTCGAGAATATCTCGTTCTCTATTGATAGTGGCGAGAGATATGCGATAGTTGCCCAGAATGGTGTTGGCAAGACTACCCTACTGCGCATAATAACAGGCAACGAGACTGCAGACACCGGCACAATAACGTTCCAGCGCGACACACGAGTTGCGTTTCTTCCGCAGAATCCCGAGTTTCCTGCAGGGGCAACCATTTCCGAGGCGTGTTTCCATACCAAGAATGCTGACGTTGACCTTGACCAAGACCAGTATCACGTCAACATAAAACAGATACTCGGCAAACTTGACATTCACGACCTTACGCAACGCATAGACCACCTGTCTGGAGGTCAGCAGAAACGCATAGCACTGGCCAACGTGCTTATCTCGCAGCCAGACATACTGATACTCGATGAGCCTACAAACCACCTTGACCTTGAGATGATTGAGTGGCTTGAGGATATGCTCAAACGTTCCAAGACAGCACTGCTCATAGTAACGCACGACCGCTATTTCCTCGACTCTGTCTGCACAGATATCCTTGAGATAGCCGAACAGCAGATATTCCACTACAAAGGCAACTACTCCTATTATCTTGAAAAACGTGACGAACGCATAGCAAACTTCAACGCTGTAACAGAACGTATGCGCAACCTTTACCGCAAGGAGTTAGACTGGATGCGCCGTATGCCACAGGCAAGAGGTCACAAGGCACGCTATCGCATTGAGGCCTTTGATGCTCTCGACAAGCGTGCGCACCAGAACATCGTTGAGGAGAACGTCAAAATAGGAGTGAAATCCGCCTACATTGGTTCAAAGATTTTCGAGGCGCAATATATTTCCAAAGCCTTTGGCAACAGAGTGTTGCTCAAGGATTTCTACTATAACTTCTCGCGCTACGAAAAGTTAGGTATAATAGGTCCTAACGGCACAGGCAAGTCAACATTCGTCAAGATGCTTGTTGGCGAAGAGATGCCCGACAGTGGACGTTTCGACATTGGCGAGACAGTAAGGTTTGCCTATTACTCTCAGCAGGGCATACAGTTCAACGAGGGGCAGAAGGTCATAGATGCAATACGAAACGTAGCAGAGGTGATAGACCTCGGAGGAGGAAAGAAACTCACGTCAGCACAGATGCTTAACCTGTTTCTCTTTCCTCACGAGAAACAATATGATTACATCGAGAAACTCTCAGGTGGCGAGCGTCGCAGGCTTAACCTCTGCATGACGCTTATGAGACAGCCAAACTTCTTGGTTCTTGATGAGCCTACCAATGATTTGGATATTGCAACACTCAACATACTTGAGGAATACCTCGTTGAGTTCAAAGGCTGCGTGATAGTCGTCTCGCACGACCGCTATTTCATGGATCGCATTGTTGACCACCTCTTGGTGTTCCATGGCGAAGGAAAGATACAGGATTTCCCTGGCAACTATACTGATTATCGCATGGCAAGAAAAGAAGCCACGTCAGAGGCTTCTAAAGAGCCTAGAGAGTCTAGAAATTCTAGAGAATATAGAGAATCTAGATCTCTAGAAAATAAACCCAAGAAACTCTCTTTCAAAGACCAGCGTGAGCATGACATGCTCGAACAGCAGATAGGAGAACTTGAAAAAAGAAAGTCTGATTTGGAAAATCAGTTGGCAAACCCTGCCACTGGAATGGATTTGAACGAAATTATTACCGAATACGACAAGGTGAAATCCGACCTTGACGAAGCGGAAATGAGGTGGTTAGAACTGGAGGAAAAACTAAGTTAAATTATTCATGAAAATTTAGTTGTATCTCAGAAAAAACCACTAACTTTGCAGTGCAAAAATCACAAACCCTAAAAAACACAATAATTATGAGTAAAGTAACCGTTGTTGGTGCAGGAAACGTAGGTGCAACCTGTGCTAATGTGTTGGCAGTAAACGAAGTAGCCAACGAAGTATGTCTCATCGACATCAAACCAGGCGTTGCAGAAGGCAAGGCTATGGATATCATGCAGACAGCCCAGCTGATGGGTTTTGACACTGTTGTCACTGGTATCACCAACGACTACAGCAAGACTGCTGATTCTGACGTAGTAATCGTCACTTCAGGTATGCCACGTAAGCCAGGCATGACCCGCGAGGAGCTCATCGGCGTTAACGCAGGCATCGTAAAGAGCGTTGTTGACAACTGCCTCAAGTTCTCTCCAAATGCCATCTTGGTAATCGTTGCAAACCCAATGGACCCTATGGCATATCTCACTTACAAGACTCTCGGTTTGCCACGCAACCGTGTCATCGGCATGGGTGGTGCTCTCGACAGCAGCCGCTTCAAATATTTCCTCTCTCAGGCTATCGGCTGCAACCAGAACGAGGTTGAAGGTATCGTAATCGGTGGTCACGGCGACACTACAATGATTCCATTGGCACGTTTCGCAACATACAAAGGAATGCCAGTAAGCAACTTCCTCTCAGCAGAAAAACTCGAAGAAGTTGTAAAGTCAACAATGGTAGGTGGCGCAACCCTCACAGGTCTGCTCGGAACTTCTGCATGGATGGCTCCAGGTGCTGCTGCTGCTTCTGTTGCTGAGTCTATCGTGAAGAACCAGGGCAAGATGATCACCTGCGCTGCTTATCTCGATGGCGAGTACGGCATGAAGGACATCACAATCGGTGTTCCTGTAATCCTTGGCAAGAACGGTATCGAGCGTATCGTTGAGTTGCCATTGAACGACGACGAGAAGGCTAAGCTTGCTGCTTCTGAGGCTGCAGTACGCAAGACCAACTCTGTCCTCAACGACATGAAACTTATCTGATTCTATCATTTAGACGCAAACAGGGCTGCCCATTTTATGGACAGCCCTGTTTGCGTTTTTTGTTCCGTCATAAGAGAGGGAGGGTTTATGACCATTGCATTCAAAAACACAAAAAGCCAAAGATTATTTAACATTCTGCCATACTGATTTTCAGCGATATAGAAAAAACCTGCCAGAAAAATTAGAAAATCAGAAAAAAAATGGGAATATATATAGTAGAGGGCAACATGAAATTGAAAATTGACAATTACCGACTACGGACGAAAGACCTCAGTCCTCTAATCGAAATTCCACCGTGACTTCAGCATGATTTCAACGTGATTTCAGCGTGCCTCCACCGCTCGGTGGACAAACGGTGGAGATCCAGTGGACAAGCGGTGGAGCATCACTGGTCCAACGACAGAATAATAATATTCATTTATCAACTCTTTAAACCCTAAAAAATCATGGCACTATTAGAAGGATTCATCCAGAAACTCAGAGGTTCGGCAGGTGATTTCACCTTTCGGAAAGAGGAAGGTCGAACCATCGTGTCTGAAAAAGCTACTAAAGTAACAAATCCCAGAACCCCAGCACAGCAAAGATCCCGCATGAAGTGGGCAAACATCGTGAAGATGTACAAAGGCATCATGCCGCTGCTTGACTGCGCATTCGAAAGCAAAGCTGCAGGTGTCAACGACTTCAACATGTTCGTCAGGATGAACATGCAGATGACACCAGTCTATCTAACCAAAAGCCAGGCAGCTGGCAATGCCTGCGTAGTTGCGCCATACGTGATAACCCAGGGGTCTCTCCCATCCATCATGGTTACAGGCACAGGCGCGAACGGTGTAACCGACATCAGCCTCGGACAGCTAGTGATTGACGACCAGACTACCGTTGCGCAGTTCGCAAATGCCATAGTAGAGAATAATACACACTACGACTACAACGACAGCATCTCTTTCCTGCGCATCGAGCAAAAAGTGAACGGTGCGACCAACCTTCCATACGGTGTCTTCAAGGCATTCGACGTCGTTCTGAAAAAAGCTGACAACGCTTTGCTGCTTGCAGTCGTTCCTTCCGAAGGGTTTGCAACGGTTGACGGCAAACTCGGACATCTAACATCAGACACTGGCGACTTCGCCTATGCCTGGGTTCATTCCCGCAAGTCGCATGACCAGGTTAAAGTCAGCAGCCAAACGCTCATCGACAACAACTCGCTCCTGCCCCACTACACATCCGAAAAAGCATACCGTGAGGCTGCCGCAAGCTATGGCAGCGAGAAAAAGGCATTCCTTTCGCCAAAATAATCATGAAGTAAGCATCCTTTGATATACCTATTGCAGCAGTTGTAGTATAGTTGTAACTTTGCCTCCGCAATTTTGCAATAACTACAACTCCTAACTTCGTCAATGCGCCACATAGATCAAGCAACTGTGCTAATCCTCTTTTATAATACCATGTGAATCAGAAATATATAAAAATGACTGTGGCGCATGTTTTATTCCGATATAAGACAAGGGTTTAGGTCCTTTCAATTTAAAGAACCTCTTAATCTTAATAGCATTTGCCTTCTCTTTCCCTCTAAAATAGGACATGAAAAAATCTTTCGTAACCCCTGAATGCTTGCCTGTTTGTTTCCAAATAGATTCAGGCGTGTCTGTAAGTACTTTGTCCACTTCAAGGATGGCGACAATTTTTTTTATTGGACTAGTTGCATATACCACAATGCTTTGAATGTCAGAAGGAATAAATTTCCGAAACTCATAAAGTTTTTCTCCAGAGAATATCTTTTCTATATGGCAAGGATGAATAGATAATATGATGGTTTTACTTTTCATTGAGTGCAATATATTGTTCGTTACTTATTTTTCTAATACTTTGTATATTCCCCCTAATCCCAACAGACTGGATTTTCCTCCATGATATTTCATAGTCAAGTGGAATGAATCTGAATAATATGATTAAGGTTTCCCGACTCAGAATTTTTTCCAAATCAGAATGAGTATAAACCGTTCTCTTGGCAATCTTTGGAAATACTTCTTCAACTTTGTCGGATGTAAAAGCATCTTCCACAATGCCCATACACTGAATTGACTTTCTATCCGAACTTCTGTAAAATAGCACGATATCTCCTTTTTTTAACGATTTTGTGTTGGAATGACACAGATATGCTTTTTTTATGGTATTTCCTTGACAAGAGCACAGGTTTTGGTCGCTTTCGAACAGAGATCCTTTCATACTACTGGAATCCGGGAATAGATCTTCGTGATATTGGGGTTGAATAGGAATGATGAATTTTTGAACTGTATCATTATCTTGAAAGAAAGGATAATATTTTATCAGCGATTCCAAACTACAAAGATTTGTTTCTTCCAATTTCATGGGCTTGATGTACACATCGTCATTCTGGTATTTTCCCAGAAAAGAAAAGCCGTATTCTTCACACAACCCGACAAGTGTTTTCTGCTCTTCTCCGTATGTATGCAGATAAACCCAGTCAATATCGTTTTTCACACAATAATCAAAAGCGATAAACAAAAGCCGTTCTCCCAATTTTTTGCCACGAGCGGAAAAATCCACTTTGAAGGTGCATAATTTCAGAATCTTCCCATTGACCATTTCGTCATTATCTGTAAGTTTTGCATCTTGCTCTTGTTTGTATATGCATATTGCAACAACATTGTTTTTATCATCCAGAATGCACCAGCATTTCCTTTGCCGCTCAGCACTTTTCTGGTACCAATCATCAAATACATCATAGGATTGGCGCAAAGAATTAAAGAAACTTTGACTTTTATCTATTTCGTACAGATAACGTTCCTGAACACCAGTGTAAGTATGCGCTATCGGTTTGTTGGAATAACGCTTTAAGAAAAGCAACATTTGTTCCAACCGATAAACTTTATCTTGAATACCAATATGCGATGCCTTCTTATGTATTCCTTCGTCATTTGTAACAAGTACATTGACTGCCCCACGATACAAGGCAAACAGGATATTATTATCAACCCTGTCATTATCGTTGGACTCCTTTAATTCCAATCGCTCTCGCTCTTCGTCAGACAAAACAGGAGGATTCTCTATTTTAGAATATTGTTTGAGACGAGACAACACAATATCCTTTCTTTCCTTGTCTTTGTCCCGATTTATGTCCTCAATTTGCAAAGGATGAACATATAGACAATGCTGCTGTTCCGCAGCCAATCTCCTCAAATCGGCAAAAGAGGAATCCAGCATTCTGCCAGTGTCCTCCAAGGGAATGATGATATTGGTGTCTAAAAGGATGTTCATTTAATATATTCGTTGGACTGCTTTATTAATAATGGATTCAAATCTGAAAGCCCAATTATTAGTCGTTTCTCATTTTTATCTTCTAAAGGGGAACGCCCACCATTTAATTCCAACCAACTCTTGTATCCTGATATATCTGAGTCTGAAATACATATTGCATACTCAATTCCTGAAATTGCAACGACAAAATATATCTCAGTTTCAACATTTCCGCCAGAATGTCTTGTGTATTCTTTTGGAAACAACATCATTTCATGAAGAATCTCATAATATTTTTCATCCTTTTCGTCATACACACAACAACCCTCAGAGCAAATCCTACGTTGATTATATTGCCAAAAATTGCCTTTCCCATATCGGGCATATTCTCGCAAATTCTTTAAAATATCTGTTTCTTTTCCCAACAATTCTTGAACACACAAATCATAATTCGGTTCTCCCATATTGTACAAAAAATATTCGTATGCACATTTTGCTAAAAAACGAGATACTATATTATTTGGATATTCTGGTTCCGGAATATATGGGGCAATCATGGTATGAATACCTTTCTCCTTTATTGTCTCATGGAGTATCTCGTCATCGAATGAACATATAATTCCTTTGTCCGTTGTTTGCATAGTAACCTCAGCGCTCTTCAAAGCACCAGGGAATGCCATCTGTTGTTTAACCAGTTTTCCTTTCTTCGTCAAAATTTCATTTCCATGTCTTAACGAAACAAAATATGGTTGAGACAACAAACATTTTTCAATTTTTATCGCAAAATAATGGTTGCACTCGTCACACACATACCCTTTTGGCAAATAATGTTGTTCGTTCCCTAACGACTCGGGAATAATGTGTTCAACACTTTTTGAGGAAGAAGAGTCTTTATGGCAAAATATGCAAATCATCATTCACCTCCTTTCTTAATCTCCATTTCCACTATTATTTTTGCTTCGTTCAACGACTGTTCGCCATCCGCTTTTAAGACGAAGCCGTTCCTTATTTTTGCGGAAATGGTTTCTTGGATTGCCTTTTGCTGTTTAGAAATAATTACTTGTTCCATTTCCGATGGTTTCAATTGCTGTATGATATCACCCTCAATGTGCTTTACAGCGGTTTTCTTTAGATATTCGGACACACGAAGCCCATCCACGTCCTGAAGTCCTATTGCAGCACGCCAAGCCGAAACACTCTCCCGCTTATGTAGTTCTACCACCTGCTCGTAAGTTTCAAAGTCAATATTTTTCAGTTCTTCGTTCATTGTGCGTATACTATTCTTTTATTTTACACATCTAGATGCTTATCCACTACGTGCACTTCTTGCTTAGGGTGCTACGAATCTATCAATAACAAAACGATCATCGTCAATACACCTCAAGAAACGTTTGCTAATTGAGTACTTGTCATTTCGAGGTTGCCCATTGCTGTTTACCCCTTGACGCATAGTACCGAAATAAATATCTTTCGTAAGAGGATTCAATTCGACAATAACCATTTCTTTGAAAGTGATTGAATATGGTGTTTGGGGAGCATCCCTCAAATCAAAAGGTTTTCCTCTTCGCCATTCTCCAATACTACGGATATAGTTATTTCTCCATTCGACCATTTCGTAATCATTGGTATCACCTTTCCTCTTGTCATGGATGTAGAATACAAACCACATTCTTCCATAGCGTTCTAGGGCATCATCTACTCGTGGAATATCATTTAAATATGTATTATCGTCACCTTCTGAAACCGCCTTAAGATCACCTATGAAGTGGTAATCAACATGAGGATATGCCAAATCTAAACCAAAAGGATGATACTCTTCCCTTACATTAGCATCTTCAGTAGTGGCAACATAATGAATATAAGGTGATGGACTATCATGCAAATATTCACTATATATTGCTTCAACCAACCATCCGTTCCACTTATTTTGTTTCCACTGGTTGAAACCACATACAGGAATAAGTTCTCTCATATAAGAAATTGCTTGATTAGCTAGAATCTCACGATTCCAAGGTACTTTAGTTGTGTTGATGTTATTGATGACTTCAAGGATTGGATTTCTTGAAGCTATTGCATTATCAAAAAATGCTTTAAGAAACGTATTGCTAACGGCACCAACAATATTCCCATTCTTGTCTGTTTTTTGATAATACCTACCGATATTTCCATTTTCATAACCTTGGTACAAATCGTTGAGGAAAATATGACACGAATAATTGGAAGGCTTGCCTTCTTGCGTGCACATCGTTTTTTCCACATGTTTGAAAACGTATGATTTAGGCTCGAAAAATGCCCATATATTGATGTTTCTATAAGAGTATAATCCAAGCCACAACACTTTACCTCTGCGAGAATACTTATTATAAAAGTCTCTCCATCGGAAATTGTATTGAATTCTTTTTAAATCTTTAGGGTGGTCACCTTCCTGGCCTCCCATAAAAGTTAAATTCGCAACCTTTATATAAATGTGTTGATTACCAACTGTTACATAATGTCCAACTACAGACGTTCTACCTCTTTCTATAACCTCAAAAGAATCTCCAAGATTTTCAGTAAGAAGAGAACTCATATACTCCCCAGTTACTTTTGAGTCTGGAGAATATTCTGTATGCAACCTACCTTCACAAATGAATATTTGTTGTGGAATTACATTTGCCATAATTCAGAATGTTGCAATATAAACTTTTTGAATACTGCATTCAGGATTTGCGTTAAGCCATGAAGCAACACCTTGTTCAAGCGCATTAATCTTATCTTCAGAAGTCCCGCCTTCTCCATTAATTGGAGGCATAACCACGATACATACATCATTTTTTGCAAGTTTATCTAATGCTGCACAAACTATAGCACTATACTCATTTAATCGAGGCATCGGGTGCTCTTCGGTATTATACCTATAGAGTTCAACCTGCACATTTTTAGGCTTATTCTTTTCAAGATCTCGATACGATGCATCAGATGCAGTAAATCCACCATGCACGAAAGCAGCAACACCATCAGCTCCAAACAATTGAGGTTCAAATGCATTACCCTTCGCAAATCGAATCTTCTCATGTAATCTTGACTTACGGTCTCTAATCTTTCGTATGTTGCTTGCTGCGGTACTCGTCCAGATTACACCTGGTAACTCTGGCTCCTTGCCAAACATATATTGTGCGAAATACTTCACCAAACCGACATTGACGGCATTACCAAATTGTTTGTAAGCTTGTGCCTGCTTATCGTCTGGCTGGAAGTTCTCTGGGAAACTTTGCAATCTCGCACACTCTCTTGGAGTAAGGAAACGTCTGCGAGAACCCACTATTGAAGTCTGAACGATGGCAACGAGTGCAGGGAAATATGAATTTACTTTTACACGAATACCAGAAGGACGCAACTGGAAGATTTGATTCCAGATGTCAGGATGCTTTGTCTGTCCTGCTTGCCACTCCAATTTTGCCTTGGCTCCAAAAAACAGAGGATTCTGCTGTGCTCGTGCCAACCACTCATCAATGAATTCACGGTTGTTTACGTACAACTCATTATTCTTCAAAATAAAATTTTGCTTCCATGCTGGGTATTGATTCAAATCTTCTTTAGAATCAAGGTCGCAAAGACGATCTGACCATACAGGGAATCCCGGAAGTTTTGCAACCTTAATATTCTGAAGAAACTCATTCCACAGATCAATAAGATTCTCCATGTCGGGAGAGATACGATATTCTCCTACGTTTGGAATCTCATTATCATCCTGAAGTATGTTTTCAATCGAACACGTAGGAAGTTTCTTTTTGTTGAACTCAAAAGGACGAATCTCGCCAATGTCTTTACGAACACACATAATGTAAACACGCTCTCGATGCTGAGGGATGCCAACATAGTGAGGGCTGAAAATTAGAGGTTCAGGGAGAAGATTATAACCTAGTTCCTCCAGTTTGTCATGAATCACTCTCCATGTATTACCATGATCATGGCTAGCAAGGTTACGTACATTCTCGAGGAGAGCATACTTTGGCTGATGGTACTCAAGAATACGGCAAATATCAAAGAAAAGTGTACCCTTTGTCTCATCACCAAAACCAAGTCTTTTACCTGCTTTTGAGAATGCTTGACAAGGAAAGCCTCCACATAGCACGTCATGAGCAGGAATATCCGCTGCATCAATCTTTGTAATATCTCCTGCTGGAGCGATACCATAGTTCGCCTCATAAGTCTTGCGGCAATCTTCATCTATATCACTAGCAAAGACACACGTGCCACCAAGAGATTCCATCGCTTGATGGAAGCCGCCTATGCCACAGAATAAGTCAATAAATCTAAAAGGTTCCATTATTGATTATAAGTATAGCGGAAAACAACAAAGTTATCATTCTCCAGCACTTTCTTGTTAATATTGAATTTCGGTTTTCTCGCATTTCCATCAGGCTGGCGACCTTGATTAAAGTCCGTTAATGCCTCACGGAAATTTACACGATTAAGTTCGATAATGGACATTTTCATGAACTTAACCGAGTTTTTCATTCGCTCATGATAAGACATTTCATCTTTATCGTATGAAGGATCGACACTTTTAATGTAGCGATTTCTTGCTTTTGTCGCCTCATAGTTAGTTGCCTCACTATCCTTTAGAGTCTCATGTTCATAAATAACATACCAGAATTTATCGAATTGATAAATACACTCGATAAGATTCTCTTGATCATTACCCGGAGTTTCTTTTTTCTTGATGTCACTAGCCTTTAAGTCACCATAGAAATCTTCTTCATCAAAGCGAATATCAAAATCTAAATCGCCTTCACGCTTCAGAGAACTACCAACATAGCGCATTTGATTAGTGACATTATTATCAATGATAAACTTGTTGAATTTGTATTCCAAAAACCAACCTGCCCATTCGGTTTGTCTCCATTGATGCCATTCATTTTTGTGCATTTCCTTGATAACGTCAAGAGCTTTGAGCCATTGCCCAAATGAGAAGCCACAATTGAATTTGCGGAACAAATCGAAAAGTGAGTTTGTCTCTGAGATATTTCCTGTAATGTAATCGCGGAACTTATCTCTACGTATTGCAGAGATGCTATTACCAAAGTTATCTTCTTTTGTAAAAACGCCATAAGTCATAGCCTGAAACAGGTCATTCGTATAGACGTGTGCAGATGAATTATGACCTTTCTTGGCTAAATAAGTGTCCTTCTTAAAGTCCACAAATATGACATTATCACCATGATGCTCGTCACCATAATGATATACGCCAATATAACGAATATCTATATTGGGGTTCTGCATATTTATCGCATTTGTATATTCATTAAACCAAAGTGGCAACTGCACTCTCTTCTTGAAAATCGGATGTGGATTACCCAAATAAGTACAATTCCTAACGAGAAAGTGATATACCTTACCGCCATCTATGTACTCCAGTACCCACTTACGAGGTGGGACTGTAAGAATCCTACATTTATTCTTGCCAAGCGCATTTATTAAACAGGTTTGAAGCTGCTTGTCCGATAAAGGCTGATCCTGGGCAACGACAAGACTCTTGTCAAGAGTTATCTGTTCGCTATCAACGTTCATATCTTTATATCTATTACTTTTTCGATTGTTGTGAAATATGGATAATAATTCCTTTGGTCATAAATCGGTTTATACGAATTACAACCAAGATCATGTGCAGTCATAGGATTATCGCCTTTGATTCTAAAACATAGATATGTTTCACCAGAGGTTGCAAAACCTAATGATTTCAAGAATGAAGCATCAGCAAGTACTGGCTCTTCTGCGTCAAGTTCATATAGATATGCCTCGTTCTTGTGGTGAATCAATAGATAGTTTGGTACTACTGCAAAATCTTCTTTGAACATAGAACCTTTTCTACCATCTGAACGGACATAATACAACTTATTCTGTAGTATGAGTTGTTTATGCCAATCCCCCTTATAGTAGCCAACGAGAACCGTACTCTCAGATGTCTTTACTTGTGGAACTCGAACAGATGGAGCTACTTTTACACGGTTAAGTGCACTCTGTATGGCTTTTGCTATCTCTTGACCAAGACGAGGAGGAACTGCATTTCCTATCATCTTGTATGCATCCTTTATGTCGTCATATTCAAAGATGAAATTATCGGGGAAAGTCTGTATTCTAGCACATTCGCGCACACTTAATCTTCTATACTCGCTCAATTTGTCTTTCTGGAAGTTCCAATTCTCATGACCGAAGTACATCATTTTTGGAGAAGAAGGATGCAATGGAGCAAAGTCGGCTGTTGCATTTATAGTGAAGGATGGTTGTTGCCAACCTCTTCGTCTGTTTCCTCGGTAATAAAATGAACCGAATTTAGAAGTCAGTACATCATGGTTTGGACGTATATGCTCAACGATTTTATCTTCTCTTCGACCAGAGTAGAAATTAGGCTTTTCTGTAATATCGCCAATCGCTCTCTCCAGGGTGACAAGTTCATCACATGTTGGGTTAGGAAATGTAAATGTCACATTCAATTCCTTCCTGAAACCAACAAAGAAAACCCTTTCACGATTCTGAGGAATGCGGAAATTCACAGCATCAAGCAATGACCATTGAACATCATAATCTGCACTGTCAAGCCTATTTACAAAATCCTCAAACACTTCCTTGAACTTATCATCCAGCATACCTTTTACATTCTCAATTACAAAGAATTTCGGTTGCTTTGCTTTGATAAGTTCTATGTATTTAAGGAACAACTGACCTCTTTCGTCATCAAGACCTTTTTGTTTTCCTCCCACACTCCATGACTGGCAAGGAGGTCCACCTACGAATCCGTCACAATCAGGAATCGAATTAGGGTCAATATTGCAGACATCACCAAGCACAAACTCTGTATTGGGATGATTGCGAATATATGTTGCACGACAATGCGGTTCGAACTCATTAGCCCAAACTACATTGAATCCTGCCTGCTCAAAGCCAAGGTCAAGACCTCCACAACCTGCAAAGAATGATACTACTTTCATCTTATTATGTTAATCATTTCTTCGGCAGCACTTTTTTCTCATCCGATGCCAATCTGCGTTCTACTTTCTTAACATCTTCGCTTGCGGGAAGTGGTTCGGGAACAATTCCACGGCCAAGGAGCATATCGCGTACGGCTTTGTTGTTGTCAACGTATTCTTTCTCTATGGATGGCATTCCATGAAGATCCTTCTGCTGGACATTTACGCTCGTCATCTCGGCAGCAAAATCCTTAGCCTTGATGCCAATAGTCGGGAAAAAATCGGCTATAGCACGTTTATCTGGTGCTCCCATCTTGCGTTTCAACATAGCAATATTCAGTCGAAAAAGTGCTTGGTCACCTTTACTGCGGATAAATCTGTCAAGCAGATTCTTTATTTCTTCTGACTTCATTGTCGTTATGTCGTTTTGTTGCTACCTTTTATTCTGTTATCACTTCCCAATGTCCTCCGTTAGTTGGACCTATATGCCGTATAACGCCAGCAGATTGCATGGCTACAAGATCTCGTTTGATTGTTTTCTCCGACACATTCAAGCTCATTGCAAGGTTCGGGGCATTTACAGGGACATTATTAGGGACATTATTAGGGACATTTATTGTCCCCGCTTTTATCATCTCGTAAATTCTCTGCTGTCTTTCAGTGAGTTGCGATAATTTTACAGTATCATTTATAGGGACATTTACCGTATCATTTACCTGAACATTCCGACCTTCTACCCTGTCTGTCACACCTGCACGAAGCTTCATCTCATCATACAAAGGGGTGAGCTTTATTCCGTTGCCTGTTTCAACCAAGAGTCCCTGAGATAACAGTTTCTTTAGGGTTACGGTATCGACGTTGCGTATGCTTTCGCCTCGTGAAACACGATAGAGGGCAAGAAGATCAAAGGCGTTCAGTTTTTCCGTCGTGGAACGATTATGCTGAATTTCGTGTATCAGGAGCAGGAGGGCAGGGTCTTGAATAGTTCCGTGCAGACGGAGGCATACCTGCCACTCATCGGTCAGAGAGTAATCAGGAATAGGCTTACCTTCAGAAATGCTGATAGCAAACATGCGGTCAACACCTTGTCCACTCTTCTCGACAAGTCCTGTCCTCTGTAGCACTTCACTGATACGTCTGCTTCGTGGCATACTGTTAACAGACAAAATATTGTCTGCATCTACACCCACAGGGAAACCTCCGGCATTGGTAATGACGAGCATGTCAGGGTATTGCTTGATAACAATATCGCTTTGTATGAACATTACTCTGTGGCAAATGGCATTGAGAACAGCTTCTCGTACAACATCTTCATTGAAAGCTGGCAGAGCGTAACGTGCGAACTTATCGCGATAATGCTGCAGTGGGTTACTTGCGGGTTGGTTGATATAATCCCACACATGATCAACAAGCAGGAAAAGAGGTTCTCGGAACTCTGCTCTTGCCGTGTATTCTATCATGTGGTGATAGAGGCGATACTCTACAACAACATTATCGCATGGCAAATGGCGGTAGATAACATCCGACTTTGCCAACAGGATGAGTGCTGCGTAGTTGAGATGACCATCTTTGTCCATCAGCATGAAATCCCGTAATACCTGATTGGTTGGGATATTGTTGAACTCAGGCTTTTCCCATCTATCCGCATACTTTTTCTTCATCACGCGGATGGCCTCTTCGTCAAGG